>JAZSGM010000126.1:0-6292 GCA_045532715.1 Clostridia bacterium
GCTGCAGCTGCTACGCGGCCGAGCGGCTTATCTGTTGCATCGATGATGTACCATTTTCTGTTCAGCTCATTTGCTTTTGCCATAGTGGTGCTCATGATAATTCCTCCTGATTCTTTTCATTCTTCTTTTTTCAGTCGCTTGTCTATTTTAATACATTTCCTTTGTATTGTCAATAACTTTTTTAAAAAAATTTAATTTACGCTTCATAATCTCTTAAAATCTAACGAAATCTCACTCAATCTCTTAAAATCTAACTTTCTAATTTTACAAAAATGTTATAAAAGATGCGAAATTGCATTGTATTATACGATTTTATATGGTATAGTTTTTTTAGAGAAATACAAAAAATGGAACTTTCTGAAAAGGGTGATGGTATATGAGAAAAATGATTGCAGTTTTGTTGTGTCTGGCACTTTGTATGGTGTATTTACCTGCGTCGGCAGAAGAGAAAGAACCGATTATCATTTTGTCCGACGATTTTTCATCTTATGCGGAGGGAACAGTCATCCCGGCGGATCGTTGGACGAGCCATGTGAAAAACGATACGACAAAATCTTCGGGCAAAGCCTATCTGGAGGAGGGCAATATGGTTTGCCGCTTTTCAATTGAAACGGCAAATACAAACTCCGGTCCGGAATTGACGCGTACCATTGATTTAACGGCGATGGAGGATATGACGCTGACCTGCCGCGCAAAGCAGGAAGGCGGCACAACATGCCAGCTGAATTTTTATTCGGACGGCGCGTTGAATGTACAGCTTGCGAGCATAAAGGCAACGGAATGGACGGATATTAAGGTCGTATTTGATTTTACGGGAGAGACGGGCAGTTATACGGCAACGGTCGGCGGTGTGACGACGAGCGGTACGCTTGGTGAAATTTATGATCTTACAAACTGCGAAATCCGCTTAAAGCAGAACATCACCTCGACCAAGTTTGGCTACTGGGACGATGTTTTGATTACAAGCTATACTGTGCCAACTGTGGATACAAAGGATGAATCCGAGTGGTTTGCCTGGACAATTCCGGACGAGAGCAAAGCGAAGGGCACGGCAATTGACGCTTCCTTTTTATTGGAGAAGCCTGCGGGCAAGCACGGTTTTGTTAAGGCAGACGGCGACGGTTATGTGTTTGAGGACGGCACCCCTGCGCGCTTCTGGGGCACAAATGTTGTGTTTAATGCAAACAATATGTCGCACGCAGAATCGGATATTTTAGCCGACAGAATTGCCAGAAGTGGCTATAACATTGTACGTATGCATATGTTTGACGCTTCGCGCGAGCCGAATATTTTCGCGCCGAATACAACCAGGACCTTCGATGAGGAGCAGCTCGACCGCCTGTTTTATTTTACAGCGGCATTAAAAGAGCGCGGCATCTATATTTATATGGATTTGCTTGTCTACAGAAAGGCGTATGCGGCAGACGGTATTGAGGATGTAGAGGAAGTTGCCTCAAAGGGCTGGTATCCGGAGTCGCACTATGATCCGTATCTGCGCTTTTTGCAGAAGGAATATGCCGAAATGCTGCTCACGCGCGTGAATCCATATACAGGTCTTGCCTATAAGGATGAACCGCAAATGGCGATGGTCGGCATTACAAATGAATCCGGCGTGGTTTCGATGATGCGTATGAATCTGTATCCGCAGTCGGAATACTATCAGAATATTCTCCACACGAAGTTTAACGCGTGGGTACATAAAAAGTATAAATCCGGGGCTGAGCTTGCGACTGCCTGGGCGCAGGACGGCAAAACCGGTTTGATGGATACGGAAAGTTACGAAAACAATACCATCACGTTCCCGGATGGTCCGAATTCTACGAGCTTCAGTATGGCGCGCAGACGCGACCATAACGAATTTGTGACGGATCTGGAATTGGATTTTTACGGCGAAATGTCCGATTATTTAAAGGAAGAAGTCGGCATCAAATGTCCGTGCACGGGTACGGCACACGGTGGCGCCGGTGCGATTACTGCAAATATATATGCAAATGCGAAGGTAACGGATTATATTTCACGCAACAGCTACTATGGCGACAATGCTTCTACACTGTTTAATGCTGCGCACCTGGAAAGCATGGCAGCAGCGCGCGTGTACGGTAAACCGTTTATTGTAACGGAGTGGTGTGCATTTGAGCCGACACCGTATATTGCGGAAAGCACTCTTTTGATGTCAACCTATGCGCAGCTGCAGGAATGGGATATGATTCAGTTCCAGATGTGGCATGAAAACACATTGCCGGGCAATCAGGCGGCAATCAATTCTACCTTTGTGGAATATCAGCACCCGATACGTACGGCGCTTGCCCCCGCAACAGGGCAAAACTTTCTGCGTCAGGCTGTTTCTCCGCTGACAACGGAATATTACTATCCGACGGATTACACTGACGCTACCGATCCGACCAACACCGGATTTACGATGAATCAGGACACGATTATCTACGCAAAATCCGGCTGGATGTATGATGAAATGTCGCTGAATCCGGCGGCGTCGAGTGATGCGGTGCTTGCAGAGATTCAGGCAAAAAAAGCAGGCGCAAATGCTGCAAATATTACCGAGCAGGTGTACTGGAATACGAGTAAGGCGGATTTTCGCGTCGAGACCGAATACACACAGGGCGTAGCCGGCTTCAGAAATGGTGCAACGGCACTTGAGTATGTTACCTTTGATATGGATAATCGCTACTATACCGCAATTTTAAACTCCATGACACACGATAGAATCGACACTTCTGACCGTATGCTTTTGAGTGTTGCATCGTATGCACATAACACGGACCGTGAGGTTTCGGGCGACTACAGCGAAATTGTCAGCAACGGTAAGGGACCTGTGCTTGTAGAGCCGGTAACCGGTACGGTGACCTTAAAGCTTGACCGCGAGGTAGAGGTCTATGCGCTGACCAGCAGTGGCGAAAGAAAAGAAAAGTTGGCTACAACCAAGGACGAAAACGGCTACACGAGCTTTACGCTCACAAGCGCACAACAAACCTTAAATTATGAGATTTGCTCGGTCGGCTATACCGGCGGCAAGGCCGGCTTTGTGATTGAAAATGCAAAGCGTACGCAGAGCGGCGCGGAATTTGAAATCAGAAACAGTGGCGGAGCGAAGGGCAGCACGATTGTTGTTGCGGTTGCATATAACGGTGATGCGCAGGTTGGAATGAAACTGCAAAGCGTGTCTTTGGAAGCAAACGAAAGCCAAAAAATTATTATCGTGCCCGAAAAGGAAAATACAAAGATTCGGATGTTCTCGATTATGGACTTTTTAACGATGCGCATCGGTGCACCGCAAATTGAGATTTAAACAAAAAAAGGACGCAGATGCGTCCTTTTTAATTTTGCTTTTTTACTGCTTAACGATGATGATTTCCTTGACTTCATCCTCAAAGGACTTTACAAACACATAGCTTGCATCTGCATCGTCATACTTCTGGATGTCGCCGGTTGTACCTTCCTTTACCATACCGTTTACGGATTTGCTGTCATCTAAGATATAAATCTTAGCACCGCCGAATGCGATGTTCTTTTCTGCGCCGCCGTTCACGGTCACATTCATGGAGGCTGCAAACTTTGCCGTTACCTTACCGTATACGATATCCAGATCCTCTGTCGGTGTTGCCTCAAACTGTGTTGCCTTTTTTGTGATATCGAAGAGCACACGGAAGGTGGTGATTTCGCCCTTTGCATTTGTCTTGTACTGGATGATGTCACCTTTTTGCAGCTTTACGGTTGTATCGCCTTCGCCTGCCTTGACCAAAACATCTTTATCTGTTGCAAGCAGCTCCTTCTTTTCACCGTTTTCAATCACGTACAGCTTGTCTACGATTTCATCCTCTGCATTCGAGCTGGTTGTGATGCTGGTTACAATAGCGCTGGATGCTTCTGCGGAAGCTTCGTATACCGTATCGGTTACAATAATCGCTTTTGCAGTGTAATCCTTACCCATATCGAACACAATTGCATCGTAGGTGTTGTCATTTTCAAACATTGTGATATCGCGGATTGTGAACTCATCCGGATCGGTCGAGCCAGCCGGGATATCGAAGATGACGGTATCCTTGTTTACATTTACATTGCCGAGCTTTCCGGTTGCCTTTTTATAAACGGCATCGTCGAGCTTTAAGTTCAGTGTAAACTTATTTTCGTCAATTGCACCTGTTTCGGATTTGTCCGTCGCAGTGGTGAGAGCAACAATTTTACCCTCTGCATTCTTTTCAAAGGTCACAAGCTGCAGCACAACCTCGCTGCCACCGGCCTTGAGCGCGGTAAGCACATCCTCGCTCTTGGTGCCGCTTACGCCGTTGAAACGGATTTTGTCGGTTGTTGTCAGCGTTTCTGTTTTGCCGTCCTTTGTGAACAGGCGGATTTCCAGTGCTTCACTGAGGCTGCTCGGCTTACCTGCTTTTAACAGATATGCATAGTTGGAGCTGATCTGACTTGTAGCATCTACTGCGGCAATCTTGCCTTCCACATCCAGGTAGAACTTACCCTCGTCCTTCAAGGAGATGCTTTGCTTGTAGTTGTTTGCGATTTCGTAGAGTGTGCCGCCAATGACAACGCCTTCGTCATCCAGCTCTTCTACTTTACCGCTGATTACATTGTTTACGGCATAGATTCTGTAGATTCTGTCGTCTGTGCTTGCCGCTACGGAGAGGACATCCCATTCCTTCAGATCCGATACTGTCAGGTGCTCGCCACCCTTTATGATCTGTACATCAAGATCGTCGTCATCCGGGTCCAATGTGAGTGTCGGTGCACCGTACTTGTCAATAATCTTACCGGAAGTCGGCATTACTTCTTCTACAACAATGTTTTCAAACTCGGTTACAAATACGAGGTCATATTTGTTGTCGCGGTCTACGTCTAAAAGTTCAAGCCCACCTGCTGCATTTGTCAGGTCAATGAGGTCATTGCTCATTGTTTCGTATTTGCCGTTGTAAATTAAAATGGCATCGGACTTAATGTCAACCTCGGTTGCCTTCTTATCATTGTCCTTATCTTTCCAATAGGAAAGAACTTTTTTTCCTTCTGCATCTGTAATGGATTCAAAGTGATCTGCCGTTACGGACAGTGTTGCATTTTTGTTCGCCTCCGGGCGAATGAGAATAATCTGATCGTCGCCGTATTCATCCTCCTGCAGGTAGAATACAACGCGGTAGCCGAGCAGGTTTGCTACATCTACATTTTCAGCATTGTAAATCTCGTCACCGATTTTAACCTTGCCCTTTTCAAGTGCGGTACTGCCGTCGAGTGCGGTTTGAGAAGTTGCTGTTACCTGACCGGACAGCTTTTCGGTTTTTAATTTGGACGAAAGCAAGGTCTTGCCCTCTACAACAGAGTATTCCGGCTTGTCACCAAAGCTGGTCTGCTCCATCATATCTACGGTCAGCGCGTTAAACATCATCTGTGCCACGAGCGAACGGGTTGCAGGTGCATTTGCTGTTGCATTTGCGTTTTTGTTGATGCCGTTTTCAGCACCGACTACGAGATAGCCTGCAGAATAGCCACCCTTGGCGAGCGCCGCCGGCTCGTGACCGATCATACGCACCAAAATGGTCATGGCTTCTTCATAGGTGATGGTGTCCTCCGGACGGAAGTTACCGTTCGTATCACCGATTACGATGCCCTGACTGGTCGCTACATTAATATATCCGTTGCCCCAGTAATCTGCGCCTACGTCCGGGTACTTGGATACGCCTTGTGCCCCTTCTGCCACTGAAGTTAAGCCCAGGGCTGCGACTGCAATTTTTGCAACCTCGGCACGCTTGATTGCGTCGTTCGGTCTGAAAAGACCTGTGTCCGCATCACCGACCATAATGCCGAGCGCGTACAGTGTTTCTACTGCTTCCTCTCTGTTGGAATCTGTCATATCCGGGAAAACGGAAGCAGATACGCTTGCGGCGCTGACTACGCTAAAGATCATCACGCTTGCCAGTGCTGCCGCCAAAAGCTTTCTGATTTTGTTCATACTTGTGTTTCCTCCTTATAATGTAATGTCTGTTTTGAGTTTACATAATCACAAGTGAATTTTTCGGCGCAGGCATTAAAAGTGTTGATTTAATGCCGTTTTTTAAAATTCGTTTTGTATTATGTCAACCACAGTTACCATTATACGCAGGACGCACCCTGTATGCAACCCTCAAATGTTGGAAGAAATGGAAGCGCAAAAAAAGAAACGATCAAAAGGCGCCTTCACTTAGGGAGAAATCGGTTTTAGTCGGTAATTTACCGAAAATAGTTCACAAAAAATCAGCATTATACGCAAGTATGATGCTGATTTTTATGTTCCTCT
>JAZSGM010000260.1:0-5843 GCA_045532715.1 Clostridia bacterium
CTTGTTCACGCAGTTCCATTATTTCTTTTTCATAATCTTGCATATGTCTGTATCTTCTTGGCATAAAAATACCTCCTATGGCTTTTATGATACCATAGGAGGCTCTTTTTTTCTATTGTCCGTTTTTACTGGTTCTGTTCACTTTTTCTTCCGTGCGTTCTTTTTTCTTTAGCCTTATCACACAACGGTTAATCGGAAATCCCTTAGCAGAGAAATTATCCTCATATTCCGTATGTACATTGCCTTCTTCATATTCGCTATTGTGCAAATCAAAGGTCAGCTCGCTGATTTCGGCATCCACACTGTTAAACTCCTCCAGAGAAAAGTCAAATAAAGGACGGTTATCCGTTTTAAAATGTACACTGCCGCTTTCTTTTAATACAACCGCATATTTTTCAAGGAACGTATGATACGTCAGACGACGCTTTGCCTGTTTTGCTTTCTTCCACGGATCACTGAAATTCAAATAAATGCGGTCGATTTCACTTTCGGCAAACACCTCACAAATATCCTTTGCATCAAAGTTGATAAAGCGCACATTAGTGACACCTGCCGCTTTTACCTTTTCCATCGCAATAATAATGACATCCAGACAAACCTCAACGGCAACATAGTTAATTTCAGGGTTTTTCATGGCTGTTTCCATGATAAATTTACCCTTACCGCAACCGATTTCCAGATGAATCGGATTGGAATTGCCAAAAAATTCGTGCCATTTTCCTTTTAAAGAAAACGGTTCCGTTACGGCAATATCCAGATTTCTTTCAAACCGCGCATCGCGGTTTTTCTTTCTTCTCATTCTCATAGTATTTTTCTCCAAAAAGCAGGGCGAACAGTGTTCGCCCCATAGTTTTTATCAAATTATCTGATTTCCGTCATGCCGCCCATATACGGGGAAAGAGCCTTCGGAATTGCAATCGAACCGTCTTCACGCAGATTGTTTTCCAAAAATGCAATCAGCATACGCGGCGGAGCAACAACCGTATTATTCAATGTGTGCGGGAAGTAGTTACCGGTTTCCTTATTCTTTACACGGATACCAAGGCGGCGTGCCTGTGCATCACCGAGGTTCGAGCAACTGCCAACCTCAAAATACTTCTGCTGACGCGGCGACCAGGCCTCAACATCGATACTTTTTACCTTTAAATCCGCCAGGTCACCCGAGCAGCATTCCAATGTACGTACCGGAATATCCAGTGTTCTGAAGAAATCAACTGTGTTGTTATAAAGCTTTTCAAACCAGGCCGGGCTTTCTTCCGGTTTACATACAACAACCATCTCCTGCTTTTCAAACTGGTGAATTCTGTACACACCACGTTCCTCAATACCGTGTGCACCTACTTCCTTTCTGAAGCACGGCGAATAGCTTGTAAGCGCCTGCGGAAGCTCCTCTTCATCAAGTGCAGTATCAATAAATTTACCAATCATAGAATGTTCACTTGTACCAATCAGGTAAAGATCCTCGCCCTCGATTTTATACATCATATTTTCCATTTCAGCGAAGCTCATTACACCGGTAACAACGTTGCTGCGAATCATAAACGGCGGAATATAATATGTAAATCCGCGGTCAATCATAAAATCGCGCGCGTACGACAGAATTGCAGAATGCAGACGTGCAATATTGCCTTTAAGATAATAAAAACCGTTACCGCTGGTCTTTCTTGCACTGTCTAAATCAATACCGTTCAGGCTTTCCATGATATCAACATGATACGGTACCTCAAATGCCGGAACAGCCGGCTCACCATAGCGCTGGACCTCTACATTTTCGCTGTCATCCTTACCAATCGGTACAGAATCATCAATAATATTTGGAATTACAAGCATACGCTCACGGATTTTTTCTTCCAGAACGGTGATTTTTTCCTCAAGCTCTGCAAGCTCACCTGCCATATCGCTGACCTGCTTTTTTGTCTGCTCTGCTTCATCACGTTTGCCCTGTGCCATTAATGCACCAATCTGCTTACTGATTGTGTTTCTCTGGCTACGCAAATAATCGCAGCGCTGCTTTGCCTCTCGGAACTGCTTATCAAATTCTACAACCTCATCCACTAAAACGAGCTTTTCATCCTGGAACTTCTTTTTGATATTTTCCTTTACAAGCTCCGGATTTGTTCTGATTAATTTCATATCAATCATGATTGTACATTCCTTTCCCCATTGTATGTATAATTTTAATTATTCTTCAAAAATTTTCTTTATACGTCTGTACAGCGTCGGGATGCGCTCTTCAACCTGAGCTTCTGTCAGTTCACCCATCAGCTTTTCCATCGTATCATAATCCTCATCTGCATATGCTTTATAAAGTTTTGCTACTTTTTCCTTCAACGCTTGCTCATCTTCAGCTTCCTGCACAAGTGTTGCTGAGGATTCTAAAAGCGCAGCATGCTCCTGCTTTAATGCGTTAATTTCTTCACCAAGCTTAATATTTTCATTTTGTAAATTTATAATCTTTTGCTTTGATGTTGCTGTCAAAGTACCAAGTACACTTAAATCGCCGTTGTCATCTACAATTTTACTTTGTGTAAATGTTGTCACCAAAATCAATAAAATTGCAATTGAAAATAAAATACCTGTATAAATCCACAAGGTTTTTGTGCTCTTTTTCATTTTATAATCTCCCTCAGTTGTTTATCTTATTCTGATAGTTCTGTTGTGCATAAGAAATGGCACGTGATTCCTCCTCGGAAAGTGCAATTGTACTCTTTCCCTGCACAACCGGCTTTAAATACGTATTTGAAATATCACGTCCGAAAATACCGCTGACCACAAAACCGGAATCCTTTTCATCTAAAATTGCAAAACTGTAACTGAGCTGATTTGACATTGTATCAAATGCATCATAACGTAAATAGCCAATTTTCATTCGACCGGCTGTGCTGATTCTTTCTACGCGTTCCATTTCAGCTAAATTGTCATTAATCTGTTTTGCAAGGTCATCTAACTTATTATAATACAAAACAATCGTTTCGTCCAGCTTTCCGTTAGAACAATTTTTTAAAATTCGTTTAATTTTTCTGTGATTAAAAAGTGTCACACGGATTGTAGCTATTAAAATGATAAGCAAAATTAAATCTGCAACGACCAACACATAAATCACATTGGTCATATCCGAAAAAAATGCTGTCAACTTAAAATTTCACTTCCTTTTTCAGTGTTTTAATCACATCCTCTAAAACACCTCTAAAATGCGCTATATTTAAAAAATAGTTGTTTTTATATGTCTACATAGTTTGATGTGTTATTTTTAAATACAAAGCATCCATTTTTTTACATTTATTGTCTAAAGTTGTAATAATTTAAGAATTCTTTCCAAATCATTACTTCCATAGTATTCTATTTCTATTTTTCCCTTTTTTGCACCGTTTATAATCTGAACTTTAGTTCCAAGGCGATTTCCAATACTCTTTTGCAGCTGTGCAAGCTCAATATCCAAAGCCGTCGATTTTTTATCCTTAGCCTTTTCCTTCTTTTTCTCATTCGGCAGTATTTTTGCTAATGCTTCTGCCTGACGTACACTTAACTGCTCGTCTACAATACGCTGCGCTAAAATTTCCTGCAGGGCAGCCGTAGACAAAGAAAGCACAGCACGGGCATGTCCGCCGGACAAAAGGCCGTCAGATAATAATTTTAATACACTTTCAGGTAATGCCAAAAGACGCAATGCATTTGCAATAGCCGGTCGACTTTTTCCGACACGCTGTGCAATTTTTTCCTGTGTCAAATTAAACTCATCCATTAAACGCTTATAACCGAGCGCTTCTTCGACTGGATTTAAGTTTTCACGTTGCAAATTTTCAATCAATGCAACTTCCATCACGGTTTGCTCATCATAAGACCTTATAATCGCCGGAATTTCCTTGATTTTTGCTATTCGTGAAGCTCGCCAACGACGTTCACCGGCAATAATCTGATACTGACCGTTACCTATATCTTGCACCAAAATCGGCTGTATTACACCGTGTTCACGTATAGAATCAGCTAAAGTTGCAAGTTTTTCTTCATCGAATGCCTTTCTCGGCTGCTCACGATTTGGCTCCACCTGTGATAATTTCAATTTCACTACCTGGTCAGCTGCAGTCTTTTCCGGTAGACTTGGTGCAGTGACAGGATTTGTATCATCTGTAAAAAGCGCGCCGAGACCTTTTCCCAGGCCACGTTTTGCCATAAAACATCTCTCCCAATTATTTATTTGCCTTTATAACTTCATTTGCAAGTGCGATATATGCATCAGCACCCTTAGAAGTGATATCATAAGTTATAATGGATTCACCAAAGCTTGGTGCTTCGCTCAAACGTACATTTCGCGGAATATTTGTTTCATACAACTCATCCGGAAAGAACTTTTTCAATTCATCGAGCACCTGCATAGATAAATTTGTTCTTGAATCGAACATTGTTGCAAGAACGCCTTCAATTTTCAGCTGTGGATTTAAGCTTTTCTTAACCTGTTTGATTGTAGCTGTCAGCTGTGAAAGTCCTTCTAATGCAAAATATTCACACTGAATCGGAATTAATATTGAATCTGCACATGTAAAAGCATTCAGAGTGACCAGTCCCAGTGACGGCGGACAGTCTATAATAATAAAATCATAGTTTTTCTTTATTTTTTCAAGACTTTCTTTTAGTCTGTATTCTCTGTTATCCAGCGAAACAAGTTCAATTTCCGCACCTGCAAGAGAAATATTTGAAGGAATACAATCCAGATGTTTTTGTCCGGTTTTTGTAACAGCATCCTTTGCAGGTATCTCATTTATAATACAATCATATACAGAAGCTTCAACTTCATATTTATTAATTCCTATACCGCTGGTCGCATTTCCCTGCGGATCTGTGTCAACTAAGAGCACCTTTTTTTTACGAAACGCCAATGCTGCTGCCAGATTTACTGCAGTCGTTGTTTTACCAACGCCGCCTTTCTGGTTTGCAACCGCAATTATCTTAGCCATAATATCACCTTTCGTATAACTTTTACTCTACTATTTTAACACATATTGTTGATATAGTAAAGTAAAAAGTGTTTCACGTGAAACACTTTTTAAATAAATATAAAAAAGGAATGTTTCACGTGAAACATTCCTTTCAAATTAAATATCCAGATTTATTACGGAAGCAGCATTCTGCTCAATAAATTCACGACGAGGTTCAACATTATCACCCATCAGTATCGTGAAAATTTCATCGGCCTTTACTGCGTCATCCAAAGTCACACGAAGCATTGTACGTTTTTCAGGGTCCATTGTTGTTTCCCAAAGCTGCGTATGCGACATTTCACCAAGACCTTTATAACGCTGCACTTCACATTTTCCGCCCATTTCTTCTATAATACTCTGCATTTCATTATCATTATAGGCATACTTTACATTCTTACCCTTCCATATTTTAAACAGCGGCGGCTGCGCCAGATATACATAACCGCCGTCAATTAACGGACGCATATGTCTGAAGAAGAATGTCAATAACAGTGTGCGAATATGAGAACCGTCGACATCGGCATCGGCCATAATAATTACCTTATGATATTTAAGCTTACTTACATCAAAATCCTCACCAATACCTGCACCAAGTGCCATAATTACCGGCAAAAGCTTCTCATTGCTATATACCTTATCCAAACGTGCTTTTTCTACATTTAACATTTTACCCCAAAGCGGTAAAATCGCCTGGAAGCTTCTGTCTCTGCCCTGCTTTGCACTACCACCCGCAGAGTCACCCTCGACGATGTAAATCTCATTTTTAGCCGGATCCTTACCGGAACATTTGGCAAGCTTACCTAAAAGAGAACCATCACCGGTAGTTGCAGATTTTCTGGTTGCTTCACGCGCTTTTCTTGCTGCTTC
>JAZSGM010000125.1:0-37594 GCA_045532715.1 Clostridia bacterium
CTTGTTCACGCAGTTCCATTATTTCTTTTTCATAATCTTGCATATGTCTGTATCTTCTTGGCATAAAAATACCTCCTATGGCTTTTATGATACCATAGGAGGCTCTTTTTTTCTATTGTCCGTTTTTACTGGTTCTGTTCAAAACTACAACCAAGCAACCCTCTTATTTACCTTGATTCAATTGTTTCTGATACCGAATATAGGCAGCTATGTAGGAAAGCAGTGCGATAAAATTCACCGCCACAATAGCCAACGCGGCCCAGAAAACGCCGACATCCGACAACGGAACCACGCGCGGAAAAATCAGCACTAACGTACATGCAAAGCTGATAAAGCAGGAAACCTTGCCAAACCAATTGGCCTGCGTAATCACACCGCGCTTATACAGCACCACGGCACCAATACCAAGCAACAGCTCTTTTATCCCGACAAGTATAACCACCCAGACCAAAGAATAATCTGTGTTAAACGCCAGGCAAATCAGCGCCGTCAGCTGCATGGCCTTATCCGCAATCGGATCAAGCGCTTTGCCCAGGTTGGTTACCATATTAAACTTTCGTGCAATAAAACCGTCCAATACATCCGTAATAAATGCGATGATCAGCACAGCCATTGCATAATACTGTGCACCGTCGACCGGCATCATATACACCAACAAAAACACCGGCATCAGACAAAGTCGTGCACAAGTCAATATGTTTGGTATACTCATGCCAAATTCCTCCTACCAGCTCATCACCTTGCAAAGACGAATTAAATCCGGATTTAACTCCTTCTTCATTGCAAGTCCTTCATCTATATCCACATCGGTAATCTTATGATCCTGCATAACAATCAAACGGTTCGTTTTGCCCGCCATCAGTGCTTCAACCGCTTTGAGTCCCATTTCACTTGCATAAACACGATCATCCACCGTCGGCGAACCGCCACGCTGAATATGACCCAGAATGGTTGCTGTTGTTTCAATGCCGGTACGCTTTTCGATTTCCTGTGCCATGTCGATTGCGCCGCCGACGCCCTCTGCTACAATAACAAGATAATGACTCTTTCCGCGGTTCTTGCCCTCGATAATCGGACGCAGCACATCTTCATCAAAATCAAATTCCTTTTCCGGAATGAT
This sequence comes from Clostridia bacterium, assembly GCA_045532715.1. Classification (GTDB taxonomy): domain Bacteria; phylum Bacillota; class Clostridia; order UBA1381; family UMGS1253; genus RGIG2041. The sequence goes on from JAZSGM010000125.1 coordinate 1,121, forward strand.
TACAGCTTCCGCACCACAGGCAATACCGGCATGCACAGCAATGTAGCCGGCATCTCTGCCCATAACCTCAATAACGGAGCTACGCTCATGACTGGATGCCGTATCACGGATTTTATCAATCGCATCCTTTACCGTATTAAGCGCCGTATCATAGCCGATACAGTATTCCGTACAACCGATATCATTGTCAATCGTTGCCGGGATACCAATGGTTTTTACGCCGGCCTTTGCCAAATCACGCGCACCGCGAAAAGAACCGTCGCCGCCGATAACCACCAAACCCTCAATGCCGAAAATCTTCGCAATCTCCGCCGCACGTGCAACGCCTTCCGGTGTGCAGAACTCCTTGCATCTGGCTGTCTGCAAAATCGTACCGCCGTGCTGCAGGGTTTCAGATACACTTCGCGCATTCATTGCAAATATATCGCCGTTAATCAGGCCGTTATAGCCTTTTCGAATACCCATTACTTCAATACCGTTATATACCGCTGTTCGCACAACACTACGCACTGCAGCATTCATACCCGGCGCGTCACCACCGCTGGTCAAAACACCGATTTTTTTAATCTGTCCCATAAAACGTCCTCCTCCAAAGCGTGGCTGACTGCCACATACTTATTTTCGCTGTCGGTTAAAAATCTGCGTCAATGATAATTTCGTGCGCCTGCGCAATTTCCGCCTCCGGAACAAGCACTTCGATGCTGCCGTCATCTGCCGTTGCCGCATCATATAACGGATGCAGGCGGGCAATAATTCCCTTCTGCTCCAAAAGCTCCTTTAAGTGCTTTGCCGTGGCTTTGCTTTTGGCAATGTAAATCACAGTCCACATAAATATTTCTCCTTAAAAAACCAGGATAGTTTAATTCATTCTTTACTATTTTACACCAAAAAAAGCTAAAATGCAACTTTTTCTTATTTATACTTCACGCAATCCTCACCGAACAACGCGCGCAATGCCGCATCCAGCTCCGAAGAGCCGTCGCACCAAAGCTCACGGTTTGTACATTTAATTTCACTTGTTTTTTCAAAAAATATACATACCGGCGTTTCACCGTGATGCGCCGCAAGCACTTTTTTTGCTTCACTCCACTTGCCTTCGCACCCGGTCTTGATTTTGATATAGAGCTTCGGCATATTCTGGCTGTCAAGCACCTGTTCCATCGGTGTAATGTTTTCCAGAATCAGCTTCGGTGCCTCATCTTCTCTTAAGCTGACGCGTGCTTTAATAAAGACAATACTGTCTTCATGAATCATAGACGCGCAGGCATCATATTTTTTCGGGAAAACAATGACGTCCAGACTGCCGTACAAATCCTCAAAACGCAGAAACGCCATCATGGTCGCATTCTTCGTCATTTTATTGCGGCGCGCGGTAATGATGCCGCCAACGGTAACAAAATCACCGTCTTTAAAACGGCCCCCCTCTGCGATGACATACTCACCGCTTTCCTCCTGCACCGCCAAAGCATTGATTTCGCCGATATTTGCATTGGAAAATCGCATAATGGTATCCTTATAGTCATCCAGCGGATGCCCCGAAAGATAGAGCCCGATGGTGTCTTTCTCCATGGCAAGCAAATCCCGCTTGTCGAACTCCGGTAACCGTTCAAACGCATCATCTGCCTGTGTCTGCGCCGGCGCATCGTCAAAAAGCGACAGCTGTCCGTCCAGCACATCCTTGTTTCCGGCACTGATTGTACCGACAAGCTGTTCATATGCACCAATCAGGGTTGCACGCGTATGCCCAAGCGTGTCAAATGTTCCGCAGCGAATCAGATTTTCCAGAGAGCGCTTATTTAAATCGCTCTGCGCCATACGCTCCGCAAAATCCGTAAAGCTTGTGAACGGTCCGTGCAGCTCGCGTTCCTCCGCAATCTGCACCAACAGCTTATGTCCGACATTTTTTACAGCCTCTAAGCCGAAACGGATGTTTCCGCCCTCAACGGTAAAACCGTAATAGCTATGGTTAATATCCGGCGGCAGAATATGAATTCCCAACCGCGAACACTCCAGAATGTAGCCGACGGTTTTATCCGTATCGCTCATTGTACTGCTGATCAGTGCCGCCATATACTCCGCAGGATAAAACGCCTTCAGATATGCCGTCTGGTAAGCAACTACCGCATAAGCTGCCGCATGTGATTTATTAAACGCATAGCTGGCAAAATCCATGATTTCATCAAAAATACTCTTTGCAACTTCCTCTGAAATGCCGCGCTGCATCGCCCCTTCGATGACTACATTTCCATCTTCATCCTTGAGTCCGTAAATAAAGTTCTGACGCTCAATTTCCATAACGTCATGTTTTTTCTTACTCATCGCGCGGCGCAAAAGGTCTGCCTTGCCGAGCGAGTAGCCCGCAAGCTTTTGCACAATCTGCAATACCTGCTCCTGATAAATAATACAACCGTAGGTCACGTCTAAAATCGACTCCAGCATCGGGTGCTTATATGTGATTTTTTCCGGGTGGTTTTTATTTTTAATATACCGCGGAATCTGGTCCATCGGCCCCGGTCGGTATAACGAAATACCCGCGATAATATCTTCAAGAGAGCTCGGGCGCAATTCCTTCATAAATTCGCGCATACCGCCACTTTCCAGCTGGAATATGCCGGAGGTTTCTCCGGAGGAAATCAGTTCAAAAACTTCCGTATCCGAATAGTCCAAAGCAGACAAGTCCAGATCAATACCCCTTGTTTTTTTCACATTCTCAATCGCATTTGCGATAACGGTTAGGTTTCGCAAACCAAGAAAGTCCATTTTCAGCAAGCCCAGGTCGCTCAAATTGTCCATGTGATACTGCGTCGTAATCACATCCTTGGCAAACTGCAACGGGACATAATGCGACACCGGTTCTCCGGAAATTACAACACCTGCAGCATGCACACCGCTGTGGCGCGGCAAGCCTTCAATCGCCTTTGCCGTATCCAGCAGTGCGTGAATGCTGTCATCCTGCTCATAAAGCTCTGCAAGCTCATGATTGATATCAATTGCTTTTTCAATTGTCATCTTCAAATCCGTCGGCACGAGCTTTGCCACACGGTCTACCGTTGCAAGCGGCACATTCAGTGCTCTGCCCACATCACGGATTGCCGCACGCGCCTTCAGCGTACCAAAAGTAATAATCTGCGCCACACGATCTGCACCGTACTTGCGGTTTACGTAGTCAATAACCTCACCGCGACGCTCAATACAAAAGTCCGTATCAATATCCGGCATGCTCACGCGCTCCGGATTTAAAAACCGCTCAAAAAGCAAATTATAACGCAACGGATCAATGGTCGTAATATCCAATGTATATGCAACGATACTGCCCGCGCCCGAGCCTCTGCCCGGACCGACGGCAATGCCGTTGTCCTTTGCAAATTTAATAAAATCCCATACAATCAGGAAGTAATCCACATACCCCATAGAGGAAATGACACCCAGTTCATATTCCAGGCGATCGGTGTGTACTTTTGTAATTTCCTTATAACGTTTTGCAAGTCCCTCACGGCAGAGCTTTTCCAGATATGCATAAGAGGTATACCCTTCCGGAACATCGAATTTCGGCAGATGCACCTTATCAAAATCAAAGGTCACATTACAGCGCTCCGCAATGCTGTTTGTATTTTTCACCGCTTCGGGAATCCACGAAAAGAGCTCCGCCATCTCGCTGCCGCTTTTTAAGTAGAACTCGTCCGAACCAAAGCGCATACGGTCCGGATCATCAACGGTTTTTCCCATCTGGATGCACATCAATACATCCTGATACTTTGCGTCCTCACGGCGGATATAGTGCAAATCATTTGTACACACAAGCGGTGCATCAATCTCACGCGCCAGACGCACCAGCGCCGGATTGGTTTTCTTTTGCTCCTCCAGACCATGATCCTGCAGCTCAATATAGTAATTTTCCTTACCAAAAAGATTTTGATAATACAGTGCCGTCCGCTTCGCGCCCTCATAGTCGCCTTCTAAAAGCAAGCTCGGCAGCTCACCGGCAAGACACGCAGAAAGACAAATCAATCCCTCACTATGGCGCTCCAGAAGCGCCTTGTCTACACGCGGTTTATAATAAAAGCCTTCCGTAAACGCATCGGAAACCATCTGAATCAAATTCTGGTAGCCCGCATTGTCCTTACACAAAAGAACAAGATGGTGATTGCGTCCATCCATTTCGTGCGTCTTATCAAAGCGCGTACGCGGGCAGACATAGACCTCACAGCCGATTATCGGCTTCACACCTGCCGCGGTTGCCGCCTTATAAAAGTCGACCGCCCCGTACATAACGCCGTGATCCGTCATTGCAATCGCATCCATATTCATCTGCTTTGCCGTTTCCACCAGTTTTTTCACCGGTGCGGCTCCGTCCAGCAGCGAATACTCTGTATGCACATGTAAGTGTGTAAATTTTACGGTTTCAATCATAATAATTTCCTCTGAATTTTACTTTTGATTAGTTTGCGCTAACCGTTATAAGCTCTCTGCAATTTCCAACAGCTTGGCCAAACGGTGGTTTGCACCGGATTTTCCGATTGGCGGGTTCAGCGTTGCCGCCAGATCCTGCAAGGAAAGCTCCGGATTATCTACCCTTGCCTTTGCCATTTCCGCGAGCGGCGGCGGCAGGGCATCCAAGCCGATGATACGTTCAATCTTTTGAATGGCGGCCACCTGCTTTTGCGATGCATTCATTGTTTTCGTCAGGTTGGCACTATCGCAATTCATCTGCCGGTTGACGCGGTTGCGCACCTCGCGCTCAATTTTTATATTATAAAAATCCATCATCGTCATTCCGGCACCAATACGTCCCAAAAGCTCTGCAATCGCTTCGCTGTCTTTAATGTAAACAACAAAATGATTCTTGCGCACCGTCAATCCGGCAATATAACCGCAAGTGGCCAGAAGCTCTGTCTGAAAATCCGCAACCTTTGGGTTAGTTGTGACAAACTCCATATGGTAATTTTTTTCCGGATCTGCAACCGAACCTCCACCCAGAAATGCGCCGCGCAAAAAGCTTGCAACGCAGCAATCCATATCGGGATGCAATGTATCCGGCTCTAAGGTATCCGACAGGCCGACTGCACGCAAAAGGGTTTTCGTTCCGTCAGCATCAACACGAATTGTATACCAACCGCCATCCTTCTTCGGCGCTTGCAAACCAACCTTCTCTGTCAGCGTAACCTCCTGCACCAAATCACGAATACGATCGGCAATGTTTTTGTTTTCAATGTTGAACTTTAACACCCCGTTACGCCGGGTTGCGGCAAAGCAAACAAGGGCTGCAAGCTCACTTCGCTTGCAGCACCATGTCTCCGATGTCACTTTACACAATGAATTTTTCGTTTCCGCGGAAAACGTCATCGTTTTAAACCTCTCTCTGAATATCGCGATGTGTTACAACGGCATTATAGCCGATTTCTCTTAAATAACGATGCAGCTCCATCGCCAGTGTTACACTTCTGTGATGACCGCCCGTGCAGCCGATGCCGATGACGAGCTGGCCCTTACCCTCTTCAATATAATACGGAATCAGATAGGAAACCATATCCTTCAGCTTTTCCAGAAACTCCTGCGTCTGCTTAAAGCCCAATACGTAAGAGGAAACACATTCCTCCAGACCGGTATGATGCTTCAGATCGTCATCATAGTACGGATTCGGCAAGAAACGCACATCGAAAACAAGGTCGCCATCCAGAACTATACCGTACTTATAGCCGAACGAAGTCACATTAATAACAATGGAACGCGACACGCTGCCGTTGGTCACGATATCACGGATTGTATCCTTCAGCTGACTCGGACTTAAGCTGGAAGTGTCCACAATATGGTTGGCTTTATTTCTGACATACTCTAAAATTTCACGTTCCTTCTGGATTGCATCAATGAGCCTGCCGTCACGTGCAAGCGGATGCATTCTGCGCGTTTCTTTATAACGCTTTACAAGCACATCGTCTTTGGCATCCAGAAAGAGCACCTCATACGCATAGCCCGATGCTTTCAGTGTATTTAACTCATTAAACAGCTCCGAAAACATATCACCACCGCGAATATCAATCACCATAGCAACCTTTTCGATTTTGCCGTTCGAGGCATAGAAAATCTCAGCCAGCTTCGGAATCAATGCCGGTGGCATATTATCAATGCAATAATAATCCATGTCCTCCAGGCAACGAATTACCTGCGTTTTTCCAGCCCCGGACAGGCCGGTGATAATGATAAATCGCATACGTCTGCTCCTTCCGTAACTCTACCTTGTTGTATCAAACCCCAAGGTCTTCACTTCGCATTCCAATTCCACACCAAATCGTGCTTTAACCGTTTCCTGAATATATGCAATCAACGCGCACACATCCGCCGCTGTTGCACCGCCTTTATTGATGATAAAGCCTGCGTGCTTTTCCGACACAGCCGCACCACCAATCTGGTACCCCTTCAGGCCCGCCTGCTCAATCAAAGCGCCGGCGAAATGCCCTTCCGGTCTTTTAAACACCGAGCCGCAGCTCGGAAACTCTAACGGCTGCTTGTCGTTCCTGCGCTTTGCAAACTCTGCCATTGCACTGCGAATCTGCGTTTTGTCGCCAAATTGCAGCTTAAACACCGCTTCCAGAACAATGTAGCCACGCTTTAAATAGATGCTTGTTCTGTAGCCATACTCACTCTCTTGCGGTGTCAGAGTCAGCACGCAGTCCTCCGCCGGACTGTAGCAAACAACGCTTTCCAGCACATCGGAAACCTCACCGCCATAAGCGCCGGCATTCATTGCTACAGCGCCACCAACGCAACCGAAAATACCGGAAATCGGCTCCATACCCGTCAAACTCAACTCTGCCGCAAAGCTCGCTACTTTGCCAAGCAGCACACCTGCACCTGCGCGAATGCGTTCACCATCTGCTTCAAGTGTACGCATATTCTTCGCACAAATGATAACAACACCGCGAATACCGTCATCGCTGACAAGCAGATTTGTGCCACCTCCGATTACAGCATACGGAATGTCTTCCGCTCTGCAGAGCTCTACAACGGTTTTAATTTGCGCTACGCCGTTCGGGAACACAGCGCAATCCGCCTTCCCTCCGATTTTGTAAGCCGTATGCAGATGCATCGGCTCATCAAATCGCGCCTCTATATTCTCTTTTGCAAGTACGTCTTTTACCCTTTGACTTAAAGACATAGCTGCCTCCTGAAATTGATTTAATTCTGCTCACCAAGCAATGCCGCACCAATAATACCGGCATCGTTGCCAAGCTTTGCTGCCGCAATACGTGTATGCACACCATTGTGCTTATAGGTCTCCGTTTCCGCAAGCTTGCGGATCGGATCCAGCAGGTAGTCGCCTTCCTTACTGATAGCTCCGCCGATTAAAAGCACCTCCGGCTGGAAAATGTTAATCATAGAAGCAACACCCTCGCCGACTGCCTTGATATAAGCATCCACAACCTTCTGCGCAACCGCATCGCCCGCTTTTGCCGCATCAAACGACGTTCTGCCATTTACGCGGGAAAGGTCACCCTCCACCGCTTTTGCCATGGCGCAATCCGGGTTTTGCTCAATTGCTTTTTTCGTTTCGCGAATCAGCGCGGAAACCGAAGCCTCCGTTTCCCAGCAGCCGTATCTGCCGCAACCGCACTTGATTTCGCTGTCTTTATTGACCTGAATATGACCGATTTCAGCGGCAACGCCGTTAAAGCCGTCATAAATTTTACCGTCTAAGATGATGCCGCCGCCGACACCCGTACCGAGTGTTACGAAGAAAAGGCTCTCCATTTTCTCACCGATTACCTTGTATTCGCCATATGCAGCAACATTGGCATCATTGCCTAAATACGCCGGCACACCAAGCTCATTTTGAATAATCTCACAAATATGTGTATCGTTGAAATTGATGTTCGCAGAAAATGCACAAATACCTGTCTTTGAATTGCAGGCACCCGGACAACCCACGCCAACCGCTTTGATCTCTTTTAAAGAAAGTCCTGCTTCCTCTGTCAGCTCACGTGCAAGTCTTGCCATATCCTTCGCAATTTCATCACCGTGACGCTCTGCCCCCGTCGGCATGGTTTTTGTGCGCACGATTTCATAGTTTTCATTTACCAGACCTGCCTTAATCGACATGCCTCCCAAATCTATACCTATGTACATTTTCTTTCCCCCTATACTTTTTAATTCTCCTTAGGCTGATTTTTTTCCAGCTCTGCCATTAAACGGTCGTCCATTTCTTTTGCCGCATTGTAGCCCATTTTCTTCTGACGGTTATTCATAGCCGCTACCTCAACGATAACCGCAAGATTTCTGCCCGGACGCACCGGAATGGTCAGTGACGGCACATTGATGCCCAGAATGTTTGTATATTCATCTACCAGACCAAGGCGATCATACTGCTTTGCATCCTCCCACGGCTCCAGATGAATCACCAAATCAATCTTTTCCGATACCTTAACCGCACCCATACCGTACAATCTGCGAATATCGACAATACCGATACCGCGAAGCTCGATAAAATAACGGATAATATCCGGCGCAGAGCCAACTAAGGTCTTATCGGAAACGCGCTTGATTTCCACTGCATCGTCTGCAACAAATCGGTGTCCACGCTTTACAAGCTCAACGGCACATTCACTTTTACCAACGCCGCTCTCGCCCAAAATCAACACACCCTCGCCGTGTACCTCTACAAGTACACCGTGACGCGTAATACGCGGCGCAAGATTCAAATTCAGATAACTGATGACAGCCGCCGTAAAGCCGGAGGTGCTCATTCCCGTACGGCAAATCGTAACATCATGTGCCTCCGCCGCTTCTAAAAGCTCCGGGAATACTTCCATACCGCGGGTAACCACAACCATCGGAATTCCCGTTGCCAAAAGCTTGTCAAAGCTTTCTCTGCGTGCCTGCGCAGCAAACTCCTGCAAATAAGACATTTCTACCTTACCCAGAATCTGAATACGCGACGGCTCAAAATAATCATAAAACCCGACAATCTGCATACCCGGTCGGTTGACCTCATTGTTAACAATGGCAACCTGCTCGGCTTTTTTTGCACGATAACAGGTCTCCAAATGAAACTCTTCAATTATGGAATCCAGCGAAATTGAGTAACCGGAATTTGTCATTTTTTTCGCCTCCGAAACTTCGAAAATCAAATCGATATTACTACAAGTTTATTATATACGATTTTTTCTGTTTTTTCAACGAAAAGTTAAGATTTTTACAGAAAGTTCAAATGCGCTGTACCCGCCATGCATTTTGCAATAAAAAAACCGAGTAAACTCGGTTTTTTTATGTTTATTCAGCTTCTTGTTCCTCCTGCTGTTCCGGTTCCTCCGGATCTACAGGTGCCTCCGGGTCAAACGGCGGCTGTTCCGGATCAAACGGTTCTTCCGGGTCGGTCGGGTCTTCCGGTTCAGTCGGTTCTTCTGGCTCAGCCGGTTCTTCCGGTTCAGTCGGTTCCTCCGGCTCATTCGGCTCCTCCGGCTGTTCCGGATCGGCCGGTTCTTCTCCTGTTGTTCTTTCATCGACAACAACGACAAGCACCTTTAGTGTACCTGCATATGCCTGCGCAAATACTGTTGTTGCATTGGCATTTTTCAGATTGCCGAATTCAATAACTGTGTTCAAATTCGAAAGCAAATTCACTTCCGTCTTGTTATCCGTCAGGCGAATGTGATACTTTTTCACATTGCTGTTCAAGCGGAAGCCGATAGCATCCGACACATCCAACTCCGGCTCATCGCCCGTAGCATCCACAAATGCCGGTGCAACAAAGATGGATTCATCCGCCAGCGAAGAAACCGTGCCGTAAATGGACTTGAAGTAATATTCGCTGTTGTTATACATTACCGGCTTAGACGTCGTCGTCGATATATCATACTTGAACTCCGGCACAAGATTCTCCACATCCAGCTCATGCGTACCGGTATTACTGCGTCCCATCTTGTTAATGCGTCCGTCAACGTCCAGACCGAAACGGATGATATCACCAACCTTAATTTCATTATAAGGCGCACCCGTTTTCTCCGTTTCATAATTCTTTACGGCGCCGTTCTGATAAACTTCGATATGGTAAACTATCTTTTCTTCGTCACTCTTACTCAAACCGCTGCTGACCTTGGTTACAATGCTGACCGGCGTCAGATAATTTACCGCCGTTTCCGCCGCAGTAGCCGCAGCATTATACACAAGTACAACCTTCGCTACAGAAGAAGGATTTATGTCATAAGCCTCAATATTGTATTTTGTACTGTTTTTAAAATACGATGTCGCTGTAGAACGCTTATACTCAGCATCGTCCATACGGTCATCCGGCACAACCAATACCAATGTACTGGAATTCACAAATACTTTACTGTTAAAGCCGCTCGATGATGTATAGGTAACGCTTTCCTTTTCCAGACCGGTCACCAACACATCCATGTCCTCATTTTTCGCAACCTCTACTTCTCCGGCATGCATGGAAATAGTTGTAATCTTACTGATTTGACCGCTTGCATTCTTGACATAACGGATGAGCTGTGCATATTTGGTATTCTTGGCATCCGCACCTGCGTTGGAAGCAATTTCCTTAGCTGTATCTTCCAGAATATCAAGAATTTCCTGCGCATCGGATACATTGCTACCGTTGATTTTTACCTTGGATGCACACTTCACCTTTGTCGGTGTAGACGGGCTGCCGCTTAAATTCACAAGCTTTAAAATCGCGTACTCATCATCAATACCCGCATTGGTAACATACGCATACATACCCGCATCTTCCTGCGTAATCTTTGCCGCACAAATACGGTCGTTGTGGTCTAAATAAAATGTACCCTCAGCACCGACTTTTGCTATAATCAGCTTCGTTTCAATCAAATTCTCATACGTTGCCGTTGTCTTATAGGTCTTACCGTCAATAATGTACTCACCGTCAGCCGTAATTTCATCAATCTTCCCTTTTACGGTCTTACCGCTGACATACACCTTGAATTTCGTTCCAGACATATTGGCTGCCACACATACCACATGCATCGCCTTAATATCCTCAATCTGCATTTCTTCTCCGGTTACTGCATTATAGAATTCTGCCGTAATACTCGGAGAATATGAATCAATGCGAACATTTCTGCCCGAAACATAGTTATCATAAATCACATAGTTGTTTGCAGATATACTGTCTGTGGTCATTACGCCGCTCTTCGCAACATAAATTTCATAGTCCTCAATAAAAACAGTATCAATTTTCTTATCGCCTGTATTTTCTAAAAGGCGCAACTGCCCATCCATAAAATACTTACTGTTTGGATCCAGCCACTTCGACAAATCCTTTTCAGTCGCACTGCCGTTTTTAAAGTCATACAAGCTGCCGTTATACATCAGCTGCGCATCCGGACTGATTGAAATCTTGTCGAGCTTCTCACCCTCTGCATCTGTGTAATATTCGATTTCGAAATCTTTATAATCATAAATAGCTTCGGACAATATGATATATTCTTCAGTTCTGGCATTCGAAGCTGCGATATAGATAATACTGTTTGCTTCATATTCCGAACCGATTTTATAATAACCCTTTACATAGCTGCCTAAAAGCGATTTTGCCTCTATTTTGGTCATTATATCCGTATAAACAAATGCTTCCTCAGACTGCGCAAACGCAAGCTCACCTTCCTGCAAACGGATTTCGCTGTCAGAAACAGAATCCGTGCCGTCCACCTGCGAAAGCATATAGTTATTGAAATGCGCATAACCAAGCTTATTGGTCAGCAATGTCTTTGTGGTCACATTCACACTGCCATCCGGCTGTTTATCCGTTAACGGAATTTCCAGTGCATTAAAAAGCAGCTGCGCAACCATGCCGCGGGATGCCGATACATCCGTCTTTTCTACGTTGATTGCCTTGAGCATTCCCAGCGTATCTGCCTGTGCTACATAACCGTCCGGCCAGCCGCCCAACTCAATCGCCGCTGCTTCATAGCCAAGCGCACAAACAAGCATTTTTACCGCCTGCTCATAGGTCACCGGATTGTCCGGTGCAAATGTGCCGTCGCCCATACCGAGAATGATGCCCAGGTCATATGCAATCTTGATATAACCCGATGCCCAATGCTCACCGCCGCCAACCATCATATCGGTAAAGATCGTCGCTGCGCTCGAGCCAACTGCAACGCTCTCCAAACCGAGCATACGTGCAATTACCGTTGCAAACTCCGCACGGGTAATCGTATTATCCGGGCGGAAGGAATTATCTTCATAGCCCTTGAGAAGCTTTAATGCAACCAAAACATCAATCGCTTCCTGATAATTCGTATTCTTGTCAACATCGACAAAAGCAGCCGATGCAGGCAACTGTGCTGCGCCAAGCACAAGCACCAACGAAAGCAAAACGGAAAGTAGCTTTCTTGTAAATTTCATATGTATTCCTCCTTTGTGGGTACAATTACATATTTATATCATAACACGCATCCGCACATCAGGTCAATTACAGAGATTTTACAATTTAATGAAAAAAAGCTTTGCCATACAGGTGTTGGCAAAGCTTTCCATGCTTTCATGCATTAATTTCCCCTTTTTTCCGGCAATTGCACAAGTAAAATTGCTGCAAACATCAGCACACAACCTAAAATTTCCCATCCGGTCATGCTTTCATTGAGTAAAACCGCCCCGGCAAGTACCGCAAATACGGATTCCAAGCTCATCAAAATGGAAGCAGAGGTCGGATCCGTATATTTCTGGCCCACAATCTGAAGCGTGTAGGCAACGCCGCAAGACATGATGCCCGAATACAAAATTGCTGTATAGCACTGCAAAATCAAATGCATCTGCGGATTTTCAAAAATAAACATCAGCATAATATTGATGCCTCCCGATACAAAAAACTGTAAGCAGGAAAGCTTCACGCCGTCCAACTTCGGTGAAAAATAGTCAATCGCAAGGATGTGAAAAGCAAATATGACTGCACAAATCAGCGTCAGAAGATCACCGAAGTTTATCTCGCTTGCATCCCCACCCGTCAGACACAAAAGACTCAGACCACCAAGTGCAATCAATGCACTTATGATGGCAATCAGCGTCGGCTTCTTTTTGAAAAGCAAGCCTAAAAACGGCACAATGATCATATACATTGCCGTTATAAAACCGCTTTTACCTGCCGTAGTATGCTGCAGGCCGTATGTCTGCAGCGTACTCGCTGCGCACAAAAGGCAACCGCAAATCACGCCGCCAAGCACCAATGCTTTGTTGTTGTTCTTCTTTTCCTCCTGCTTTTCCCGCACACTTTTGCCGCGCTCACGCAGCAGAATAAACGGCACAAGCACCGCACAGCCAAGCCAGGTACGAATACCGTTAAACGTATTCGGCTCAATATAATCCATGCCCACACTCTGCGACACAAAGGAAATACCCCAGATAATCGCCGTAAGTAAAAGTATGAGATTGCCCTTCAGCTTTGTTTTATTCATCCTATCAATCCTTCCCGAAATTACACCGATATATTATATAATATGCAGCAGCTTTTGGCAAGGGCATCTGCACAAAACAAGCTCATAATCTTTTTTGGTTTGCGTATTGTTTCGGAGTTACACCCGTTTGTGCACGAAAGCTTTTGCAAAAATAAGCCTCCGTAGAAAACTGCAGCCGTTCTGCAATTTCGCGCACGGTCAGATTGGTTGCCTGCAGCAGGTATTTCGCCTTCTGCAGTTTTATGCTGATTCTGTACTGCACAGGCGAAATGCCGAGCGCTTCCGTAAACAGCCTGCGAAGGCCGCTCTCGCTTACACAACACAGACGCGCAAGCGTTTGCACGGACAAATTGTCATTTTCCTGCAAAAGCGACTGCGCCTTTTTAATCACGCTTGCGTGTTCACCGTCCACCGCATCCGCCGCATCAAATATCGTCGCAATTAAAGCATACAAAACACTTTTCCGCTCGGTTAGCGAGCTCCACGCCGCATATGGTTTTTCCGTTAAACGTGTAAATTGCGCAGCGCATTCTGCCGGCGCTGCAGAACATATGTGTATCGGCGCTGCAAAGGTCATTTGCGGAAGTGCTTCAAAATTGATTAAATCATTTTCCACATCGCCGCGCTCCGTATGAAAGATTGCCCGGTAAAAACATCCCTTCGGCAGAAAAATCACATCCCCTGCTGCTGCGCAAAGCTTCTGCTTTCCGCATATAAAATCAATCTCGCCGCTGCGAAGCAGCATCAACCCATAATCGGGACGCGGTGTATCCAGATAACTGAAACTGTCATGCTGCCAGCGCTGTCTTATAAACTTAATCGGTGTCAAATGTGCATTTTCCAAAAAGCTTTTCCATTCCTGCATTTGTTTCACCTCGTCATCATTATATCTGTTTTTAGCGAAAATTGCAATTTATTTACCGAAAATTCCCTATATTTTCGCCTTTTTGTATGCTACTCTAAACAAAAAGTGATATATAGGAGGCTTTCAAATGACCGCAAAACAAATCATGACCGACAAAGAACACGAGAGGCTGCTGCAAGAAATTTTTTCATCGCAGCCACTCCACGGTGCGACAACGCTTACGATTGGCGATACGCCGTGTGCCGAGAATTTTTCAGGCTTCGGCGTTGCTATTACAGGGGCATCGTGCTATCTTTTAAGTAAGATGGAACAAGACAAGCGCACTGCACTTTTAAAGCAAATCTATTCAAAGGACGGACTCGGTTTATCCGTCGGCAGACTCTCCATCGGCGCAAGCGACTATTCTGCCGAGTTGTATTCCTACGATGACGTGCCGTTTGACACGGAGCTTAAGCATTTCTCCATTGCGCACGATCTTACCTATGTCATCCCGATGATTCAAGAAATTTTGAAAATCAATCCGGATTTATATTTATTCGCTTCCCCGTGGAGTCCGCCCGGCTGGATGAAAACCGGCGGCAGCCTCGGCGGCGGCTATATGCGAAACGAGTTTGTTGACTGCTACGCAGAATATATCATAAAATACCTCAAAGCCTATGCCGAGCACAGCATTACCGTTCGTGCAATTACACCGCAGAACGAACCGGACACCTGGCAAGGCGGTCGTATGCCGGCTTGCGTATGGCATCCGGAAACGGAAGCGAATTTTATCCGTAGTCTGCGTGAAAAACTAAGACGCGAGGACATGAACACCGAAATCTGGATATTTGACCACAATTTCAAAAACGCCGCACCCCGCGTATTGTGGGCGCTGGACAACTGCGCAGGGCTCAAGGAAAGCTGCAACGCAGTCGCCTTCCATTACTACAGCGGCTGCATCGAGGATACATGCTGCATCAGAAAAGCGCATCCCGAACTGAAGCTGCATTTTACCGAGGGCGGTCCGCGCCTTTATGATAACTACGACACCGACTGGTGCAAGTGGGGCATGATGATAACCAAAGCGCTCACGCATGGCTACAGCTCCTTTACCGGCTGGAACCTCATTTTAAATGAGCTCGGCGGTCCGAATGTCGGTCCGTTCTTCTGTGGCGGACTCGTGACGGAGCACAGCGTAACCGGCGAATTCAATTACAGCGGACAGTATAAAGCCTTTGCACACATCGCACCGTATATAAACAAGGACAGCAAAATCTATCCGGTTACCGTAAATGACGCCTTCGGGCAAAGTATGGCGCAATACCCGAAGCTGCAACGCGAGGTTTGTGGCTTCCTGATTGAAAACAGCGGCGGAAAGCGCACGATGATTTTAATCAACCCAAACACGGATAAAGTGCAAACGCAGTTTTTCTTAAACGGCACCTGGTGGTACGCTGAGCTGATGACAGACAGCATTTCTACGCTTCTGTTCTGATATCAAAAAAGACTTTCGCAAAATGCGAAAGTCTTTTTTCAAATCTCAAATCCGATTTCTTTTGCCATTGCCGCCGCTTCTTTGTAGCCACAGCAAAGGCTGTCCGTATTATGCGCATCACTGCACAGTATGATTTTACCGCCATTTTTATAGATATACTCCAGCTGCGCCTTCGACGGATACGGCGTCGTGCGATACCCACGTGAAATCGCGCCGGTGTTGATTTCAAACGGACGGTTATACGGCAAAAGCTTATCCATCGCCTTCTGCCACGCCGCAATATAGCGCGGATGATTTTCATCGAAAATCGGTGTCTTTTCATTAAACTTAGTAAGCAAATCAAAATGCCCGATGATATCTGCGCCGGTCACATAAAGCACATCGCCGACCAAAGCAAAGTAATCCTCTGCAAAGCCCATTGCATCGCCGCCGTAATGCTTTTTCAATTCATCCTGCAAATAGTCCGCATTCCAATCTACATCAATATATACATCACCTTTTTTGACATAGTGCACCGAACCGAGTGCATAGTCAAAACCGTCGGTTGACTCTGTACCGAAATAATCCTGCTCTACGCCGCACAAAAGCACAATTTTGTCCTTGTACTTTTCCTTTAGTGCCGCAATTTCTGCTTGAAAGGCTTTGATATCCTTTTTTTTGACGCAGTATCTTTCGTCAAACGCCGTATGCGAATGCGTGCAAATACCGATGTGCGTCATTCCTTTTTCAATGGCGGCAAGCACCATTTCCTCTGCAGAATTGCTGCCGTCGCAGTAGGTAGTGTGCATATGAAAATCACGAAACATCATTGTGTCATCTTCTCCTGCTTTACCTTATGGTCGATTACATGGCGACCTGCAAGCTCGCGGTGAATGTCCTCGAGCGAGATGCCCATTTCAATCATAAGCACCATCACATGATATGCAAGGTCTGCAATCTCGTAAATTGTTTCCTTTTTATCGTCTGCCTTGCCGGCGATAATCACCTCAGTGCACTCCTCGCCGACCTTCTTCAAAATCTTGTCGATGCCCTTTTCAAACAGAAAGGTTGTATAAGAGCCTTCCTTTTTCTCAATCTTTCTGCCAACCAGCATCTCCATCAAGCCCTCGAGCGTAAACTCATGCAGCTCTTCGCTTTCCCAAACCGGATTGGTAAAGCAAGAATCTGTTCCCTTATGGCAGGCAGGCCCCGTCTTTTCCACAACAACCACAAGCGCATCATTGTCGCAATCCGCCGTAATAGATACGATATTTTGCACATTGCCGCTGGTTTCGCCCTTGCGCCATAATTCCTGACGCGAACGACTCCAAAAGCACGTTCTGCCTTCCTTTATCGAAATTTCAAGGCTTTCTTTATTCATATAGGCAACCGTCAGCACCTTTTTTGTGATGGCATCCACCACAACTGCCGGGATTAAGCCCTTTTCATCAAATTTCAGTTCATTTATGTTTAACATTTTGTCTTCCTCCTTACAAGCGCATATCTATGCCGCTGTTGCGCAGCGTCTGCTTTAAGTCGCTGATTTTTACTTCACCAAAATGAAAAATCGAAGCCGCAAGCCCCGCATCCACCTTCGGCAGCGTTTTAAACAGCGTCACAAAATCTTCGATGCACCCTGCACCGCCAGATGCAATGACCGGCACATCCACCGCATTACATACGGCATCAAGCATTTCCAAGTCAAAACCCTGCTTTACGCCATCGGTATCAATCGAATTTAAAACGACCTCACCTGCGCCGTTGCCAACACAGCGGCGAATCCATTCAATTGCTTCCATACCGGTGTTTTCTCTGCCGCCCTTGGCAAACACACGAAATACGCCGTCTACGCGTTTTACGTCTGCAGAAATTACAACGCATTGATCGCCATAGCGTTTAGCTGCTTCATAAATCAAGTCCGGATTTTTAATTGCGCCGGAATTGACGCTGACCTTATCTGCGCCGCATTTTAATACGCGGTCAAAATCATCTACGGTATTGATACCGCCGCCGACCGTGAGCGGAATAAAAATGGTGCGCGCAACCTCGCAGAGGATGTCCGTAAACAGCGCGCGCCCCTCCGCAGATGCGGTGATATCATAAAACACCAATTCATCTGCGCCGTTATCACTGTAGTATTTTGCAAGGCTGACCGGATTGGACACATCGTTTAAGCCTTCAAAATTCACACCCTTGACCACGCGTCCGTTCTTCACATCCAGACAAGGAATAATTCTTTTGGTTATCATTTCGCCACCTCAATTGCCTTTTTCAAATCAATCGCTTTTGTATAATACGCTTTTCCGATAATCGCACCGTAGATATCGAGCGCCGCAAGCCGCTCTACATCCTCGATGGAGGATACGCCACCCGATGCAACAATCTGCATAGCAAACTGTTCGCTGAGCTGACGGTACAGCTCGTGGTTGGTACCCATCATTGCGCCGTCCTTGGAAATATCGGTGCAAATCAAGGTTTTTACGCCGATTTCCTGCATCTTTTTACAAAAATCAAAACATTCGTATTCGCTTTTTTCTATCCAGCCCTTAATGGCTACATAGCCGTCCTTAATATCGGCACCGACCGCAATCTTTTCTCCGTATTTTTCAACGGCGCTGCGCAAAAAAGCTTCATCCTGCACCGCCGCCGTTCCCAAAATTACGCGGTCAATCCCGGCGGAAATGTACTTTTCAATCGTTTCCATACTGCGGATGCCGCCGCCGATTTCCGAAAACAGACCTGTTGCGGAAATAATCTTTTTTACGGTCTCCAGATTTGGCGTATCACCGTTTTTTGCACCCTCCAAATCCACAATATGAATATGTGTCGCCCCCTGCGCTTCAAAATCCAATGCGATTTCCCAGGGCTTGTCACTGTAGACGGTCATTTGGTCGTAATCGCCCTTAAACAAGCGCACTGCCTTACCGTCGTATAAATCTATTGCCGGAAAAATATGCATAATCATCCTCTTTTCAACATTGCAGTTTTTGTAAATAAGTTGCCTTAACACCGACCGAAGAAAATTTTCGCAGATTGTGCGCAAGCGCGATTGCCGCGTACTACGTGTACGCAAGCGAGCGGGCGCGCATAAGATGCGGAAATTTAATCGGTCGTACAAAATGCTCTTAAAATATTTAACCCAACATTCCCGCTTTTCTCAGGATGAAATTGGCATCCGTAAACATTACCATTTGCGACTGCCGCGGTCAAATCCGCACCGTATTCTGCCGTTGCGATGGTGCTTTCATCGCAGTTTGCACCGTAGAACGAGTGCACAAAATATACATAGTCGCCATCCTCCAGATAGCGGAACAGCTCGTTTTCTTTTGTAAACTTTAACGCATTCCAGCCGATATGCGGCACCTTCAGTCCCTCGCCGATAACCTCGCGAATCGAACGGATTTCGCCCGGAATTAAGCCAAGTCCCTCATGCTCGCCATATTCATAGCTTTTGTCGAACAAAAGCTGCATCCCAAGGCAGATGCCCAAAAGCGGTTTGCCGCCCTTTGCCTCTTCAATCACAATCTTGTCAAGACCGCTCTCACGCAGCTTTGCAGCCGCATCACCGAACGCGCCAACGCCCGGCAATATAATTTTGTCAGCGGCGCGAATCACCTCTGCCTCCCCGGTTACAACCGCTTCGGCGCCGATGGCCGCCAGCGAGCTTTTCAGGGAAAACAGATTGCCTACACCGTAATCTATAATTGCTACCAAATTAAAGCACTCCTTTTGTGGACGGAATTTCATTTGCCGCATCTGCATCAATCTTTACGGCTGCGCGCAGACTTCTTGCAACCGACTTAAATGCACCCTCGATGATATGATGTGCATTTGTGCCTGCCATCTGCTTTATATGCAAGGTCACCTCTGCATTGCGTACAAAGCCGTACCAGAACTCTTCAACCAGCTCTGTATCAAAACTGCCGACCTTTGCCGTTGGAATTTCAAGTCCATAGGCAAGATAGCTTCTGCCCGAAAAATCCACCGCGCTTAGCACAAGTGCTTCATCCATCGGCAAAAGCATACTGCCGTAACGCACAATACCGCGTTTTTCGCCGAGTGCCTCAGCAAACGCCTTGCCCAGGCAAATGCCGATATCCTCTGCCGTGTGGTGATCGTCGACATAAGTATCGCCCTTGCAGATCAGATTCAAATCAAATCTGCCGTGCTTTGCAAACAGCGTCAGCATATGGTCCAAAAAGCCACAACCGGTATCAATTTCACTTTTACCCGTACCGTCAATATTGAGTTTCAACGCAATATCCGTTTCCGCAGTTTTGCGGTTGATTTCACTTGTACGCAGCATAATTATTCCTCCAAAATCTTTTTTATCTCCGAAATCAGGCTTTCCATCTGCGCTTTTGTTCCTATAGTGATGCGGTTAAAGTCGCTGATTTCCTTTTTATCAAAATGCCGCACCAGAATGCCGGCATCCTTCAATTTCAAATATAAATCCTTGCCGTCAATCCCCGGATGCTTTGCAAACACGAAATTTGTTTTGCTGTCCAAAACTGTAAAGCCCAAATCACGGAGCGCGCTTGTTGTATACGCACGGTTTTCGATGATGGTCTTGCAGTTTTGCATATTGTATTCGTCATCTTCAATGCAGCCAAGACCTGCCGCCTGCGTCATGGAATTGACATTGTACGGATTGGTCGAATACTTAATCGTATTCAAATCCGCAATCAATGCTTTACAGCCCACGCCGAAGCCGAGACGCGCACCCGCCATCGAGCGGGACTTGGAAAACGTCTGTGTCACGAGCAGGTTGTCATATTTGTGAATCAAATCCACGCAGCTCTCGCCACCGAAATCGACATAGGCTTCGTCGACAATGACAACATTATCCGGATTGTTTTTAATGATTTTCTCAATCTCCGCCTTTGGCAATGCAATGCCCGTCGGCGCATTCGGATTGGCAATCACGATGGTTTTACCGACGCCGATGTAATCATTTACATCGATTGTAAAATCACCTTTAAGCGGGATTTCTTCATATGGAATACCGTTCAATGCCGCAAACACCGGATAAAACCCATAGGTAATGTTTGCAAATACAGCCGGATGCGTTTCGTCGCAAAAAGCCAGAAACGCGAAATTTAAAATCTCGTCCGATCCGTTAGTTAAAAGCACTTCATCAAAGTCTACGCCGAGACGGTCTGCCACCGCCTGCGTGAGTTTCTTTGCCGTCGGATCACAGTAAAGCTGCATATTTTTTGCAGCCTCCGCCGCATACGCCTGTGCCTTCGCACTCGGCGGAAACGGCGAGTCATTTGTATTTAATTTTATATAGCTTTTCATCTGTCGCGGCTGCTCACCCGGCGTATACGGTACCAGGCCGGCATGCCTTGCACTGAAAAATCTGCTCATTTGTTTCACTCCTCGAAACGGATGGTTGCACTCTTAGCATGGGCGGTTAAACCTTCCTTTTCCGCAAAATATGCCACATCCTCCGCCACACGGGCAAGTGCATCTCTTGTATAGTAGGTGTACTGTGTTTTTTTCACAAAATCATCCACCGACAATGGGCTCGAAAACTTCGCCGTACCGCAGGTTGGCAAGGTGTGATTCGGACCGGCAAAATAGTCACCGAGCGCCTCCGGACAATTTCTGCCCATAAAGATGGAGCCGGCATGACGGATGCTGTCCAAATAGTCAAACGGATTGTCCACACAAAGCTCCAGATGCTCCGGCGCAATATCGTTTGCAATCTCAATGGCGCGCATCAAAGTATCCGCTACAATGATTTTGCCGTTGGTATCAATCGAAACTCTTGCAATCTCTGCGCGCGAAAGCTGCGGAATCTGCGCTTCAAGCTCTGCCTGCACAGCCTTTGCAAGTTCTATACTGTCTGTTACGAGCACAGCGCTTGCCATTTTATCATGTTCTGCCTGAGAAAGCAAGTCCGCCGCAACATGCTTCGGGTTAGCTTTGCCGTCTGCCAGAACCAATATTTCACTCGGGCCGGCAATCATATCAATAGAAACTGCACCGAATACCTGCTTTTTCGCTTCTGCAACATACGCGTTGCCCGGACCGACAATCTTATCCACCTTCGGCACACTCTCCGTGCCGTAGGCAAGCGCGGCAATCGCCTGCGCCCCGCCGAGCTTAAAGATTTTATCTACGCCGGCAATCGAAGCCGCCGCCAGAATCACCGGATTGATTTTACCGTCCTTGCCCGGCGGAGAAACCATAACCACCTCGCGCACGCCGGCAATTTTTGCCGGGATTGCATCCATCAGCACCGTGGATGGGTACGCTGCCGTGCCGCCCGGTACATACAAGCCCGCGCGATCCACCGGAATGACCTTCTGTCCGATAACAATACCGTTTTCATCATTGATGATAAAGCTGGTACGCACCTGCTTTTCATGAAATTTGCGGATATTTGACGCCGCCTTTTCCAGAATTTCAATAAATTTCGGTTCCACCGATGCACGCGCCTGCGCAATTTCCTCTTTTGTTACCGCAAGGCTTTCAAGCTTTGCACCGTCAAACTTCTCACAGTATGTCAAAAGCGCCTTATCGCCATTTGCTCGCACGTCTGCGATAATTTCACTGACTGTTTTTTCCACGCCCTCACTTGAGGTCGAGCGGATAAATATTTCACTGTGGTCAATCTGACCGTATTCTAAAATGCGAATCATTTTTCTGCCTCCACCTGTGCGCTGAGACTGCTTAAAATATCCTGCATCAGCGCATTTTTGAATTTAAAACTCGGCTTGTTTGCTATCAGCCTTGCGCTGATGGGCATAATGCTTTCAAAAACTTCAAGGTTGTTTTCCTTTAAGGTCGAGCCGGTTTCCACAATATCTACAATCACATCGGACAAATCCAGAATCGGCGCAATCTCAATAGAACCGTTCAAATGGATAATATCAATATCTCTGCCCTGCGATGCATAATATGTTTTAGCAATATTGGTAAATTTCGTCGCTACTCGCAGCGTCTTTTCCGGGTTGTCGCGAAAACCCTTCTTTGCAGCGACCGCCATACGGCATTTGCCCAAATCCAGATCCAAAAGCTCATACACGTCCGGTGCATACTCTGCCAAAATATCCTTGCCGGCAACACCAATGTCCGCCGCGCCACGCTCAACATAAATCGCTACATCAGACGGCTTTACCCAAAAGTAACGCACCTGCTTTTCTTCATTTTCAAAAATCAGCTTGCGTCCCGGCTCATGAATGGCAGGACACTCATAGCCTGCTTTTTCAAACATGGCATATACTTTTTCGCCGAGTCTGCCCTTCGGCAGTGCAATATTAAGCATTGTTTTCAAGAATCTCCAGTCCCTTCTCCTGCAATTTTAAAAGCTGCTTATATTGCAGTTTTTCCGGCATGGCGCCGGTCGCCAGCACACGTTTGCCACCCGCGGTCATCAATCGCACCGCCGCGCTGATGGCTTGTGCATCTGCACCCTCGTCATACAAAATCACGGCGTCCACATCATATTTCTTTTCCTCATTTTGCAGGCGCTCTAACATATCCAGATACACCGCAAAACCGATGGCACGTGCTTTTCTGCCCATTTTCTGCATCAGCTTATCATACTCGCCGCCGGAAAGAATGCCGGTCGGAATCCCTTTGACAAACCCACAGAACACTATACCGTTATAATAGCTTTGGTTATTAATCACAGAAAAGTCAACATACACATTTTCTGCACAACCGTTCGCCTCTAAAAACGCCGCCATGCGCTCCAATTGCAGAATTGCTGCACTCATTTTTTCGCTGACGGACAGCTTTTTTAATGCAGGCAGTACCTCTGTAAGTCTGCCATACGTGGATGCAAGGCTCTTTAAAAGCATACCGTCTGCACCGGCTTCTGCACAAATCTGATCAATGCCGTGCAGATTCTTTTCCCCGATTTTTTCCAAAAGTGCCTTTTTTTCTTCTGCGCCGACGCCTGTCGCCTCAATGGCCTCGGACACAATATCCATATGGGATACGTCCAGAATATAATTCTCGGAAATGCTTGCCAGGCTCTGCGCCGCGAGCATTACAGTTTCAAAAATGCAATAGTCATCTACGGCACCGATGCACTCCAGGCCCACCTGCATAATTTCCTGAAATGCATTGTTTTTCTTGGAAACGCGATATACATTTTCATTATAGTATACCTTTTGTACGCTGCCTGCCACATCCTTGCCGTTTTTTATAATCGAAAGTGTCACGTCCGGCTTTAAAGCGAGCAGCTTACCGTCCGTATCGGTAAAGGTAATAATATTGTCCGATACGAGGTAATCTTTATTGCGTACATACAAATCGTACGCCTCAAACTTGCTCATTTTATATTGCGAATATCCGTACAGGGTGTACAGTGCACGCAAGTCAAATATTGCTTTTTCTTCGTTTTTTAACACGCTGCGGTTAAGCTCCATCCTACTTTTCCTCCTTCAGGCGCTCCAATGCTGTCTTATAGCCGTCGTTGCCGTAAATCAGACATTTATTTACCCGGCTGATGGTTGCAGTGCTTGCACCTGTCTTTTTGGAAATTTCAAGATAGCTGATATTTTGACTCAAAAGCTCTGCCACCTCTAAGCGCTGCGAAATATCCTGAATTTCCTTAATGGTGCAAATATCTTCAAAAAAGCTGTAGCACTCCTCTAAATCCTTTAAATTTAAAATGGCTTGAAACAAGCGGTCTACCGCCTCTGTATGCAGGTTTTTCATCTCCGATGCATCTCCTTTAATTTAACATAGTAGTATTTTACCACGCTAAACTGCGAAAGTAAAGTCTTTTTTATATAAAGTATATATTTTTGTGAGATTCCATAAAAAACAGACCGAAAACCCAGCGGTTTTCGGTCCTTTTTAAGCTTTTTCACAAATCAATATCCTATTCTGCCCAGATTGCTTGCAGAACAGAGCTTCAAATACTCTAAATTCTGTTTTATTTTTCCGGTACCGGAAAAGCTGAGCCGGGCCTCTTCAAGCTCCTCAATACACTCGATTCTGCCCGAAAGATAATCATCTACTCGCGCAATTGCCGTTTCCAGTCTTGCCGCAACACCGCCGTGGCGGATATCAATCACTTCCCAGCCAATCGGCTTGTACTCGTCAAAGTAATGCGCACGGTGCGCCTTGCGGAGTACATGCGCATCCTCCAAAAGTGTCGGCAGGGTTTCGTCACGCAGCTTTGCAAGCGCTTCTTTATCGCCCGCCTGATAAGCAGCATACAGCTTTTGACCGATGTTTGCCTTGACCTTCAGCACCTTACAAAGTGCGGCATAATACGCAAACATCAATTTAAAATCCGGGAACTGTACAGCACTTTCTTCAAACTGCTTTTGCAGCTTATCGTAGTGCGGATAATAATCATAATTGCCCAAATCCGCATCCATGAGTCCCAAAAGCACATCCGGCCACATAATTGCACGTGTAACGGAAATGTTATCCGGATTGCTGTCGGTTACACCCGGTACGGAATCAAGTGCATCAATTGCAATTAGAGCATCCCAGGAGAGCTTTGTGCTCGCCGCCAGGCGCTCCGCAACCAAACTGCGCGGCGCGTCGTCGCCATAGACAAGCTCAGCCGTCATCTGCAGACTCGGCAGTACGGCAAAGGTGCTGCTTTCTCTGCCGTCATCTCCCCAAAGACAGGAAAAAACCTCACGCACACCCTTTTGCTTGCATACCTGCATACCGACTTTAGTTGTAATTTCGGATTTTGTATAGTGCGCACCGAACGTACGCACATTTCTCGAGCAGCAGGCCCAAATCACTCTGTCGGTCAGATACTGCGTCTTTTCTATCATCGCACCAAAAAACGCCGGATCGGTTGTGTAATAGTCCCAATAAATCAATGACATATTGTCCGGAACGTTTGCCCGATCCGCCTCATCAAAAACGATGTCGAGCCTTCTATACGGATCATGCGGATTTTTCAGCTTTGCCCGGAAAGGCATGTCGCCCCACATCATGGGTTGCATATCATGCTTTTTAAGCAGCAGCGTTACCTTTTCCAAATGGGTCTTCATGATCTCAGAGGAGGGGCAGTACCCGTGCTTGCCAAAGTATTTTCCCATACCAAGATCAAAGGCTTCGTCTAATCCAATGTGAATCCGCTTGCTACGATATGCCTTTTTCATCGTTAAAATCATTTTTTCAATCAAGGCATATGTTTTTTCCTCGCCTACCAGCATAATGGTTTTTGTGTCTGCAATATCCTGATAGGCTTCCTTTTTTAAAAGTTCCGGCAAATGTCCGAGTGTCTGAATGCAAGGAATCATCTCTATGCCGAGATTATACGCATAATCATCAATTTCCTGCAGCTCTTTGAGCGTATAGCGCGTACGCATATAGCCAAAGTACGGCTCACCCTCAATTTCATAGGTATCCTCGCAATAGAGCATCGACATGTTATAGCCCATACCCGCCAGCATTAAAAGCATCTTTTTCAAGCTTTGCACCGACATCTGCGAATTTGCCTGTGCGCCGTCAAACATCGTACCAAGCGTATCAAAATAGCAGGTTTCCTCATGCACAAAGCGCTCCTTATTTGCATACGGCTTTAAAAGCACAAGCGCACGAAACAGCTGGTACGGCTTTGCAACCGTAATTTTCGCTGTTTTGCCGCTCTTTTCAATTTTAATTTTATTGCCGCCAATGCTTGCCTCAACTTCTGCATCATAAGCATCAAAATTATGAAATGCCGAAAATTCTTTTAATCCGTTTTCATATTGCGGCGCAAAACCGTTTAACGTAATTTTCATATTTATATCTCCTTAGATAACAATGTCTTTTGTATATTTAACTCCGCATCCCAAAATGCAAGATCTGCGTACTTGCCAACCTCTAAGCTACCCTTCACATTATCCAGTCCGATAATGCGTGCCGGCGTTTTGCTCAGCATCTTTACCGCCGTCGGCAAATCTACGCCGCATTTTTTGTGCGCCCACCTAAGCATAATATCCCCCGTTGCAATGCTGCCCGCAAAAAAGCTTCTGTCCGGCAGCTTCGCTACGCCGTCTTCGATGATAACGCGATTTTCCGGAAGCTTCGCCCCGAGGAAGCTTTCCGTTACATTCGTGCCTGCCGCACGCATTGCATCCGAAGTCAAATTGATTTTATCCGCACCCTTAACCTTAAGCGCCAACAAAAGCACCTCTTTTGCCAAATGACAGCCGTCGGCAATCAACTCAATATCCATATCGTCTAAAATATACGCCGCCTCACGCACGCCGGCATATAAAACCTGATTGATTTTTCGCACGGTCGGTGTATTCGAATACAAATGAGTAAAATGGCTAAAGCCCATTGCGTACGCCTTTTCCACATCTGCATAAATCGCATCGCTGTGTCCAACGGACAAAACAATACCACGCTTTTTAAATTCACTTGCAAGGTACTCAATGCCCGGAAGCTCCGGCGCCGCTGTGCACATTTTAACAATATCCCCACCGCGCTCCAGAAGCTCGTCTATCTCTGCTTTTTCCGGATTGCGAACATAGGCGGGATTTTGCGCGCCTTTCTGCTCCATAGAGATATATGGTCCTTCCAAATGCAGACCGGCATAGTGCACGCAGCCCTTATCCTTTAACTTACGGTACATATCAAAAAGCGCATACATTTGCTCCGGTGGACAAGCCACCGCCGTTGGCAGAAGCGTTGTTGTGCCATGTGCGCGATGCGCCGCGGCAATACCGTCAAACGCTTCCTCTGTTGCATCCATAAAATCGTAGCCACCGCCACCGTGCAGATGAATCTCCACAAATCCCGGCGTTACATAGGCGCCGTTTGCGTCTATCACGTTCGCTTTTGCCGGGATTGCGCCTGTATAGCCAACCTCTTTGATTTTACCGTCCTGCACAACAAGCGCGCCTTCGATGACGCTCTCCGGCGTAACCAGCTTTGCATTTTTAATAAATGTCATATCCTTCACCTTACTTGTTGTAAATACGAATTTCCGGCACCGGGGACTGCAGCGCTACACCTGCGGCATAGAGCTTTGCATTCGGATGATTCTGGAACAGCGAGCACGGTACCTTTGCCGTAATGCCGCCGTGCAGCACCTTACGCAGTGCGCCTGCATTCCAGTCACGCGGCATGCACATACGCACCTTCTTTGCCATAAACATTTCCTTCATGCCCACTGTAATGCAGTATTCCGGAATACCGTCCAGATCACCGCTACAGTTCATAAAGCAGTTGATGGTTTTGGTTTCTCTCGAAATTTTAAGCACACGTGTCGGGCGGTTTACAAACTCCTCGTTGTCTACCGGCTCGCCCGGTTCCGGCGGTTCGTTGAACGCAAAGTGACCGTTGATGCCGATACCGCCCCAAGCCATATCCAGCTTACCGTACTTTTCAATCAGCTCCATAACAAGACCTTCGTTACCCGGTGCCGGGAAAATTCTGTTTTCCGGCAGCACATTAAGTTCCTCGTCAATCTTGCTGTAGAAAATGCGGTTCATACCGCCACGGAAGGACAGCGGATCACTCTCATCGATGTACTCGTGGTCATTTTTGAGGTACTCATCCATATTGATAAAGCAGCAGTTCTTCAGGCTGATGCGATACTTGTTTACCAAGTACACCAATCTGCTGTAAGGACCGATCGGACCATACGGCACAACCATCAGTGTCGGCTCACCCTTGCGGTTGTTTTCCGCAATGCATTCCACAACCTCAATTGCCATTTTCCAATACAAATCGTGCTCTGTTTCACATACATCCAATACAATATTGGACCCCTTGCCCAGCTCTTCTGCCGGAATTCTGTTGATATCCATAAAGAATCATCCTTTCAATTTAAATTTCTAACTTAATTATAACAAGTCAGAAATATACATTCTACATCAATATTGCTGTTTTTTAGCACAATTCTGCTGACGCATTTGACACTTTCTCATCTAACAGCTATAATTTAAATAACCAACGTGAAAGGGAAGTGTACAAATGCGCTATACCACAGAATATGTCTCAGACGATTATCTGCATATGAATTCCTGTTATGTACAATATCTTTACGACCGCGACAGGGGCTCTTATCGTCCGGACGGACGTAAGGACTATCTGCTTTTGTATATCGCCGAAGGCAAATGCTATGCGTCCGTGAATCAGAAGAAGCAATGTATCGAAGCCGGCAATCTTATTTTATTCCGTCCGGGCGAACCGCAGGCATATAACTTTAAAATGGATGACCGCTCCATTCTCTGCTCCATTCATTTCACCGGCACCGGTTGCGACACCCTTTTAAAGGAAATTGATATGCAGGATAAAAACATACTGTATGTCGGCAGCAGCAAAAAAATACTTTCTGTTTTCGAAAAAACCACAAGAGAATATACGCTGAAAACACCGGAATATCAGAGCTTTTGCGACGCCTACCTCTTTGAGCTTTTTGCCAGCATCAAGCGCCAGCTTGCCTATAAAGACAATCCGACCTATATCAAAAATAACGCTCTGATCGATGCGGTTTGCCGCCTGATGTATGCTGAATATGCCCAAAGCATTCCCTTAGAGCGTTATGCCGATTTTTGCCATTTAAGCATAAGCCGCTTTGCGCATATGTTCAAAAGCTGTACCGGCTCTTCTCCGCTCGAATATATTATGCGCATCCGTATTGAAAAAGCCATGCACTACCTCGTTTACACAGATCTTCCCATCACGGAAATTGCCAGTCTTACCGGATTTTCCTCACAAAACTATTTTGGTCGTATCTTCAAGCGCTTCACCGGTACAACGCCAAAAAAATTCATTGATGAAAACAGAGTGTAAAAAAAGCTTCTCTGCATTTTTAGCAGAGAAGCTTTTTCTCATTTATCTCTTGAGTAATACTTCTTTTTCGTACGTTTTCACTTCTTCAAACCAGCTCTGGTCAGCTGCTACACCGCACTGCTTGCAGTACTCTGCCCAAACCTCGCCGATCGGAAGCATCTTAAGCTCTTCCTGGAGCACCAGAAGTTCGGTGGTTTCGTGTCTGTCCTGCAGCGCCTTCAGCTTTTCATTCGGCAAGCAAAGCGCAGTTAAAAGTGCCTTCTGCCAGCTGCGGAAGCCTACAACCCAGGATGCAATACGGTTAATGCTTGCATCAAAGTAATCGAGCGCCATGTAGGTTCTGTTCAAGCCATCACAACGAACGATTTCTTTTGCCATTTCGATGGTTTCGTCATCGTAGCGAACAGAATGGTCGCTGTCCCAGCGGATTGCACGTGTAATATGCAATGCAATTTCCGGGAAAAATGCAAGAAGCGCAGGAATCTTATCAGACACAACCTCCGTCGGATGATAGTGACCGTTGTCCATCAGCGGCAGACAGCCGTCATGCATTGCAGCAAAGCTTAAAGAAAACTCTGCCGAGCCTACGGTATATGCCTCTACGCCAATACCGAACACCTTGGACTCCACACACGGCTTTACCAGGTTCGGATCGTGTGGCTCCGCTAAAATCTGCTCAATAGAATCCTTATAGCGCACACGCGGACCTAAGCGGTCAGACGGAATATCCTTATAGCCGTCACCTGTCCAGATGTTCATTACGCACGGAATACCGGTTTCCTTAGCAAAATATTCGGAAATGCGGATACAAGCCTTGCCGTGATCAATCCAGAACTTGCGCGTTGCCTCATCCGGACTGGACAGTGTAAGCCCATCCTTTACCTTATCGTGAGAAAAGAAGGTCGGATTAAAGTCAATACCCATACCGCGCGCCTTTGCAAACTCTACCCACTTTGCAAAATGCTTCGGTTCAATCGCATCACGGTCTGCAAACTCACCATTTTCAAAAATCGCGTAGCAAGCATGCAAATTCAGCTTCTTTGTACCCGGCATCAGACTGATTGCCTTATCCATATCTGCCATCAGCTGCTCCGGTGTTGTTGCCTTGCCCGGGTAATTGCCGGTTGTCTGAATACCACCGGTCAGCGGGCCGTCGTGGTCAAAACCGATCACATCGTCACCCTGCCAGCAATGTAAGGATACCGGAACGGACTTCAAGGTCGCAATTGCAGCATCCGTATCCACGCCGATTTTTTTATACAGTTCTCTTGCGCTTTCGTAGCTCATAAGATAACCTCCAAAATATAATTTGTTGCTTTCAGTATACCGCAAATCTCTCAGATGGTAAAGAACGATATTTTACAAAAATAGGACCATATTTTCCAAAACGGAAAATATGGTCACAATCTGATTTTTTCATCCTCTTTATGCAGCTTACGGTATTCGTGTGGCGACATATGAAAACGCGCCCGGAATGCATGATAGAAATAGGTGCTGTTTTCATAGCCGACTGCCTGCATAATCTCCTGCACGGTCATATCTGTTTCAAGCAAATAAATCAGAGTTTGTCTGAACCTTTGCCGCAAAACAAGGTCTAAAAACCGCGCACCTGTGCGCTTTTTTATAATTTTGCTCATTGAGGAGACCGAGTGATGCATTTTTTCGGCAAAATTCGTCAGGCTCGCATCACGGTAATGGTTGCGGATATACTGCAACGCGGCAGATACCAATAACTCCTCATAGTCCTGCGCGGAATCTGCGCCGATGGTATCCATATTGTTGGACAGATGCAGAAAAATCAGTCCCATCGTTACCTGGTTGATTGTATCGTCACGTCGCGCATCCGACAAAAGGGATTCCGTGATATTTTCCATCAGATTTTCAATTGCGCGGTTTCCGCCACAATGAAAATGTAAATACTGTGCCGCGCCCGACTCTAACGCAAGTGCACCGATCAGGAATTCCTCCAAGGCACCGCCGCCGTCCTTCTTGAGCATCACAAGCGGTGTGTCAAAAAACGCCGGCAAGATAATAAAATTCAATCCGATATCGTTTTTGGACGCCTTTTTCACTGCATGTCTGACATGCTGATTCATAAACAGCAAATCACCGCTGTGCATGGTAATTTCCCGCCCATCAATGACATGCGTAATTGTGCCGCTGCAGACATACATCACTTCCACATAATTATGTCCGTGCAACGGAAAATCCGCAAAGCGGGTATGGGGACGAACCGTGATATAGTCACCGATTGACAGCAATTTTTCCGATTCCACCTCAAAAGCAGTATGGTCGGTGTACAACTGCCAATCAATACTTTTTCCGTCTAATATCCCCTGTTCCTCCGGCGAAATTTCCCGAAGTGCACAAAGTAATGATTCACGCACACAGACCACCTCCTTTTCTATTCTTATAATAATAGAAGGGGATGGTTTTTGTCAAGAAAAGTTATTTTTTCTTTTTCTTGCGTCTGTGCTTATCCCGCTTTTCCGGTACAGTCTGTCCCGCAACCCCACCAATGCCACCCGCCATCGTGCCGATG
This sequence comes from Clostridia bacterium, assembly GCA_045532715.1. Classification (GTDB taxonomy): domain Bacteria; phylum Bacillota; class Clostridia; order UBA1381; family UMGS1253; genus RGIG2041. Next base: position 33,118 of record JAZSGM010000125.1, read on the forward strand.
AGCATAAATATTGCCGTACGCACCGAAAAGTCAAAGTCGCGAATCCAAATCATCGAAAAAGCATATAAAAGCACCCAATAGCATACGCCGACTGCCGCGCCCAATACAAATCCGTGTCCATGCGCTCCCTTACCCGTAAGCCTTGCACCAAAAAACAGCGAAAGCAGTGCGCACACCGTTGCAACGGGCACAACCCATTTATCATCCACGCCGCCCCAATACACAACCGCTGCAAATACGGCAACTGCAATCCATGTGCCCGCAAAGGCCATAAACAGTGAAAGCAGAATACGGAGCAGCAGAGACCTCCACACCGGCGTTGCTTCCTTTTGAACAGCAGTATTCAAACCAGACATAAAAAAACATCCGAACACAGTATCACTATACTGTATTCGGAGACCTTGTGTTTTATTCTGCTGTTTTTTCATCAGCCGGCGCTTCAAGTTCTTCTGCCGGGGCAGCCTCTTCCTTCACATCTGCCTTCTTAACAACATCACGCACTGCCCACTTCGAAAAGCGGATGATGCTCTGTTCGTTTGCGTTACCTGTTTTACCGGTCTGCAGGAAAATTTCATCTTCCTTTACCTTGACAATCTTGCCGATAATACCGCCAATGGTGGTAATTACATCGCCAACGGCAAGTGCTGCAAGCATTTCCTTTGTTTCTTTTTCCTTCTTGCGTTGCGGACGAATCATCATAAAATACATGATTGCAAACATCACAATCAGCAATACAAACGGCTGAAATGCATTCGGGTTCATAATTATCTCTCCATTCTGCCGCTTTGCGGCTTTTTATTCTATGTTTTACAACATCTCCATAATTATACAACACTTCCGCGCCTTTTGCAAGATAAAAAACGAAAAAAGGCAACGCATTCAAATTGACACCTGCCGCTTGTCTGTGGTAGAATAAGTTGAATATTGCTTCATAAGGGGGGCAACAACTTGAAAAGAGTTTTTTATCTGCTGCTTGCATTTCTGATGCTGTGTGCAAACATATCCTACGCAGAAGATTATCTGCATTTTACCTCCGGTTCAATGCAATTAACCAATGCAATTGATACCGAAAATCTCGCAAAGCTCGGCAACATATATTATGCAACCGACACACAGGGCACACTTTTAATGACGCAGGTATTCACCAGCTGGCTGCCTGTGGGCGGCGCTCCTGCAAATGCACGAATCATTTCCAATCACCGTGCGGATGCAGACAAACTTCTGGTTTATTCCGGCTCAATGTTATATGTTAGCTACGATGGGGCAACCTTTTCCCATGTAAAAACCTTTGCATCCGATACTGTATTGCGTTTCACCTGCGGTTTATATACTGCGGCGCACAAAACAGATGAAGGCTTTTCACTTGACTACAGCTTTGACGGTGTAACCTGGTACAGCTTCGAAACGCCTTTAACCGCTTCTGCATTCACCGTGCTTGCCATTGATGAAAACCGAATTGTTTTAAAAAATCTGCAGACAGCAACCGGTAGCCACGATGTGCTTTTAAACAAAAGCACGCCGGAAACCTGCATATTTTTTACAAACCTTGTCTACGATGTCCAAACCGCCCTTCTGGTTGAAAGTCCGGACTACACAGGCGCAGAGCTGATTTATGCAAGCCGGACGGCGCCCGGGAAATTTCTCTATGTCTACAGCGCGCCGGCATCCAACGGCTATACCTATCAGGTTGTCCGCACACAAAACGGAAGTCTGATCGGCAGTAGCGCTGTAACGGCAAGTGCTGATATGCAGCTGTATGTTTATGCAGATACACTCTGTCTTGCACAAAACGGCAAAAGCTTAAACTTAATCAACAACGGCGGTGATTGGATACAGGTATCAGATGATATCGCGTTTCCGCTCATCAGAAGTGCATATAACTTAACCGGTGACGTATTTTTTGACACCGGCTACACCACGCAATACTATTGCCGCAATACGACACCGATGCCTCTTGACCGTTCAGGAATAGAAGTCGTGTTAAACGGACGCTGTCTTGCATTTGACAGTGAACCTCAAATTATGAACAACCGCACAATGGTACCGGTTCGTGCCATTGCCGAAGCGCTCGGCTACACTGTTTCCTTCAACGAAGCCACGCGCGAAATCTGTTTGAAAAGTGTGGATGGCGTTTGCCTTTATATGACACTTGGCAAGCTGACTGCCCGGAAGGTGTGGGCAGACGGTGTCAGCGCAAACTTCACTTTAGACGCCAGCCCCGTGATTGTCAATGACCGCACCTTGGTTCCGCTTCGTTTTGTCAGCGAAAACTTAGATTTAAGTGCACGTTGGATTGAAGCAACAAAAACAGTCGTACTACAATAAAAATAAAGTGTCCGCAAATAAAAAGACGATGTTCATTGAACATCGTCTTTTTTGATTCTGTACCTTAGCCAATCAGCTCGCTGCTTTTTGCAAATGCTGCATCAAATGCATCGCTCATTGCTGTGCTCTCGCCCTCGGCGCGAACATCAATGTCACGGTAAAGGCTCATACCGGTACCTGCCGGAACAAGCTTACCGATGATAACATTTTCCTTCAGACCGAGCAGCGGGTCAACCTTACCCTTGATTGCAGCTTCCGTAAGAACACGTGTTGTTTCCTGGAAGGAAGCGGCAGACAGGAAGGAATCCGTTGCAAGGGATGCCTTGGTGATACCAAGCAGAACAACACTTGCCGTTGCTTCTGTCTTACCCTCAGCTCTTGCCTTTTCATTGGCAGCCTCAAGCTCAAACATATCAATCAGGCTACCCATCAGAAGATCGGTTTCACCCGGCTCTTCCACCTTCACCTTACGCATCATCTGACGCGCAATAACCTCGATATGCTTATCAGAAATATCAACACCCTGCAGGCGGTATACTCTCTGCACTTCCTGTGTCAGGTAGCTCTGTACCGCATCTGCGCCCTTGATTTTCAGAATATCGTGCGGGTTGATGGAACCGGAGGTCAACGGCTGACCTGCTTCGATTTCTTCACCCTCTGTTACCTTGATTCTCGCATCGTACGGAATCATATAGGTCTGGGTTTCTGCAATTGTGTCGTTGGTCACCGTAATTTCACGACGCTTCTTGTTTTCAGAGATGCTTACCTTACCTGCAATCTCGGAAACAATTGCAACGCCCTTCGGCTTTCTTGCCTCAAACAATTCCTCGACACGCGGCAGACCCTGCGTAATATCGTCACCGGCAACACCACCACTATGGAATGTACGCATCGTCAGCTGTGTACCCGGCTCACCGATGGACTGTGCAGCGATAATACCAACAGCTTCACCTACCGGAACCGGATCACCGGTTGCGAGGTTTGCGCCATAGCAGTGTGCACAAACACCGACCGGAGACTTACAGGTAAGAATGCTGCGGATACATACTTCCTTCACGCCTGCATCCAGAATCTTAGCAACCTCATCGTCACCCATGAGCACGCCCTTGGCAACGATAACTTCGCCTGTTTCCGGATGGATTACATCCTCGTGTGTATATCTGCCTAAAAGTCTGTCCTTGAGCGGCTCGATTTCTTCCTTGCCGTCTACAATTGCGCTGACAATCATACCCTTTGTGGTTCCACAGTCTTCTTCGCGGATGATAACATCCTGGCTGACGTCAACCAGACGACGTGTGAGGTAACCGGAGTCGGCAGTACGCAACGCTGTATCGGCAAGACCTTTACGCGCACCGTGTGTGGAAATGAAATACTCAAGTACGTTCAGACCTTCACGGAAGTTTGCACGAATCGGAATTTCCACCGCCTTACCGGAGGTGTTTGCCATAAGACCACGCATACCTGCCAGCTGACGAATCTGGTTTACGCTACCGCGGGCACCGGAATGTGCCATCATGTAAATCGGGTTCAGCGCATCAAGGTTATCCATCAATGCCTTCGTAACCTTATCACTGGTTTCTGTCCAAACCTTAATAATCGCATCGTATCTTTCATTGTCATTCAGCATACCGCGACGGTACTGCTTTGTAATCTTATCAACCTGTTCTTCTGCTTCTGCAAGGTACTGCTTCTTTTCTTCCGGTACCTTGATATCGTCTACGCTGACGGTGATTGCACCCTGCGTAGAGAACTTGAAGCCCAAAGACTTAATATCGTCAAGCACGGTTGCTGTCTCGGTAAAGCCGTGTACACGGATACATCTGTCGATGATAATACCGAGCTGCTTTTTCGTTGCCAGCTTTGTAAACTCAAGCTCGAACGCATTGTCCGGGTTGCTTCTGTCTACAAAACCGAGATCCTGCGGCAGTTTTTCATTAAAGATCAACTGACCGATGGTCGCATTGATGGTTTTATGCTTCTTCTCGCCGTCGATTTCCTTTTCTACACGCACCTTAATCTTTGCATGCAGGGATATAACGCCGTTTCTGTATGCCATCATTGCTTCATCCATACTGGAGAATACTTTACCTTCACCCGGCTCGCCATCCTTAACAAGTGTCAGGTAGTAGCTACCCAATACCATATCCTGTGT
>JAZSGM010000314.1:0-6445 GCA_045532715.1 Clostridia bacterium
CCTGCAGCAATGTACGCCCCCTCCTGTACAGCTACCGGAGAAACCAAGTTCGTGTTACAGCCAATGAACGCATTGTCACCAATGAGCGTGCGGTATTTTTTCTTGCCGTCATAATTTACCGTTACGCAGCCACATCCGAAATTCACGCCTTTACCGACATCAGAGTCACCGACATACGTCAGGTGTGAAATCTTTGTACCATCATCCACGGTTGAATTCTTAATTTCGACAAAATCGCCGACCTTAACATTTTTACCAACCTTGCTGTTCGGGCGAAGGTAGGCAAACGGTCCGACATGTGTACCGCTGTCCACATAGCTGTCAACAATTACAGAATTTAATATATCAACATCATCGCAAATCGTAGAATTTGTAATTATTGAATTTGCGCCGACGCAGACATTCTTACCAATTTTTGTACTGCCTCTTAAATGACAGTTCGGATAAACTACAGTATCCGGACCAATCTCAACATCCGGTTCAATATAAGTTGATTCCGGAGCAATAATCGTTACACCGTTTAGCATATGCTCAAAATTAATTCTCCAACGCATAATCGCCTCTGCTTCAAAAAGCTGAATGCGATCGTTTACACCGAGCACCGAATTTGAGTCTTCAGTGTCAAAAGCGCCGACTTTACGTCCGGATTTAATTAAAACATCCAGTGCATGAATCAGATTATTTCTATCTTCACCATTGCAGAGCGTATCCATATGCGAAAGCGCATAGACAAGCGCATCTGCATTGAAAATATACATCGAAGAATTTACTTCACCAATTTCCAATTCATATGCATCTGCATTCTTCTGTTCAACAATGCCCGCTACATCTCCGGCATTGTTTCGGATAATTCTGCCATAACCGTCCGGATTATCCACCACAGCAGTAATAATAGTTGCCTCATTTTCCAAATCTCTGTGAAAATCGATTGCCTCAATCAATGTATCCGCTTCAATCAGCGGTGCATCTGCAGGCAAAACAAGACAAATACCATCAAAATTTTCGACATACTTGAGTGCATAGCGCACAGCATCAGCTGTACCGACAGCACTGTTTTGCGTCTCATAAAGCACACGTTCCCCAAAGTGTGCACGAATCTCCTCTTCAGCATAACCAACAACCATAACATTTTGCGTGCTGCCTGCGCCTTCTGCAGCTGCAAGCACATAGTCAGCGATACATTTACCACATACCGGAACCATTGCTGTCGGGTGTGCAGATTTCATTTCCTTGCTTTCTTTAGCTGCAAGAATCACGCTCATAATTTTTCCTGCCACTTTTGCTGCCTCCTATCGTTATCTGTCTGTTACTATTCTCTCATATTTTTCGCTGTCTTTCAAGTCAAATTTTAATTTTTTCCAAATTAATTTTTGAAAACATTGCTCTTGCGAGTTTTTTATCCTCTGAAATCTGTTTCGTCAACGCATCCACGCTTGAAAAAGTTTGCTCATCACGAAGATGAGAATAAAATTTAAGCTGAATATCTTTCCCGTACAAATCGCCGTCATAATCGAGCAAATGTGTCTCTACCGTACGCTTATCCAAGCCAAATGTCGGTCGAATCCCAATATTGGTCACCGCCGGATACTCTATACCGTCAACTACAGCTACTGTCATATAAACGCCATCCTTCGGGAGAAGTATCACCGGATCAAGCTCAAGATTTGCTGTAGGCACTCCCATTGCATGTCCAACCCCACGATCCTTTCTCACGCTTCCTTCCAGCGCAAACACACGTCCCAAAAGCACATTTGCCGCCTGTACATCCCCCGCTGCCAAAAGGCTGCGAATACGTGTAGAGCTGACAATTCCGTCCGCATCACAAACTGCCGGAACTACAAAAGCATCCATCTCCAGTTCAGAGCACAAACGCTTAAGCGTATCGCTATCACCGCTTGCAGCACACCCGAATCGATAATTGAAGCCGGCAACAACTGCCCGAGCACAAAGCTTGTCTTTCAGGTATCGAAGAAACTCTTCAGGAGACTTTCTCATAAAATCTTTATTAAAGTTTTCGTAATATACAAATTCCGCACCGAGTCTTTCTATGATTTTTTCCCGCTGCGTCACGGAATAAGTATCATGCTGTAATGTGCTTTGCAAAATATGAGCCGGACGTCTTTCAAACATGTATACCCCAAAAGCTATTCCCTTTTCAAGTGCATACTTTTTTGCCATTTCCAACAATTTCTGATGTCCGATATGAACTGTATCAAAACTGCCCAACGCTAAAACACAAGGTGAAACATTTATATGTTCATTATTGTAAACCTGCATACTATTCGCTCCAAAAGGATGTAATCATTTTCAATTTGCCGTCCTCAAGACCAACAGAAACACACAAAAATTGACCGTCAGCGCCATATACACGATAGCGTTGCTCCGCCTGCACGCCCAATCCATGAATTGCAATTCCGTTTCTTGCACGCACAGTATTCTTTTCATCAAGTACAATTTTCGGATATTTTTCGAATACACGTTCTGTCGGCAGTATAATTTCCTGAAGGGCATTCTTTTCTTTCAACTCCAAAAGCTGCTCACAGGTATAAGCATCCTCTAATTTAAAACCACCGCTCTTTGTACGCACAAGCGCCGTCATATGCGCATAACAGCCCAGTGCGACTCCAATATCATGAATCAAAGTGCGAATATACGTGCCTTTACTGCAGTCAACTTCCATACGCACCGTAAACTTCTGCATATCCGTTTCCAAAATGCGAATTGAAAATATTTCTACAACGCGCGCTTTGCGTTCAATTTCAACGCCTGCACGCGCAAGCTCATAAAGCTTTTTTCCTCCGACTTTTACAGCAGAATACATGGGGGGAACTTGCTCGATTTTGCCGACAAAACGCGCCATTACCTCTAATATCTGCGCCTCCGTTACGCAGACGGGTGCCAAATTTACGACATCGCCGCTTGAATCCTGTGTTGTAGTAGAACTGCCAAGCTGCATTGTCGCAATGTATGTTTTATTGCTGTCCATTATATACTGTGAAGCCTTTGTGCATATTCCAACACAAAGCGGCAACACCCCTGTTGCATCAGGATCCAATGTACCTGTATGACCTATACGGCGCTCATTTAAAAGCTTTCTTAAAAAACTGACCATATCGTGTGAAGTTTTACCTTGCGGTTTATGGATTACAATCACACCATCCATGTTTCAACCCTCATTTATGCATGCACACGCCGCATCCAACACGCGTGTAACAATTTCATCTGTCTCTCCCGTCAGCACGAAGCCGGCAGCCCGTTTATGTCCGCCACCGCCAAAATGCACAGCAATCGCGGAAACATCTGCGTAATTACTGCTTCTTAAGCTGATTTTCACTTTGCCATCCTCCGCTTCCTTAAAGGATGCAGCAATTTCACATCCCGCTACGCTACGCGGAATATTTACAATATTTTCAACATCATCGCTGTCTAAACCGAATTCTGCGCAAAGTGCTTTCGACAATACAACAGCGCAAACCTTACCCCCTGCAAGGACACGCATTTCGCTTGCAAGTGCGCCTCGAAGTTTCAGAATTTCGAGCGACATATCCTCAAATATCGTTTTATTGATAAACCAATTATCTACATTGTAGTCCAACAACTTCGCTGCCAGATGCATCGTTGCCGGAGTAGTATTTGAATAACGAAAACTACCTGTATCCCCTGTTAATGCAGCATAAAGTCTTGTGGCAATGACGTTATCCAACGCAATCCCCAAACGTTCTATGAGCAGATAAACAATCTCAGCCGTCGCCGCTGCCGAAGGCTGAACATAATTCAATTCAGCAAAACAGGTGTTGGTCGGATGATGGTCAATATTTGCGCTGACTCCTGCTGCTTCAAGCAATGCCGCTCTATCACCGATTCTACCCAAATCGCCGCAGTCAACACTCATACAAAGCTCATGTGCAACCGGTGTTGAATAAACAACGTACGCGTCGTAAAGAAACGACAGATAAGCAGGATACGGCGCATCTGCATACACCGTAACCTGTTTACCGAGCTTTTCTAAAGCACTTTTTAATGCAAAGCATGAGCCAAGCGTATCCGGATCTGGACTGACATGGCTGATTAACGCAATATCCTTTGCATCAAAAATCGCATCACAAATCTCATTTAAAGCATTATTTCCCTGTGTCGTCATTTGTTCCTAACACATCCTTTAATATCGCATTGATTTTTGCACCGTGTTCAATCGAATCATCCAGTGTAAAAATCAATTCCGGCGTATAACGGATTTTCATGCGGTTTCCAACCTCACGGCGCACAAACCCCGCCGCTTTTTCAAGCGCCTGCATTGCACCGCTTTTAACCGCATCATCGCCCATAACACTGACATAAACCTTTGCATAGCGCAAATCCTGCGTTGCGTCAACTTTAACTACGCTTGTCATCAGCGGAATACGACTATCCTTCAGTTCACGCAAAATCACACTGATTTCGCGCATCAACTGATCATTAATTTTGTGTATTCTGTTCTGTGCCATAATGCCTCCGAATTATTGCTTAATTTCTTCCATGATGTAGCACTCAATCACGTCGCCTTCCTTGATATCATTAAATTTCTCGATACCAATACCACATTCGTAACCACTCTGTACTTCCTTTGCGTCATCTTTAAAGCGCTTTAAGCTGCTGAGTACACCTTCGTGGAATACCACGCCATCACGCACAACGCGTACTTGCGCGTTTCTGGCAATCTTACCATCCGTAACATAACTACCTGCAATTGCACCGACACTACTCACCTTAAATACCTGACGCACTTCCGCATGACCAAGCAAAGCTTCCTTATACTTCGGATCAAGCATACCCTTTAATGCAGCTTCAATTTCTTCAATTGCATCATAAATTACGCGGTAAAGACGAATATCAACATCGCCACGCTCATATGCGCCACGCGCTACCGTGTCCGGACGCACATTAAAGCCGACAATAATTGCATTTGATGCAGCTGCAAGCATAACGTCACTTTCGTTAACCGCACCTACACCACCATGGATCGTTCTGACTCTGACTTCATCGTTCGAGAGTTTTTCAAGCGACTGGCGCACAGCCTCCACAGAGCCCTGTACATCCGCTTTAATAATGACATTAAGCTCCTTCATATTGCCCTCATTAATCTGATCGAACAGATTATCGAGGGATACAACCTTACGTGCATTAAATTGTTCTTCTTTTGCCTTAAAGCGTCTGTTTTCAACAACAGCTTTTGCGCGTCTTTCATCATCAACAGCATAGAAAACATCACCGCCGTCCGGTGTTTCGGAAAGGCCCAAAATCTCAACCGGAACGGAAGGACCTGCACTCTTAATCTGTCTGCCTTTATCGTCCATCATTGCACGTACTCTGCCGACAGCTGTACCGGCAACAATGATATCACCGGATTTTAATGTGCCGTTCTGTACAAGCAATGTGGCAATCGGACCTCTGGAACGATCAAGACGTGCCTCAATAACCGTACCCTTAGCATGACGGTTCGGATTTGCTTTTAATTCCTGAATATCTGCAGTAAGAAGAACCATTTCCAACAGCCCGTCAATATTGATGCGCTGCTTTGCAGACACTTCAACAAAGATTGTATCGCCGCCCCATTCTTCCGGAACAAGACCATACTCAGTCATTTCCTGCTTAATTCTATCCGGATTTGCACCGTCTTTATCAATCTTATTGACAGCGACGATAATACTTACATTGGCAGCCTTTGCATGGTTAATTGCTTCGATTGTCTGCGGCATAACACCATCATCAGCCGCTACAACAAGAATCGCAATATCTGTCACAAGCGCACCACGTGCACGCATTGCAGTAAATGCCTCATGTCCAGGTGTATCTAAAAACGTTATATCTCTGCCATCGATTTTTACACGGTGTGCACCGATGTGCTGCGTAATACCGCCTGCCTCGCCGGCTGCAACATTACTTTCACGAATAGCATCGAGAAGCGATGTCTTACCATGGTCAACGTGACCCATAACGACAACGACCGGCGAACGCGACACAAGTTCTTCTTCCTTATCCTCAACCTCGAACTCCTGTAAAAGGATGTCCTCGTCTGACAATACGATTTCACGCTCAACCTTAGCACCGAGCTCTTCAGCAACCAGCGACGCTGTATCATAATCAATCAACTGACTAACAGACGCCATAATGCCGAGAATCATCAATTTCTTAACAATTTCAGCCGCCGGCTTGTGCATACGATTCGCCAGTTCGCCAACCGAAATTTCATCCGGAATGCTCACAATCAGTTCCTGCGGCTTAACAACCTGCGGTTTTACAGGCGCCTTCATCTTATTCTGACTGACCTTTGTATCCTTCTGACGCTGTGCCGCCTTCTTGATTTTTTGCTTGCCACTCGATTGCTGCATACTCTTAACGTTCTCCGGAACAAGCTCCTCTATACGCTCAGTGTCCAGCTTATCTAAATCAACAACCGTCTGTCTTG
>JAZSGM010000325.1:0-2347 GCA_045532715.1 Clostridia bacterium
TAAGGAAGCAGAAGCGGGCGCGGTTGCCGTTCGTGCGCGTAAGGGCGTAGATATGGGCAGCATGCCGGTGGCAGACTTTATTGCCAAGGTCAACGATGATGTTGTCAATAAGACGCTGAATTATTAATTAAAAACAAAAAATACGATTCGGCCGAATCGGATTTTTTTATTGCTGTTTACTGCATTTGGTACATAATCAGGCCGGCGAGCGGCTTTGGGTAAAAATACGTTGAATGTGGTGGCATGGTTTCACCGGCAAGGGCAACGTCCAACAGCTCGTGCACCTTTGTCGGCTTCAAAATTACGCAGCATTGCTTTGTGCCATCCTGCACGGCGCCCAGCGCCTCCGCAATGACGCGGGTGTAGCTGATGATTTTCGGGTTTTCCAGATCCTCGCTTTTGATTTTAAAATACTTTTCCAGAAGCAGCTTATGCAAAACGGTTACATCCAGTGCTCTGTAGGCAGCGGATTTGTCCGGCAGCAGAGCGTCAATCTCTGCGGTGCTGCGCGGCAGGATGCGGTAGTAATAGTTTCCGCCGAAATACAGCGCGTAAATCTTACTGTCATTTGTATTGGCAAGATCCTGCAGCATGGCATCTGTCAGCTCGTGGACATTTTTATCGACGATGATTTTCTCGATATTGAAATCATCCTTTAAGAAGGAAATGGCAGTTGCTTCGTCCATGCCGATGTCCGTAATCATACGTTGCGGCGGAAACATAACAATGCCCGGATCGTCAACGGCAACCAAAAGTGTCGGTATGTAGTTAAATGCACCGTCCGTGCTTTGTGCAGGATATTTTTTGCGCATGGCATCTCTGTATTTTAAAGCGGCTTTGTAGCGGTGGTGTCCGTCAGCAATGTAGAGCTGCTTGTTTTTAAATAACGCCTGCAGATTTGAATGTATCGCCGGATCGCTGATGGCCCAGATGCGCTGAATCCTGCCGTTTTTGTATTCAAATTCAATGTCCGGCTTTGTTTTTGCAATTGCTTTGATGTGCTTGTATACTGCCTTTTCCTCGTCGGTGTACAAGCAGTAAATCTCGCTGAAGAAGGTGTTCGTTTCCTTTAAGAGGGAAAGTCTGTCCTCAATCGGTGAGTCGGAGAACGCCTCGTGGGGAAGAATAACCTTTTCTGAAAAATCCGCAAGCTCCAGAAGAGAGACAATACCGCGATGGATATAGTGATGATGATTAATGTCAAATTCCTGTTCATATAAATAAAAGCAGGCTGCAGCGTCCGTTTGCAGAACGCCGGCAGCTGTCCAGTCGCGCAATGCATCGGCGGCACGGGTGTAGCGATTGTTATCTTCTGTGTCGTCTTCTTCGCAACGTCCGCAAATCAGGCGCGTAATGTTATATTCGCTCTGTGCGTAGTATTTTTCGCGGCGCTGCGGTGTAATAATATCATAGGGCGGTGCAACAACATCGCATAGCTGTCCGCACTTGTCCGGGTTATACTGTAATGCCTTGAAGGGTTTGATGTTTGCCATAACCGAGCCTCCTGTTCTTTGCTTATATTTCAGTATAGCACAGATGTGTTTTATACGCAAGCGAAGGCGTGGAATTTTTTGCGTTTCTGCGGTGGAAAAATAAATTTGAAAAAAGTTAAAAAAAGGCTTGCATTCCTGAAAAGTTTGTGGTAAACTATCTTGGTGATACGGATGGTCCTCTGCCGAAAAGATACGGTACGAACATCTATGAAGGAAGGAGGCAAATATGATGGATATGATTAAAACATTGACACAAGGTCAGATCAGAACAGATTTACCTCAGCTGAATATCGGTGACACATTAAAGATTTACTTTAAGGTTATCGAGGGAACACGCGAAAGAATCCAGATGTTCGAAGGTACGCTCATTAAGAAGCATGGCAGCGGCATCTCCGAGACATTTACGGTAAGACGTGTTTCGTACGGCGTAGGCGTTGAGAGAACGTTCCCGGTGAACTCCCCGAAAATCGACAAGATTGAGATTTCCCGTAAGGGTCGCGTTCGCAGAGCGAAGCTGTACTATTTGCGTGACAGAGTTGGTAAGAGCGCAAAGGTTAAAGAAAAGATTTGAGCTTAGAAACAAAGGGGGACTGTACAAGGTACAAGGTCCCCTTTCGTTTTTCCGTTTAGAGGGATGAGTATGGATAAGAATAATAATTTTGCAAACGGTGAATTTGAAGAAGAAGAGGCTGGCATGGTCATTCGTGCCGAGTCGATTGAAATAGAAGAGGATGCACAGGACAGTGCATCGCACACGGAGCAGGTACAAATTGAAAAAGATAAAAAGGACCCGATGCGTGAAATCCTGGAATGGATTGTCTGCATTGCTGTGGCGTTGGTGCTGACCTTTACCA
>JAZSGM010000279.1:0-1606 GCA_045532715.1 Clostridia bacterium
GTGAGAACCCCAAGGCATATAGCAGAAGAAAGACACAGGATTGGAAGCGTGATGTTTACCCGCCCGATCCTGTGTCTTCTTATTTTTATTCGTCCTGCGCCGCTGTGTAATGCTCCGCGGCGTACAGATATTGTTTTTCGAATTCAGCTATTGCCTGTCTGCTGATTTTTCGGAAAGGGAGAAGCATATCAAAGGCATGGAAGCCTGTGTGGTACACATCAACATGAGCGGGAACACCTGCATTTTTCAAGTTCTCGACAAATGTGAGTGTTTCGCAATAAAATGCCTCGCTGTCGCCAACAAAAGTATAGGCGGGAGGCAGATTGGCAAAATCTGTCTGACGCGACGGCACAGCATAAGGAGAAGGCTCACTGTCAATGCCGCGAAGGTACAATTTCCATGCGGCGTGGTTTCGGCGGGTGTTCCATGAAATGCCGTGGTTATCGCGGGAGGATTCGGTGTCGCGGTCGTCTATCATGGGGTAGAGCGGCATTTGGAACGCTATTTTCACCTCGCCCTTGTCGCGCGCATACATGCAAAGTGCAGCGGTCAGTCCACCGCCTGCACTCTCGCCTCCGACCATGATGCGGTCAGGGCTGCAGCCAAGTTCGTCCGCGTGGTCTTTCAGATACCGAAGCGCGGTGTAGCAGTCATCGAGCGCAGCGGGGTAGGGAGCTTTGCCCGCAAGGCGATACTCGGGAGTTACCACCACAGCGCCGTAGCTTTTCACCAGATTAAGCGCACGCGACATATAGTACATGCCGGCCATGCCGGTTACATATCCGCCGCCGTGGATCCACAAAATCCCCGGCGTTTTTTCTTTCGGATTTTTGGCAGTAGTCGGCTGAAGAACTATGAGTTCCACATTATCTGCTTTAACTTTCTTTACGGTGTATTTCTTCATAATCATCTCTCAAGTAGTACATAAGTTTTTGCGTAATGCCATTAATCCGATTTTATCAGAAGAATACAGTATATTCAATGTTTTTACCGTGCAAATGAACAAAAGAGAAATTAGAAGTTCGTTACATATTCCAATTAACACGAGCACGCAAACTTGTTATAATTCTTGCGTAAACAAAATTAATGTTTACGCAACATTACGCAACAAACAGCCTTGCATGCAACGCAACTTGCACAAGCGGAGATGGGAGATGCATTTTGAAGAGAACGAGCTGCATTATGTGCCGAAAGACATTAACGGCAGATGAGGTCGCTTTGAACCAGCGCCTTCTCGGGGCGCATATTGCGACCTTTTGCTGCATTGACTGTCTGGCGCAGAAACTCAACACATCGCCGCAGAAGCTGCAGGAAATGACAGAGAGATTCAAGGAAATGGGCTGTACTTATTTCACCCGACTTATGGAGGATGAACCAGATGAAAAAGCAAATGACAGTTTGTGAGCCGCGCATCACTAGCGCGCTGCTGACAAATCCCGGTATAGGATTTATTGCCGCACCGCCTCTTATGAACATCGAGCCGGACAACATTCGCGATAACCGCGGCAATCCGGTCGCGCCTTTCAAATTCACACCGGACAGCAAAACATGGAACCACCCGGATTCCGGCGTGTTTTACTGTGGATGCCGCTGGAAAGACATTGAG
>JAZSGM010000062.1:0-5987 GCA_045532715.1 Clostridia bacterium
CTCCGGTGGAGCAATCATACACATCAGCTTGATGCGTTTTGCACCGCGCTGCTTGATGAAATCAATTGCAGCCGCTGCGCTGCCGCCGGTTGCCAGCATCGGGTCCGTTACAATGACTTGACGCTCGTCCACGTCCTTTGGAAGCTTGCAGTAGTACTCTACAGGCTGATGCGTTTCGTGGTCGCGGTACAGACCGATATGACCGATTTTTGCTGCCGGCAGAATACTTACGATTGCATCTACCATACCGAGACCGGCGCGCAGAATCGGAACAACGGCAACCTGCTTGTCAATTACTTTGCCGACGGTTTGCGTAATCGGTGTTTCTACCGGATAATCGACTAACGGTAAATCACGTGTTGCCTCATAGCCCATCAGAAGTGCGATTTCATATGCAAGCTCGCGGAAATCCTTTACGGAAGTGTTCTTATCGCGCAGCATGGAAATCTTATGCTGAATCAGTGGATGATCCATTACATGTAATTTGGTTGTCATATTATATTCCTTCTTTCAGATGTTTATTTTGTAGGCAGAATCTCAATCCAGTATCCGTCCGGATCTGCAATGAAATAGATGCCCATAGATTTATTTTCGTAACAGATGCAGCCCATAGCACTGTGATGCGCATAAGCAGCCTCGAAGTCATCTACGATAAATGCGGTGTGAATTTCGTTGTCGCCGAGATTCCACGGTTCCTGTTTGTCGCGATACCATGTCAGCTCCAGCTTGTGCACGGAGCAACCGTCTGTCAGATATACAATTTTAAAACTACCGTCCTCTGCTTCAATAGTTTTCTGAATATCCATATCGAGCGCTTCCTTGTAAAAGGCAAGACTCTTTTCTAAATCCAGAACAGTAATGTTATTATGTGCAATTGTGAATTTCATACAGCACCTCCGTTTGAATATCTCTTTATAGTATAACTTTTTGTACATTATATTTCAAGTGTGAATAGGTAAATACAGCATTTTGAACAAAATCCACCTATGAATTTTGGGTATTATTTTTGATCGAAAAGCCATTTGTACATAAATACGGCGGCTGCAGCTGCAGCATTAAGCGACTCTGCTTTTCCGACAATCGGTAAAATGGCATGCGTAGCGCATGCATCCAGCACAGCGCTGCTGACGCCGTTGGATTCGTTGCCGATGACCAGAACGGTGTTTTTCTTCATAGAAAATTCACGTGCATCCGTTGCAGAGGGAGAGAGTGCACCTGCGACGCAGTGGTATCCGTCTGCGGTGGCCTGATGCAAAATGCTTACGGGCACATCCGTGTAGGTTTCGATATGGAAAAAGGAGCCCATGGTTGACCGGATAACCTTAGGGTTGTATATGTCTACACATTCTGGTGAAAACAGAACTGCACTTGCCCCTACGGCATCTGCTGTACGGATAATGGTGCCTGCGTTACCGGGGTCGGCAATGTGGTCGCAGTAAATGTACAGACCACCGCGAAGAGTGGGCTGCTCGGTTTTGACGAGTGGTAACGCACAAAGCACACCGGACGGTGCTTGCGTATCGCTGATTTTAGCAAATAAATCCTCACTAAGGCAGCAAACAGATGCGCCCTTGTTCTGTGCGATCGCAACTAAGGCAGCGTTTTCCTGTAAAACGGTTTTGGTAATGGCGACCACGGAAACGTTTGGTGCATGGTTTAATGCTTCTTCTACTGATTTCACACCTTCAACGGTGTACAGACCGTGCTCGTTTCTGCCTTTTTTTGTGCGTAAACTGGAAAGCATTTTATATGTTTTGTTGGTTTTGCTGTTGATCTCTAACATAATTTTCACCTGCAACGAAAAAGCGTATTGTCAGACAATACGCTTTTAACGTTTCTTTTCATTAACCTCTGCGCTTTGCGAAGCATTCGTCGCAATATACCGGTCTGTCATCCCTTGGCATGAACGGAACCTGTGTCTGCTTGCCGCAATCTGCACATACTACATCGTGCATCTCGCGCGCCTGGCGCATTGCTGCCTTGCGTGCAGCTCTGCAGTCCTTGCAACGAGTCGGCTCATTTTCAAAGCCTTTCTCTGCATAAAATTCCTGTTCTCCGGCAGTGAAAACGAACTCGTTTCCACAGTCCTTACATACCAGAGTCTTGTCTTCGTACATAGTTATCCCTCACTTTGATATTTTGTACCGCTTATGATGCTTGCGGTAATAGCTGAGTTTATTTTTGCGCAAGCCCATCTTCGATTTTGCGTTTTGTGCGTTGCAGTGCATTATCGATGGATTTTGCGCTTTTGCCTAATTGATCTGCAATTTCCTGGTAGCTGCGTCCGGAAAGGTAGAGCTCCAACACGCGCATCTCAAAATCACTTAAAATGCTGCTGATTTTCCGATTGACGTTTTCAAAGGATTCCTGATTAATCACAATCTGCTCCGGATCGGAGATCAGTGTTTCCGACAGATAGTCAAGCATAGTCTTTTCCGAATCATCCGCTGCGATTTTCTTATTAAAAGAAATATAATTATTCAGCGGTGTGTGCTTTTGCCGTGTTGCCGTTTTGACTGCGGTGACAATCTGACGTGTTGTGCAAATATCTGCGAACGCAGCAAAGCCGACCTGTTTTTCACAGTTGAAATCGCGAATTGCCTTGTAAAGACCAATCATGCCTTCCTGAATCAGATCTTCTGAATCTGCACCGATTAAAAAGTAGGCACGGGCACGGGATTTGACCAGACCTTTGTATTTTTCCAAAATGTATTCAATTGCTTTGTTGTCCCCGTTTTGCGCCATGCAAACAATGGCTTCGTCCGACATATCGGCATAAGGGGATATGGTTTTGCTTGCGCCCATGTTTTTTTGCCTTCCCTAACGTCGTCTTTGTGCAAAAAACGGCGCAGTAAAATAATTTATAATTATAGTTATTATAGCCTTTTTTGCGAAAAAAGTCAAGCAAATGCAGGAAAAACGGCGGTCTGGAAGCAAAGAAAGAGAAAAGTTGTCGGATTTTTTGTACATCTCACCTAAAAACAGTATAAAAAAATAGTGCCTTTGCACAAAGGCACTATTTAAAATGTGTTAATTGCCAAAAAATTCATGATAGCGATTGATGGAGGCGTCGATAATGTGGATTGCTTCAGTGAGATCGCCGATTTCGTTTACGGCGGTTTCTTTGTCCTCCAGCTCCTTATAGACCTTAAAGAAATGGCGCATTTCCTCAAAGATGTGGTCGGGCAGCTCGGCGATGCTTTTATAAGTATTGTATGCCGGGTCGTTGAACGGGATTGCGATGATTTTTTCGTCGCCCATACCGTCGTCAATCATCTTGATTACGCCGATAGGGTAGCAACGCACCAATGTCAGCGGTTCGATTGACTCTGAACAGAGCACGAGCACGTCCAACGGGTCGTTGTCATCACCGTAGGTGCGAGGGATAAAACCGTAGTTTGCCGGATAGTGCGTTGAGGTGTACAAAATACGGTCGAGCATAATCAAACCGGTTTCCTTGTCAAGCTCATACTTTTTCTTGCTGCCTTTTGAAATTTCGATTACAGCAATAAAGTCGGTAGGGAGGATGCGTTTGGAATCAATGTCATGCCAGATATTCATATTTTCTGTTCTCCTTGTTGTGATATTTTAAAAAAGAAAAGGGCAAAATTGCCCCTTTCAATCAAACCTTTTCTTTTGTAAGTTCTTTTAATGTTGCGGAAATTTCTTCAAGAAGCAAAACCTCGTCACTTTTCTTCGGCGGTTCAGGCGGTGCTGCTTCTTCTTCCTTTTTGCGGTGCAATTTACCGATGAGGCGAATGAAGATAAAAATGGTCAGCGCGATAATTAAAAAGTTTAATACATTTTGCAAGAACAAGCCGTAGGACAGCTGTGCTGCGCCTTCTTCTTCGGACAGCTTAATCGCAAGGCCCGTAAGGTCAAAGCCACCGGTCAGAATGCCGATGAGCGGCATGATAATATCATCAACCAGCGATTTTACGATTGTCGTAAAAGCGGCACCGATAATCATACCGACAGCCATGTCAAGCACATTGCCCTTCAGTGCAAAGGCTTTGAAATCCTCAATAAATTTTTTCATTTGTTTCTCCCAACCTTTCTTTATGATACTGAACCCAAAAATATTCTATCATATTTTTATAAAAATGCAAGTGATATGTAAAAAATATGTTCAGTGAACAGGAAAATTTTAAATGAGAGTGGTGCTTTGCTTTGCACGGCCTACGGAGGCGCCTTTGTACAGCTCCCGCTTTACGGTAATTGTATGCTTGGCAATAATGTAACGTTTTGTGAAAATGCGATAGAGAAGATGTGTTGCTTCTCTGCAAAGCTCACTTAAATGCATCCGGATGCACGTCAAATCAACGTCGTTGTAGGGGGTGATGCTGATGTCGTCCATACAGATAACGGAAATATCCTCCGGGATTTGTAAATGTGCTTCGCGCAGACGTTGCACTGCACCGACGGCTACGTGGCTATAGGCCGTAAATATTGCTGTAGGCAAATGGCTGCTTTTGAGCAAAGCATCAATTCCGTAGTAACCGCAGTCATAAAATCGATGCTCGTTGATGCTGATGTATTTGGAAAAAATCTCTATGCTGTTTTTTTGCATATGCTTTTCAAAATATGCTTGTTCGGTCTGTGTGTAGGCTTCGCCGATGAAACCGATTTTCCTGTGCCCCATGTTTTTCAGGAGGATCATAGCTTCGTCGAGTGCCTCACTGATATCCATGGTGATGCAGTGTGCGTGTAATGCATCGCCACCCAAGGCAATCTGCACAATGGGAATGTCGGTGTGGGCATGTACCTTGTCGACGGGCTCAATTAAGATGATGCCGTCTGCCTGCGCGAATTTAATATAGTAATCGATCAGCTCTTTCTGCAATTTTGAAGAAAAGTTGCTTACGGAAATCAGCGTTGTACCGCCGCGTGCGGCAACATCCTGCTCAATACAGCTGACCATCTGCGAGTAGTGTACACCACGCAGCTCGGGGCAGATAACGGCGATGAGCTTCTTTTCGTATTTTGCCTTATAGTATTTTTCATAGCAACCGTTTTCTTTGGCGAGCCTCAGAATTTTTTCTTTGGTTTCCGCACTGACCTCACGACTGTCGGAAAACGCTTTGGACACAGTCGATACAGAAACATTTGCTAATTTGGCTAATTGGGAAAGTGTCATAGTGTACCTCCGAAACTTTTCGTAATGCTTTCGACATATATAAGTGCATAACTGTCACGAGGGCATTATAACACAGAGATTTTTGAAATTCAAGAAAATCTGTATTTTCGAAAAATTTTCGCACGCAAAGCGATTGACAAGCATTTTTCGGCAAGATATAATTTATATATCAATATAATATAAAAGGAGAGATTACACATGAGTTTTATTACTGATCCGGCAACGAAATTTGATTTCCAGCCGCACGAGTTTGTTCCGTTTAAGGACAAGGCGGTTTGTGAATATGTTCGTAGCCTCAGCGGCAAAGACCTTGAAAAGAGAGAAGATTGGTGGCATCCGGAATTTAATGTAAAGGTTATGATGAACCCGCATCCGGTACTCATCGCTACACTTTTCGAGCGTTTGCGAGCAGCTTCCGAAGCAGGCAAGAGCTTTACGATGATTCTTGGTAACCCGGAACCGGATACTTACATTCCGCTTGCACAGCTCATCAACTACTTCGGTGTTGACTGAAGCAAGGTGCACCTCGTAGCAGAGGATGAGTGGGCAGATGAAGCAGGTAACATCGCGCCGATTACATACGAAGCAGGCTTTGCACATTCTATGATTAAGTACCTCTACGGTCAGATTGATGAAAAGCTCCGTATGCCGATGGAAAACGTTCATTTCCCGACAAATGCAAACATCAAGGATTATTCCAAGATAATCGATGATATCACAGAGGGAACAGGTGCTGATATTGCATCTACTTCTCCCGGATGGGCAGGTCACATGGCATTCGTTGATCCTATTCCCGAGTTCATCGGCAGCGGTGACATTGAGGAGTGGCTCAACCAGCCCGCACAGATCG
>JAZSGM010000217.1:0-7370 GCA_045532715.1 Clostridia bacterium
ACAAATTGTCAAAAACATTTTCGCGCAAAACAGATTGTGCCATTTCAAGCGCCTCATCCGTTCCGCCGTTTCTTGCAAGAACAAGCATTTTATGTGCTTTCGTCCACCCTTTTCCGCTATTTAATCCGCGCAAAAGTACAGTTTGCCTTGCAGAATCACTCCATGCAGCATTTTCACGATTTAGAAGTGTTCCCGGAAAAGCAGCAACCAATTGTGAAATGTGCCGATGATCAAGCTCGCCGTATTCACCGTATTCATTCTCTTCCCTATACTCTTTAATCTGTCCAGACAAGCCGACTTGAATCGGATCATATAAATCAAGCTGTTTTTTTGCTAAATTATACAAATTCTCGTCAACGATTTCATTTTCTAATCCGAGAATTTCCGAAGCTTTGATGTAATCAGAAATGCTTTCGTATAACATTTGCTGATCAAAGCCGCAGCCAACAGTTACATACGCCTTGCCATCAATCTTCTGTTCGGGCGAAGATGAATGTGTAACAAGCATTTTCCCGTCGATCTCCTCTACACACTTAACATAAAATCTCGCAACTGCCTCCAAAAACGGATAAGCCTCATTTTTCAAAAGTTCAGTGTCGCGCGTAAAATCATAATAATCCCAATAGGCTTTTGTGGTTAAGCCACCGGTTCCGGGACCGGAATGACCGCCAACCGCACCTATGCGCAAAGCACTGTTCCCTGTCCCGACAATCCAACCATTGGCGCCCGGTTTATCCTCATAATTCTGCGGGTGAAAATTTCTAATGTATGTATCAGCAAGCATAGAGCAACCTTTAAAGCGAGCTTTATTGAAATTATGATATGCATTGAAGCATTCTTTCAAATTACCAACAAAAGCCGGCCAATAATTCATCTGAATATTAATGTTGTACCAAAAACCGCAAGTCCATGGTGCAAACTCAAACATATTCCAGATGCCCTGCAGATTTGCAGGTAAACCACCATCTCTCGAGGAACATAATAGCATATATCTGCCCATCTGAAAATGAAGTTCTTCAAGATATGCAGAATCCGCACCATTTTTGTATGCTAAAAGTAATTTGTTCGTTGCACTACCATCATCAACGCCACCAAAATCGACAAAAACACGTTCGAATATTTTTTGAAAATCATCCAGATGACGTGACAATAATTGACTATAACTTAATGCAGTGGCATTTTGCAAGCGTGACAGATAAATATCTCTCCTGCTCGGACAGTCTTTCAACAGTTCTTCCGGCGCAAGTTTGTCTTCCGGCAATTCAAAAACAACGCGTTCAAGATCGTAATTCGTGCCAAGAGACACTATAATCACAGCACTGTTCGCACCATGGACACGCAAAGCGAGCTGTCCGTTATTGTCCTCCTGCTGAATAATGCCACCATCAGCAATCACACGCACAAACAGATTCATTTCCATGTTGTATGTACCAAGCAACCCTTTCGCTTCAATTGTATTTTCATCAAAGAACTTGCTTTCAGATCGCTTGTACCGACCATCGTTCGGAAAAATAAGGTGTTCTCTTTCGTATGCAATACGAGGACGCACCTTAAAGCTCAGAGAACCGTCACAATCGGCACTCAATCGAATAACAAACACCTTATCAGGATAACTTGTAAAATGCTCACGCCTATAATGTACGGAATTATAATCATATTCCACCGTTGCAATGCCCGTATTCAGACAAAGCTCCCGTTTGTAATTTTTACAACAAACATCATTATGCGGCGTATCAATATGCAAAAATGCAAAGCACTCGTTCCCGGCAGCATAGCGTTCGTTGATGAACTTGCCTCCAACAACCGTCAAAGACTGCTCAGACAGCGAAATTCTTTCCGCTGCTGCACCGCCAAAAACATTTGCGCCAAAATAACCGTTACCAATCATAAATGAGCGGTTAACCCAGCCGGCCAAGCTGTTTTCAGCCGGTTCAAAAAAACGCATTATATACTGTTTCATCATTTATTCACCTTCTGATTAGTTTTTCAATTAAATTTTATCATACAGCTCACGAAAAATCCAGAAAAACTGTTTCTTATAACAGAAAAATCGTCTCTAATCCTTTAAAGTTGCTTACTTTAAAAGTAATTTATTATAAAATACAGGCAACAAACAACTGACAAAACAGAAAATAAAGCTATAACCGTTTTTTTAATGTGCGAGGGTTTATCTTTTTTTGAGCATCTTCGCTCATAGATTTTACATCTTTCACTATAGGCGGACAAAACTGCTTCAGCCTCTGTTACGATATCAAAGTTATCATTTTCACGTTTTGGGTTCATACACAGGCTCCTTAAATTGATTTTCCTGTATACTATTTTTATCCGACATCGGCAAATTATACGATTTCCGATTTCTGATTTTCAACAATTTTTGCTACAATAACCGTCATATCATCATTCGCTTTCCCTTTTTGATTTGTCAATGCATAATTCAGCATTTTTTTAGCAATTTCATCCGTACTGAACGATGTCAGAGAATCAATATAGTTTGCAAGCTCGCCAGCATTTTTCCCGTCACAGATACCATCAGAGACTAAAATCAGACAGTCGCCATTAACGAGTGTATATTTTTCTTTCTTCAAATCAGTTTCTGCCAAAATTCCGACCGGCAAACCGGCGCATCCTATAGTCGTAACACCGCTTACATGCTTAATATATCCACGCGCTGCGCCGACTTTAAAGAACTCCGCATTTCCACTCAAAAGATCAACAACGACCATATCCACCGTAGCAAAAGATTCACTGCCGGATTTCAGAACCAACGCTGAGTTTACAAGACGAACAGCCGCTTCAACATCAAAACCGACTGTCAGCAATTTTTTCAAAAGACTTACTGTGGACACGCTTTCAGCATTCGCATTTTCACCGCTTCCCATACCGTCGCTAAGCAACAATGCACAGCGATTGTTTTTCATATTAAACACAGCATAGCTGTCCCCATTTTTTTCTTCTCCATCTTTCTTTACCGTTGCAATACTGCTCCTGATCACAAATTTATATTGTGGCTCTAAACGTATACTATTATTGTATTCATCAATGACAGAAACCCGCATTACGCAATGCATGCCGTTTGAAACAGCCTTTTCGATTAATTGCACCGAAATCTCATCATTCATCTCACCAATCTGTACCTCAACATCATAACTTTCATCCTCTCGTTCATAAAGATATACCTCTTCAACCTGAAATCCGGCATTTTGCAAATGAGTAGAAATTTTATGTTTAAAAGTGCTTTCGTATATAACCTTTTGTGTAATATCTTTACTCATTTCCTGCATTACATCAGCAAAATTGCTATATTGCTGACCAAGCAGAATGCGTGTCTCATTGACTTGATTGTCCCAAACCGCATTTAAACGACGCATCGTATAAGCGTGATTCATCGCAGCAGTCAGTTCTTCACTATGAATGCACGTCCTTTGAAAATCGTTACCTAAATCCAACCTATCAGTAAATCCCTTTCTTTTCAACTTGGAAATTGCAGCCGCCATACTCTTCCCGGTCTTCTCACTGTCCTTTTCCCAACAATAGACACGCATACTACACTGCGCACAAACTTTCTCTACAGAATCGTCAATAACCTTTCCATAATCCAGACTAAATTTGCATGTTTTATTCTCTGATAAATTCTTTACTGTATCTGACATTCCCTGGAAAGTGGCTGCCAGGCTTTGAAACTTTTCCGATAAAAGTGTATTTACACGTTTAGAATACACTTTCTGTTGCATAGGTGTAAAACAGTCTCCTTCAAATGCAAAATGCTTTTCATAAAACTTTTTGGGGATAAATGCGAATATCACTGAAGCAATCAGCAAATTTGACAAACTTGCTTGTCCGAACACAAATACAGTTGTTGATAACCCCAAGCCAACTGCACAAAGCAAATATATTGCAGCAACGCAAAGTTTTCCGGCACTTTTCGCAAAACCGGCAGCAAGACCGCATACGCTGTACAATCCGATGATGCACAACGGATCGCTTTGAGACATTGCACCAATAAGACCAATTACAGTACCGGCGCCAAGACCTGCGGTTACACCGCCGGCATAAGCAAATGACAAAATAAGAAGCGACCATATAATTTCACCTATATTTACTATGCCAAAATCCACTATATCCGTCAGTCCGCATGCCGCCAAACCAAACAGCATCACAATACCGAACATTTCCTCACGATTTACAATCCTGAGTTTTTCATAGTCACTGTTTCGGATTGCATTTACATTTGCAAAAAGCATCGTCACCAAACCAATCATTATACTCTCTGCTACAGCAAGCAGTAAACTATAAATTAAAAATCGCTCGAACAGCATAGTCATTACCGCGCCGACAAAATTGCCGGCGCCGGTAACAAAAGCTGTCCAACCAGCACCGTATTGATTTTCCTTTTCCACAAAAAATTTATACAGAAAAACAACACCAATTGCAACTACATATTGCAATGTATGTACACCTGCACCGGCTGTCAAAGTACCAATCAAAACGCCAATAGCGCCGTAAATACATTTTTTGCTTATATAAGATGCTGAAAAAAAAGAAACGCCGAATGGACACAGCTGACCAAAAAGCATCGCTCTTGACATTAAAAATGCAAAAACAGCATGTATATACTCAATTTTTAATATCAGCCTTCTGTTCGTGTTGTGTTGCTTTGCAGCTTCGTACTCACTTTCGATTTTTTTATAAACACGTATTTCACTTCCTTGCATTAACCTTCCCTATCCTTTCACGAATATTCTTTTGTGACTAACAATGCAATTGTATTACATAATACTGAATAATTTTGTTGATTTTTCGTGTCGAGTTCTAATTATCACTATCATATTTTTACAGGATATCCCCTTATTGTATCCAATGAAAATAAAAAAAGACAGATTTCATTTGAAATCTGTCTTTTTTTATGGAGCGGATGATGGGAATCGAACCCACAACCTCAGCTTGGGAAGCTGATGTTTTACCACTAAACTACACCCGCAAGCAAAGATAAGGGTAACAGTATTTAGCCACAAGAGCGCATTGCCCGTTACCCTAAATATTATCGCACGCAAATCTTAAATTGTCAATATGCTTTTTTAATATTTATTATCATAATAATCCAAAAAACTACGTTTTCCATTGCTGTCCTTGAAACCGATCAATGTTTCAGTATTGACATTGTACATACTCCGAAAAATATTCATTTCAATATTCGGATTTGTTTTCTTCATCTCTGCAATCAGTGTTTTTATCTCTTTGCGTTTTGAAAGCAGTTCTTGATCTGCAACCTTTTCCGTAAATCGACAAGCACAAGCAAGGAAATGTAAATCATTTGACACAGCCCATTGAATTATATCTGCTTCGTGCACATAGTACAGCGGACGGATTAACTCCATTCCTTCAAAATTTGTCGAATGTAGCTTTGGCATCATCCCTTTAATTTCACTACCATAAAATATACTTAAAAGCAGAGTTTCTATTACGTCGTCAAAGTGATGACCAAGTGCAATCTTATTACACCCGAGCGATTGCGCATGACTGTACAAATAACCACGCCGCATCCTGGCACAAAGATAGCATGGCGAACCGCCACTGGTGTATGCAACATCAAACACATTCGTATTAAACACTTGTACCGGCAGTTCAAGACGCTTAGCGTTTTCTAACAGCCTGTTTCGATTTTCCGCATTATAACCCGGGTCCATAACCAGATAAGTAAGTTCAAAAGCAACCGGACCATGACGTTGTAATTCCTGTAAACATTTTGCCAAAAGCATAGAATCCTTTCCGCCGGATATACAAGCACAGACCCTATCACCTTTTTGAATCAACTGGTATTCCTTCACAGCTTTTGTAAAACGGCTCCAAATCTGTTTCCTGAATTTTTTAATAATGCTTTTTTCTATTTCTGCGCAGGTAAACATACTATCACCTCGCAAACTATTTTAAAAGATTTATCCATATTTGTCAAATCGAAACTTTTTTGTATGAAATACTTTAAATCAACAAAAAAATATGTTATAATAATTTGATAAAAAATTCGGAGGTCAAATATGAAATTCAAATACGATTTACATTGTCACACAAGTCCTGTCAGTTATTGTGCTGCTGATGGTGTTAAAGATATTATCAAAGCCTATATCTCAAAAGGATATAACGGCGTTGTAATCACCAATCACATCAACACCCAGACCTTTATGCGCCAGCCCACAAGTCGCTGGAAAGACTTGATGAAATACTACTTATCTGACTACTACAATGCTCTGAAGTACGCAAATGGTAAGCTGACAGTGTTTTTAGGCACAGAAATCAGTTTTCGTGAGAATCACAACGATTATCTTCTCTATGGCGTAACAGAGGATTTCTTGATGTCAAATGAACATCTGATGCATCTCAATATTAGAGACTTCTCTCAATTAGCACATGAAAATGGCGTGTTGCTATTTCAGGCACATCCATTTCGAAACAATATGACCATCACACGTCCGGAGCTATTAGACGGCATAGAAGTTTACAACGGCCATCCGCGCCACAATTCGCGAAATGACTTTGCAGCGCTGTGGCGTGACAGATACGACTTGTTATACAGCGCCGGTTCTGATACACACAGCGTGGATGATATCGGCAGCGGTATCTTAACAGATGTAGAATTAAAAGACAATAATGACCTCGTAGAAATATTAAAAATCGGCAATTTTGAGATTATCAGACGAAGCAGACAAGGAGACATTTAAATGAATTTAGCATACAAGGTAGTTTTACAAGTTATAATTATGTTTGTTTTGATTATGCTTGGCTTCATCATCACAAAACTGAAAATGTTTAACGAAGAAGGAAAGGCACAGTTTTCCGAAATTTTGGTTTCTATTGTTACGCCGTGTGTAATCATAAATGCGTTTCAGGTAGAATTTCAGGTTAGCTTAGCAAAAGAATTGCTCCTTGTATTCTTAGGCGCAATTCTAATACATGTTATCGCTATAATTATCGGGCATTTACTTTACAAAAAAAGCCCGATAGACAGCACCTCCATTGTCTATTCCAACTGCGGCTTTATGGCAATACCGCTTCTCGAGGCGGTGCTTGGTAACACCGGCGTATTCTTCGGTGCGGCGTACATTGCGGTTTTTAACGCACTCGTTTGGACACATGGTGTGTATGTTTTCACCAAGGGAAACGGTCTGTCAATAAAAAAAGTGTTATTTAACCCCGGGACCGTCGGCGTTGCAATCGGCCTGGCTTTATTCTTCCTGCAGATTCGCCTGCCGCACATACTTTTACAGCCAATTCAATATATGGCAGGATTAAACACACCGGTTGCTATGCTTTTGCTTGGTGCATTTCTCGCCAATGTAAAATTCGGAAGCATATTCAAATACATCCGTCTGTACATT
>JAZSGM010000199.1:0-7704 GCA_045532715.1 Clostridia bacterium
CATCCAAATTGAAAATGTTGTGTTTCAGGTCAGAAAAAATGTCTATGCTACAGCAAATTTCTATTTGCCGGAAAATGCACATGGCAAGCTTCCGGGGATACTTTTGCAGTGCGGACACAACCGCGAGGGCAGGCTTGCGCAGCCGTATCGCAGAGTTTGTATGACACTTGCCAAAGCCGGCCTTGCGGTTTTGGCACTTGATCCGATCGGGCAGGGGGAACGACAAAGCTATCCGGAGCTGTTTAAGCCGACGGATTCGCCGACAAGGGAGCACCAGTATTGTGGCGATCAGTGTCTGCTTGCCGGCGAAACGCTGACGAAGTATTTTCTTGCAGATGCGATGCGCGCCGTGGACTATTTGCAGTCGCGCGAAGAAGTGGATGCGCAGAAAATCGGCGCAACCGGGTCTTCCGGCGGCGGGACAATGACGGCGGCATTGGGGGTTATAGATGATAGAATCAAGGCTGTTGCACCGGGCACGTTTCTCACCACGCGCCGCGACTATATGTATGCCGGCGGAAATCAGGATTCCGAGCAAATCTGGCCCGGCAGCTCCAAAGACTTATTTGACCATTATGAGCTGATTTCCTGCTTTTGCCCGAAGCCGTACATGATTTTGGGTGTAAAGAGCGACTTTTTCTGCCGTGAGGGTACCCAAAAGGTATTTGAAAAAGGGAAAGAATTTTATGCACTCTTTGGCGAGGAAAGCAATATGCGCATTTTCTGGGATGACAGCACGCATGCCTACACACCTGCGCTTGCCAAGGCGGCGGCTCAGTTTTTTAGTGAATGCCTTGCGGGAAAAAAGGTGGATGCCGAAATCGCAGAGTCTGCTTTTGATGCTGTGCTTTTGCATGCAACTAAATCAGGACAGCTACTCTCCGACCAAAAAGGAGCGATACCTGTTTTCGAGACGAATAAGGCGGAATTTTTGAAGAAAAATTGTAAAAAAGCAAAAGATATTCTTTTAAAAAATATTTATAATCATAGAGATGCATGTGCTTTCAATGTACGCCACTTGGGCTTTGAAACCGCAGAAGACCTTTCGGTTGAACGAATTCTGTGGTTTACACAAACACATATGCCTTGCTTTGGGCTTTTGTTTAAACCTGAAAATCGAAAAGCAGAAGCTCTGCCCGTGACGCTGTGCCTTTGGAAAGGCGGTACAGACAATGTTGCTGCGCACAAAAAGGTAATCAAAGACATTATAGCTTCGGGAAGGGCTTGTTTGGTTGTTGACTTATCAGCGATGGGCAAAAGTGCACCAAATGCGCTTGCGGCATACGGCAGCAGTGAAAGTGCTGTGAAAAAATTAAACACGGATTTGATTTTTCTTGGCGACAGCTTGTGTGCCATCCGTGCATATGAGGTTATAAAAACGATTGAAATGCTGAAAGAAGAATACGGCGTGTATGATGCAGAACTTTACACCGTCGGCAATTTCTGTGTATATCCGCAAATCTTGAAGGTAATCGGAGAAGAAAAAGCGGCGCATTGTGAAATGCCGGAAACTGTATATGATATCATTACCAACAAGTTTTACGATAATGACGATGTTGTAAACGTTTCTATGCCGGGCATCGGCGTGTATCTGAAAGGAGTGTGCGCGTATGAAAAATAGGATTTTAAGTTTTTTGCTTGTCTGCGTAATGCTTATTTCGCTTTTACCGACCGTTGGTATGGCGGCGGAAGAGCGCACCGTGCTTCTGGAAGCAAACTTTGAAGCGGAAGCGGTGGATGCGTCTCCGAAAAACTCCGGCTTCGACAGCGTTGTAGCAACGGATATTGCCTGTCTTAAGGTTGTTGACGATGCAGGCAACCACGCACTCAAAGCGTGGCACGGTGATCACGAAAATCCGGAGGAAAAGGCGCGCGGCCCGAGGATGGATTTAAACTTTTCCTTAAAAGGGCTTACCAATCTGCGCATTGAATATGATGTAAAATCCAGCGGAGGCGAAACAGAGCTGGTTGTAGGACTCGCCGGTACGGACAACAGCAAAAATGGTGGCTCGATTAAAGCACCGTACAATTTTGAGGATTGGACACATATCTTAATTGAGGTTGATGTAAGCGGACAGAGCGCGACCTATTATGCCGATGATACAAAAAAAGGCACAACGAAGCTCAATTTCGGCGATGAGTCCACGATGATTCTGCGCCTGAAAACAACTGTGGAGCTTGACGGCAGCTATGTTATGCTGGACAATTTCAAGCTTTCCACAACAGACAAGGGCTATGCGTTAAAGCAGGGCATGAGCGCAGAGGATTTAAAGACCGAATATAAGGCGGAAAATGCTGTAGCCGAAACCGGCAATGTTGTATCGATTGTGGATGTCGACTTTGAAGACCTCGAAGTCGGCAGCCTGCCGAAGTATGAAAAGGACGGCGGCTTTACGACCGGTGCTGTGACAGATATCGCTTGCATGCGCGTGGAAAATGACAACGGGGGTAAGGTTATCCGTTGCTATCACGGTGACCCTGTAAACTATCCGGAAACGCGTTCGCCGCGTCTTGTACGAGCGATTACAAAAACCGGACTTACCAAAATGACGATTGACTACGATGTTAAATCGAGCCTCGGTGAAACGGAGCTGAATATCGACTTTTTAACAAGCTCTACAAATAAATACATAAGCAAATTAAAGCCACCGAGTGCATTTAAGGACTGGACACACGTAAAAATCCGCTGTGACTTTGAAGCAATGAAAGCGGTTATTTATGTTGGCGGCAGAGAATATGCGACGAGAGATATCGGCTGGGGAGAGGAAACAAGCTTTAACATCCGCGTGTCCGCCGCGTGTGCAACGGATGGCAGCTATGTTATGCTGGATAACTTCAAAATCACCTCGCCGGATTTAGAACTCGGCGGTGCGATTTCGGTTTCCGGCGAAAAGGTATATTGGGATAAATTAAAGCTCGACCCGAAGCAGAAGACGGGTATGCTGGAAGTAATGCGCATGGAGCATCCGCGCATTTTAGTAACGGATTGGGATGCACTTCGCGCGAAGGTGGATTCTTCGCCGACGTATCAAACCTTTAAAGCAGGCGTGCTTTTGACGGCAAACGGTGCTTTAAATACTGACCCGACCGCGTATGTGCGTGGCTCGACCGGTACAATCAATTCCGCAACATCGACGGTGAAGCGCAACGCAATTTCGCTTGCAGGTGCATATAAGCTGACGGGCGATGTGCGCTATAAGGACAGATTATATGCTGAGCTTGAAGCGGCTGGCAACTGGCCGGATTGGGGCTCGGAGTCGTTTTTGTGTACGGCACATATGAACTTTGGGTTCGCGGTTGCCTATGACTGGCTGTATTACGATTGGACCGAGGAAGAGAGAGCGAACATTTTAAACTGGCTTTTAGAGCAGGGGCTTTCGCAGGCAGTGCTTGCCTATGAAGGCTTTATCAGCGCAAGCTGGAAAACCGGCGCATCGAACTGGAACAATGTATGCAACGGCTCAAACCTCATTGCAGCACTTGCGATTGCAGAAAGCTACCCGGATGTGGCGGATTATATTCTCGCAAAGGCGGCTACGGCAATTCCATATATGTTCTCTGAACTGAATGCAGAGGGCGCATATGTTGAGCCGCTCGGCTATTGGGACTACGGTATCGGTCACCTGGTTTGCACGATGGCGGCGCTCGATACTTCTCTTGCGCCGGGACAGACCTTGCCGGCTTGCCTGAATTTTGAGGGCGTAACCGGCATGAACAATACGGGGGATTTTCCGATATACTACAACGGTGCGGCAAACGGCTTTAACTACGGTGACGGTGATGATGCGCTGAAGGTAACGCCAATTCTGTACTACCTTGCAACAAAGTACAATAAGCCGCAGTACGCTTGGTACGAGCGCAACATGCGTGAAAACAACCCGTACATCAATGAGCCGTACGGTATGGATGCGATGTACAGCTTGATCTGGTATGATGAGGCGCATACACAAGGCGCAAGTCAGGACTTCCCGCTTGACAAGTTCTACACATCCGATATTGAGGGCGGCGCAAAGGCGTTGTCGATGCGATCGAGTTGGACAGATCAGGACGCACTCATTGTTATGGCAATTGCCGGCGACATGGCGGCAGGGCACTCGCATCAAAATGCAGGCGGGTTCGTTTTAGATTATGCCGGCACGCGCTGGGCGCATATGTACGGTAGAGCTGTGCCGGGCAAGGCAGGTACGCCGTATGATTGGGACAACTACTTCCTGAGTGCTTGGGAAGGTGGCAGGTATGACTATTACCATACCCGCGGCGAAGCAAACAACACGATTATTGCAAATCCGCAGCAAAACAGAGCGGATATGAATATTAACTATGTAACACAGCTGGAGCGCTTTGATTCGAGCGCATCCAAGGCATTCGGTATCATGAATCTGACCGACACCAACAAAGATTACCTTTCCGCAAAGCGTGGCTTTATGCTGACAAACAACCGCAAAACACTGGTCATTCAGGATGAAATTACGGCAAAAAAGCCGAGTGAGTATTATTGGTTTATGAATACCCACGCGGAAATTACAATTGCACCGGACGGCAAGAGCGCAATGCTTGAGCAGAAGGGCGCAAAGATGCTTGTGCGCATCACGCAGGGACCTGCAGATGCAAAACTGGGCATTATGCCGGCACAGCCGCTACCGACTTCTCCGGACCCGGATGTACAGCCGGATATTGAAGAGCATAAGCTTTTTATTCACGTAAAGAATCAGCAGAATCTGCAGCTGACAGTGGAAATTGCCGGCATCAAGGAAGGCGAAGGCATCCCGCAGGCACAGCCGGTTGAAGCACTCGATAAGTGGAGCGTAGATAACGCACCGGCGCTGACTACCTCGCAGACACTCGGTGATGTGGTAGCACTTAAGGTCGACAATCCGAATGCATACGCAAAGGGTGCAAAGACTTATGTAGATACTGCAAACTTAGACATTAAACCGATTGTACAAAACGGCAGAACACTTGTGCCGGTTCGCTTTATCGCTGAAAAATTCGGTGCAAAGGTCGGCTGGGAGGATGCAACACAGACCGTAACCGTAACCTCAAAGGCAGGCACGATTACGCTTAAGCTTGGCTCGAATGAAATGCATGTGAACGGTAATGTGACCATACTCGATGTACCGGCACAGGAAATTGGCGGCAGAACGCTTATTCCGCTGCGTGCACTTGTAGAAGCGCTCGGCAAGCAGGTATTCTGGGATGACCGCGGCTTGATTTTGATTACGGACACCGTAGCAAACTACGATTCGACAACCATTGATAATATCATCGACCTTTTAGATATTCGTGTGCAGGCAGATGGTAATGAAATTAAGTTCTTCGATAGCGAAATTTACGAATACGATGTAAAGCTTGTAAAGGGTGCGTCAGTTCCGAATGTAACTGTTATTTCGAACAAGGAAGCGACTGTCCTGCAGGGGAATCCGGCAACAGTAACCGTAGGCGGCAAAACCTACACCTTCCGCTTTGCTGAGGATGCCTTCGAAGGCGTGCTCGGCACAGGCAGCGCCGGCGTAATCAAGAATTTAAATCTATTTGTCGATAACGGCGCGGTTGCAAATTACCAGACGTATCTTGATATCTTAAGTGCATCCAGCTCGATTGAGTGGGATGAAAAGTATGTGATGAACGGTACGTATGACGGCATCATCAACGCATCGATTACGCAGAACCGTTGGTCGGCAAACGGCGCGGACCAGTGGATTGCCTACGACCTCGGCGCAGAAAAGAATCTGCACTCGATTGCGATTGCGGGCTATAAGACGGATGGACGCTCGTACACGTTCAAGATTTCCGCATCGAATGATGGTAAAAACTGGACAACAGTAAATGAAGCTGCAGAGACAGCTATGGGCGTAGATCGCACGGTGATTTCGCTTGGTGATGTAAAGGCAAGATACATTCGCCTTGACGGCTTAAAGGCGACGAATACGACTTGGATGGGCATCTGCGAAGTGCGCATTTACGACTCGGCACAAATGGAAGCAGATGACCAGGCTTGCTGGAACGCATGTTTCTATACCAATATGCTGATGGGGAATGCAGGACAGACACTTCGTCTGTGTATTGAGGGTGAAAGCGCGCTCGGTGAAATCCTGCCGGTTAATATTGCAGAGGTGAAGCTGACAAGTCTGAATCCGGAAATTGCTTCGGTGGACGCGGCCGGTAATGTAACCTTGCACAAAGCAGGTACGACCAGACTCCGTGCAGAAGCAATGATTAACGGCATACTCAAGACAACCACCATTGAGGTTGAAGTGAACTAAATCAAAAATAGGTAAGCATAATATACTTTCCGATATTAAGGGGATGAAGTAAGATGATTCAGTTGAATGCCGATGACAAAAAATGGGTTGATCGCATATGGGAATGCATAGACAACAAGCTTTCCAAGACGGCGGTTGATGTGTACGACTTTGTTCCGTATTCCATTCATCACGGAAAATATATGCCTCTGCATATCTCTTGGTGGACCAACGGCTTTTACGGCGGTATGCTGTGGCTGATGTACAAGATGACGGGCAAAGACGTGTATAAACGCTGTGCCGTTAATCAGGAGTGGATGATGGACAGAGCGCTTGCAAAGTATGACGGTCTGAGCCACGATGTCGGCTTCCAGTGGAATCTGCTCTCCAAGCCGCATTATGAGCTTGACGGCAATAAAGAATCGCGCGTGCGTGCGCTCTATGCTGCAAATTTACTGGCAGCGCGTGCAAATATTCGCGGCAAATTCATCCGTGCATGGGACAAAAGAAGTTACTCCATCATCGACTGCATGATGAACCTTCCGCTTCTGTACTGGGCAAGCCGCGAGCTTGAGGATGACCGTTTCTGCTTTATTGCAGAAATGCATGCCGATATGGCAATGCGCGACCACGTGCGCGAGGACGGCAGCGTTGTACATATCGTTGTGCACGATGAGCAGGAAGACAGAGTGATTGAAACGCTGGCAGGTCAGGGTATGGCGGTCGGCTCTGCATGGACGCGCGGTCAGGCGTGGGCGGTATACGGCTTTATCTTAAGCTACATCCACACCGGCAAAAAAGAATACTTAGATACCTGCATCAAGGTTTCTGACTATTTCTTAGAGCATACTGCGGCGTTTGGCTACAGAACACCGACGGACTTTATGCAGCCGAAGGAGATCGGCTACATCGATTCCAGCGCCGGCGTATGTGCAGCCTGCGGTTTGATTGAGCTTTATAAGGTTACAAAAGAACAAAAGTATTTGGACGGTGCAATCAAGATTTTAAAAGCGCATGAGCAGGACTGTATCTTTGATGACAGTGAGCAATCTATTGTTCAAAACGGCATGCACTCTTATACAAAACATGCACAGATACACTTAATATACGCAGATTTCTATTTCGTAGAAGCAATTGCAAAGTTAAAGGGCATGGATTATTTAATTTGGTAAGCGTCTTTGGTGCATAAAACCACTTGAATCGCAAACAACAAAAACTTGGTACAGCAAAAAACGGGCAATGATACATTGCCTGTTTTTTTGCTTTCAATGAGCTTTAGCAATTGTCCTGTGTGATTGGATTTTTTTTGTAATGTTCTTGCATAAGAAACATATTGAAAAAATCAGGGAAAATTTTCTATTGTTGATCTTTTGCGTTTATGATAAAATTTATTTACAAGCTGAAATTTATATAATTTATGATATAAAGGAGATGAGCGGAAATGAAGAAAACTTTATGTGTA
>JAZSGM010000155.1:0-2420 GCA_045532715.1 Clostridia bacterium
TCCACATATTCAATCGTCGCTAAAAGTGCATTATAAAGCTCTTCTTTATACTCTGCACCGGGAAGATTCATATAGATTGATGCGGCATCTCCGATATCCCTTATATGCCACGCCCCCTTTAAGCCTGTGGCAAAAAGGGACTTAAAGTGCATCGGCACATAGTAGGCATATTCTGACAAATATCCGTTAAACCAGGCTGGTGTTTCATTCCACGCCGTTGCCTTTGTATGTATAATTTCTCTGTTTTCTTCGGTAAGATTTGTCTTTGCGCAATCCAATACTTTATTAAGTCCGTAATCGGCGTTTTGCTTTAAGAGCTTATAGCATCTTTCACGAAAAGCCGTATCGGTATCGTAGTCATAGCAGAATCTTAATGAAAGCTGCATCTGACCAAAGGCAAAGGGACGCATATTATCCCGGTATACAATCTTTTCCGATTCATCCATTCCCAAATCTCTGTATTTTGAGTAATCTTCCTTAAAGCTTTCGTCACCCGAAATTTTCCACGCCGCCAGATAAATCATCGGCAGACGAAACACCTCATGCGCAATTACGGCACTGTCCCACATTCCGCAGGCAATGCCCTTGCCTCCATCCTCACGAAGCAAATTCCAGTCGTTTTCGGGGCGTACATTTTTCTCCATTCTTTCTGCAAAGGCAATCAGCGTGTCTTTAATAAATTTACGGTCCGCATCCGAGGACAGCGGCGAGCGGTAGTACCGCCATGCGCTGTATATCCAGTGCGTGTACTGGTCACGCGAGCTGTCCGAATAATGCGAAACGCCGTCAACCGGCGAAACACTGCGTGCAAGAAAGCCGCGGCTGTCGGAAACCGACGCGCACAATCTCATTCCGGAAAACACACGCTCGGCAAAGCCGCGCATTGCTTCGTCTCCTGTCGCGCAGTACCTGTTAAGCGCCGCATCCAGCATGAGTCCGCCCATAAGCATTCCATCCTCCATGCCCGTTCCCCAGCCGCACGGGTTGGGTATCTGCAGACGTATCAGCTCCGGTGGCGGAAGATGACAGACGTTTGCGTCCTCCGCGTCCGATACCCTGTAATCATAAAAAAGCTTTGTTTTTTCACAGTACAGCGCAGTCCATATATATTCCCATGCCTTTTCTATGCGATTCTTCATATTGACAGACTCCTTTTCCCTGCCCGCATCAAAACTATGCGCACACATCCTCTTTTTTCTTTATATCATGGCGCAGCATGCCGATGCCGACAGACACTATTGTGAATATTTCACACAGCGAGCCTCCTATTGACATTCTTATTATATTGTAGACAAGCCACATCGGTGAATAAATAAGCGCAAGCGTTCGGATATTTTTCGCCGTTTTCATACTAAAGCCGACCGTCGCTATTATCATGGCGGCTACAGGGACAAATTCTATAACCAAATTTGCCGCTGTTTTTTCCATTCCCAGCACCGTAAAGGTTAGTATGTAGCTTGCAACGAACAGAAGGGAAAACAGATATATCCATCCCCGCTTTTCGGTATGAAATTTGTCCTTATGCGAGAACACATATGCGCGCACAATGCCTATTGCATTTAAAAAGCTTCCTATTAATATACAATCCTGCGCAAGTCCCAAAAGCAGATAGTGCACCGTAAAAAGTGCCGCGCCGCAAAGCTGCATTAATATTACGTTTCTCTGCTTCTTCTGCTGAAAGGACAGGACGTTCATCGTCATTCCCAGTATTCCTATCGTCTGCGTGATAATTTCCATTTGTTTTTCCTCTTATGCCTTGATTTTGCTTATGATGTCCTCTGCAATCCTCCGCTGCAGCACGAACATGTCCTCAAAAACAGGGGACGGCAGCTTCGCCGGCGGTATCGTTTCAAGCGAAAATACGCCTTTGAAATCTATTTCGCCAAGCGCTTCTGCAAAGTCGGTCCAATCTATTATTCCGTAATACGGCATCAGGTGTAAATCCCAGCCGACGCGGTTATCGTGCACATGCAGCGTGCGGATTTCGCCCGCCATTTCCCGCACCGCCGCTCCGAGCGATTCCTGTTCCTGAAATACCGATACGTGTCCTGTATCCAGACAAATTTTGAAGTGCTCATCGTTTATTTCTTTAACAAAACGCAGAATGTCCCCCGGTCTTGCCAGTGAAAATTTAAGCATCGGCATGTTTTCGAAGCAGATTGTTACGTCATATTCCTTCGCAGTCTTTAAAAGCGTGCGCATAAAGTCAAGGTTCATATCCCACGTTTTCTGTGCGTCCTCTGTGTCTGCCTCCTGTACTCCGTACGGCATAATCGGGTGAATTACCCAGTTTTTACAGCCTAAAACCGATGTCATGCGAATGGATTTCTGCATTTTTTCCATACGCTCGCATCTGTCCTCTTGGGTGAAGTCACGCGCAGGCCAGCGCCATGGTCCGTGCACCTGTGAAATTTCAAGTC
>JAZSGM010000250.1:0-5951 GCA_045532715.1 Clostridia bacterium
ATCGGCAAAAGTCCGCAATGGTCAACATCAGCATGTGTTACAAGGATTGTCTTTTCCATGGTGTTAAAATCAGAAAGTTTTTTTCTGAACACTTCAAGCATTTCGTCGCTGTAGCAAGCGTATCCGCTATCTACAAACAATACCTTGCCATTGCTTTTTATGATTATGGTATTACTTCCGCAAGGAGGCTCAATAAGGGTTATTTCCGTATGTTCGGTCACCTTATGCACACTTATACGCGGATAAAAATGCATGCCCTTTGAAGCGCCTAAAAGTTCAGCAAACTTGCTGATGCTGTCAAATGTCCGGTATGGAGACAATCCCTGTTCATCAAGCGTCTGCATTGCAAGGTTGACATGCACCAGAAGCTCACGACTCACGTCTTCCGCAAGCCCCATCATCTGCGAAAGACCTAAAACATAGGTATTGTAGAAAATACTGTTATCATATACCTTTTCAGAGCTGTTATACTCTATCACACGAACCTTGCAAAGCTTCTCGGCTTCTTTCATAAATTCCGAAATCTTATTGAAATCGTCAACATACAAGCCCATTTTGAAATACTGATAATCTGTTCCGTTCTCCTGCGAGCTGATATAGGATATATTAAAGTTGAATTCACTGATGAGTTCAAGTACATTTGTTACACTCCCCGGAACATCAGGAAGGCAAAATTCGATCAGGACAACGCTTGATTTATTTGCATTACTCTGCAGATAGCCGATTTTTTCAAGCTCGATATCTGCTTTCCTCAATTGTTCCTCTGTGCCTTCGCTATCTATAAACAAGGTGTGTGAATCAACCGCTTTATTGTAACTTACACGCGTAATGTTTATTCCAAGCTGCGAGAAGCATTTACTTGCTTTCAAAAACGCTCCGATATGATCAGGCATAGAGGTCACATAGGTCTTTTTCACATAAATCACCTCGTTTATATGCTTTGTGCAAAATTACTTCTTCATTTTCTCCATATCATTTTTACGAATTTCAACTCGTCTTACTTTACCGCTGATTGTTTTAGGAAGTTCATCTACAAATTCAACAATTCTCGGATATTTGTAAGGCGCGGTATGTGTTTTAACATACTCCTGAATTTCTTTTTTCAGTTCGTCTGTACCTTCTTTCCCTTTGACAAGCACAATGGTAGCCTTTACAATCTGCCCACGCACTTCATCCGGAACCGGTGTGATTGCACATTCCAAAACATACGGCAGCTCCATGATAACACTTTCGATTTCAAAAGGTCCGATACGATAACCGGATGATTTGATAACATCATCGATTCTGCCAACATACCAAAGGTATCCGTCTTCGTCCATCGTTGCCTGATCCCCTGTATGGTAGTAGCCGTCATGCCATACTTCGTTTGTTTTTTCTTCATCAAGATAATAACCGATAAAGAGACCGCAAGGAACTTCATCTTTAACTCTGATACAGATTTCACCTGTATCACCCGTTTTACACACATTTCCGTCAGGATCGAGAACAACTACATCATAAAGAGGCGAAGGTCTTCCCATAGAGCCGATTTTCGGTGTTGAACCGACAAAGTTTGCGATAGAAAGTGTTGTTTCTGTCTGACCAAAACCTTCCATGATGGTAAGCCCTGTTGCCTTCTTAAACTGATTGAACACTTCAGGATTAAGCGCCTCACCTGCGGTTGTCGCATATTCGATAGAAGAAAGGTCATATTTTGACAAATCTTCTTTGATAAAGAAACGGTACATTGTAGGCGGCGCACAGAAGGTTGTGATATGATATTTCGCAAACATCGGCAAGATATCTTCTGAATGGAACCTGTCAAAGTCATAGGTGAACTGTGCTGCCTCACAGAGCCATTGTCCGTAGAGCTTCCCCCAAAGCGCTTTACCCCAGCCTGTATCGGAGATCGTAAAGTGAAGTCCGTCAGGATTTACATTATGCCAATGCTTTGCAGTAGGATAATGTCCGAGAGCGTATTTGTATGAATGCGTTGCAATTCTCGGATATCCGGTTGTCCCGGATGTAAAGAGCATAAGCATCGGATCGTTACCGCAAGGTGTGTTTTCTGTGCGGTCAAAGTGTGTACTGAAGCGTTCCATTTCAAGATTAAAATCGTGCCAGCCTTCTTTTTCGCCACCAACCAAGATTTTTACCATTCCCGGATAATTCGATGCAGCCTTTTCAGCCTCCGTTGATACATCTCCGTCAGCAGTACATACAACAGCTTTTACTTTTGCGGCTTTGTATCTGTAATCAAAATCATGTTCTACAAGCTGATTGGTGGCAGGGATTGCGATAGCGCCGATCTTATGAAGCGCAAGCATGCAGAACCAGAACTGATAATGGCGCTTTAATACGAGCATTACCGTATCACCCTTTTTGATGCCGAGCGATTCAAAGTAGTTGGCTGTCTTTGCAGAATACTTTTTCATATCACTGAAAGTGAATTTTCTGTCGGTCTTATCATTTGCAACCCACACCATTGCAAGTTTGTCAGGGTTCTTTTCGGCGATAGCATCCACACAGTCAAATGCAAAGTTAAATCTGTCTGCGTTCTTGAATTTGATGCCGTTAAATACGCCGTTTTCATCATAAGATGATTCGATAAATCTATCTGCAACTGTTTCAGTCATTTTCTTTTTAGCAGCTACCTTTTCGGCAAGCATAGGCGCTTCAGGATATTCTTCACTAACTGCTCCATCGTGCGGATTTAATACAACCGCATGAAATTCACAGCCGCCCTCTGATACCGCAACCATACCGTGCGGGATAAGGCTATTATAGAAAATTGAGTCACCTTCGTGGAGCACATCCACATGATTTCCAACCTGAACCTTGAGCGAACCTTTAACGATAACATCAAATTCCTGCCCCTTGTGAGAGTTTAACTGCATCGGAGCATTCTGTTCCTCTTCAACGTATGGAAATTTAACGAGGAAGGGTTCAGCAAGCTTTTCTCTGAACTTAGGTGCAAGGTTATTATATTCTACACCGTGCTTCTTTACGATTTTAAGGCCTTCACCTTTTCTTGTGATGGCGAAGGAGGTCAGGGTTGTGCTTGTTCCTTCAAGCAGGTCTACAACTTCAACACCACAAGCTTTTGCACACTTATAGATAAATGTGAAGCTGAAATCTGTTTCACCCATCTCCAAAACCTTGTAATCGTCAAGCGATACACCTGTAAGCTTTGCAAGCTCCTCCTGTGTAAATCCTTTTGCTTCGCGCAGATCTTTGATTCTGCCTGCGACTTCCTTCAAACTGTAATCCATTGTTTTGTCTCCTTTCGATTTTTGACAAATTTGATATTTGGTTACAAATCTGAATAAAACAAAAAACTCGTCTCAAAGATTATACTTTGAGACGAGTTATAATAACCCGCGGTACCACTCAAATTACGGAAATATAAAAATGCCCGTCACTTACCGAGCTCTAACAAGCCCTTTGCCTTTACGCAGCATTACGGAAGGAGTCTACTCACACTTTGCTTTCGGTCCTCCGACTCAGAGGTGATAAGTCATTGGAAAGTCTCACCATTGCCTCGCACCAACCGGCAACTCTCTCCAGGCTCCACAATCCGACCGTCCTCATCATAGTCGTTTTTTGTGATATTCAAATTTTAATATGGATTATACTACTCGTTTTT
Source organism: Clostridia bacterium (assembly GCA_045532715.1). GTDB lineage: Bacteria > Bacillota > Clostridia > UBA1381 > UMGS1253 > RGIG2041. The sequence goes on from JAZSGM010000250.1 coordinate 3,626, forward strand.
TAGTTTGTCAATAGTTTTTTTGATTTTTTTTGGGGCGTCTGAGCTTTTTTACATTTCCTTTAAACGTTAGGCAGCCTTTTTTGTTCTTTTGATACTCCATTGTTTATTGTCATGCAGAGCGTTTTATAAGGATAAATAGAGATATAGAAAAACGGAGCATGCGCTACTACACCGAATTTCATTCACGCCTTATTATCCCAATTTATTCAATGCATTGCAGCGCAGAAAAAAACTGTCTTTTACAAGGCATATTCAACGCCTAAAAGCATCTGCCCTTTTCTTTGCGACTGCAATGACCGCCACTCTTTTGACAATGATAACAAATTTCATTATTCAACGTTGCTCCTGTAAAGAACGCATTTAAATTTTCAAAAGTAACCTCCGCAATATTTTCAAGTGCTTCTCTTGTCAAAAACGCCTGGTGAGAAGATACAATCACATTCGGCATGGACAACAAAAGCGAAAGCGTATCATCACCGATGAAGCTATCCGAAAAGTCTTCGAAGAAAATATCCGTTTCCTCCTCATACACATCGAGTGCCGCACCGCCGACCTTGCGTGTGCGGATGGCATCGAGCAAAGCTTCCGTATCAATCAGCGCTCCACGCGAGGTATTGACAATAAACACACCGTCTTTCATTTTGGAAAGCATATCTGTATTGATTAAATGCTTGGTACTCTCCGTCAGCGGGCAATGCAAAGAAATGATATCCGCCTTCTCGCAAAGCGCATCCAGCGAAACGTAATGCAAACCGAGGCTTTCGTTCGGATAAACATCGTATGCAAGTATGTTCATACCAAAACCCTTGCAGATATTCGCAAAAATCTGCCCGATTTTACCTGTACCGATGATGCCGACGGTTTTGCCATGCAAATCGAAGCCGACCAAGCGGTTTAAGCTGAAGTTAAAATCACGCGTACGAATATAGGATTTATGCACCTTGCGGTTGACGGCAAGCAAAAGTGCCATCGTGTATTCCGCAACGGCATACGGTGAATATGCCGGCACACGCACCACGTGAATTTTGCCATATGCTGCTTTGAAATCTACATTATTGTAACCCGCACAACGAAGTGCAATCACACGCACACCCATCTGATACAGACGTTCAATCACCGCTTTATTTATGTCATCATTTACAAAAACGCAAACCGCATCCGCACCCTCAGCAAGTGATACTGTCTCCGCACTGAGCTTATCTTCAAAATAACGGATATAAATATCGTTTTTTTCTTTCATCGCGTCAAAAAAAGTTTTATCATATTCTTTCGTATCAAAAAATGCAAGTGTTTTCATTCCAAACCACTCCTTTCGTATGCTCTTATATTGCATCTGCGCATACTTTTTATACATTCCGGCAAACTACAAAGTGAAAGGAAGTGCTTTTATGCCGAAAATGACAAAAGAAGCTTATAAAAAATATGCAGACAAAAAGTCACCGAAATCACCGATTGCAAAAAATGTATTCTTCGCCTTTATCATCGGCGGCAGCATCTGCTGTATCGGTCAGGGCATCAGCGATTTATACACAAACTTCACCACGCTGTCCAAAGACGAGGTAGGTGCCGCTACCAGTGTAACACTGATATTCTTAGGCGCACTTTTTACCGGATTGGGCTGGTATGATAATTTAGCCAAATATGCCGGCGCAGGCACCATTGTACCAATAACCGGCTTTGCAAATTCTATTGTATCCCCCGCAATGGAATTCAAAAGCGAGGGCTACATTTTAGGCATGAGCGCGAATATGTTTAAAATTGCAGGACCTGTCATTGTGTTCGGTGTTGTTTTTTCCGTAATTGCCGGTGTATTGTGTTTTTTGTTCGGTTGGTACTAAAACAGGCTTGCACAAAAAGGTGCAAGCCTGTTTATTATTTTACGACGATATTTACAAGCTTCTTCGGCACAACAATTGTCTTTACAATCTGCTTACCTTCGATGAGCGCCTTAATGCGTTCGCTCTCAAGCACAAGCTTTTCAATTTCTTCCTTGCTTGCATCCGCACTTACCGTCAGCTTATCACGAATCTTACCGTTAATCTGCATAACGATTTCAATTTCGTTATCCACGGTCTTTGCTTCGTCGTATTCCGGCCAGCTCTGCTTTGCAATCTCGCTGCCGAAATTGTTAAGACTCCACATTTCCTCCGTGATATGCGGCGCTGTCGGATTGAGGAGCAAGAGGAAGGTCTTTAATTCGCCTCTTGTAATCGCGTTCTTCTTTGTGAAGCTGTTTACAAGGGACATCAGGGTTGCAATTGCGGTATTGAACTTCATACGTTCAATATCCTCGCCCACCTTCTTGATTGCCTTATGCATTTCGCTT
>JAZSGM010000308.1:0-3976 GCA_045532715.1 Clostridia bacterium
TTTTACAACTCCTTGGCTCACAGAACGACATGGCTACGATCCGACTTCTACGATAAGATCGAAGAGATCTATTGGGCAATGAAGAATGCCATCGAATCCAACTTCCCGCAGGCGAAGTTTATCGCGCACTTCTCGCACTGGTACGAGTGGGGCTGCATGATTTACGACCGCTTTATCGTGGACGGTAAGGACGTACCGCAAGACCCGCACGAGGCACTGCGTCTGCACAATGCCATCTGGAACTGCGGCGTAAGAACAGCCATTGCCAACGGCGGCGTTGTAAACGACCACCACGGTGTCGGCATCAAACTCGGTCGCCTGATGAAGGAGCAGTACGGTCCGGCAATGCAGGTGTTTGAAGGCATTAAAAAGCAGCTCGACCCGAATGGGATTATGAATCCATTTAAACTCGGACTCTAAGTTAAACAAGTAAAATCAGCGCAATACTTCGTTGGGCGCACCAACGCATACAAGAGTATAGCGTTGGCACGTCCGCCTTGTCTTGCATCTGATTTTCCATTGTTTAAAGCAAAAGGGCTGTTTTGGCTCGCAATAAGCCTCCCTTGCCTAAAGGTAGCGAAGCGGCTGACGCGGTAGTGAATGACAATCCGGTGGATTGTCAGAGCCGCGGCATGACCGACCCGCAGGGAGAGGGGGACCGCGATAGCGGTGGAGGGATTCTTTATGCCCTGGATTTATATTAGGCACGAAACCCAAATTCCAATAAGGAGGAAAAATCATGCAATTTACTAAAAAAGCAAAAGAACATATAGATTCCTGCAGATTCTGCTGGATGTGTCACCACGTTTGCCCGATCGGAAACGCAACAGGTCTGGAGAGAAACACAGCGCGCGCGCGCGCACTCGGTCTTTCCATGGTGGCAAGAGATGCGATTGAATATTCTGATGATATTGTTGCAAACGTATACGAATGCTCGCTGTGCGGCGGCTGTATGACCGACTGCGTAACGGGTTGGGACCCGATTCTGTTTACCAAAGAAGCGCGCCTCGGTGCTGCGCTCGACGGTAAGCTACCGGATTATGTTATGACAATGCTGCAGAATTTAAATGAAAAGGGCAATATCTACGGCGTGGAAAACGAAAACAAAATCCCGGATTTTGCACCGGCAGATACACTTTTCTTCATCGGTGAGGATACACGCGCCTTTGGCTGTGCCAAGGAAGCGGCTGAGCTTTTAAAGAAAGCCGGCGTGGACTTTACAATTTTAAAAGATGAGCCGAACAGCGGCTATTCCATGGACTTTTTAATCGGCGCAGCAGCGGAAACCAAGGCAGTTATGGAAAACTGCGCAAGCGTATTAAACGGCTACAAAAAGGTCGTTTGCTACGATCCGGCAGATGCAAAAGTAATGCTTCGTGAGTACAAGGAATGGGGCATTGAGGTAAAGGCGGAGGTTGTGACCTTTACGGCATTTGTGGCAGAATTAATCAAAGACGGCAAGCTCGCTGTGAAAAAGAGCGATGCGGTATTTACCCCGCAGGACAGCCCGCTTCTGGCGCGCGATTTAGAAGAAACACAGCCGATGCGCGATGTATTGTCCGCTTGCGGTGAATTAAACGAAATGCTGTTAAACCGCGAGCACACACAGCTTGCAGGTAACCTCATTATGAATACATACATGCCGGCAGTTATGGAGCAGGTGGCAAAAAATCGCTGGATTAACGCAACCAATATGGGCGCAAAGGCAGTTGTAACCGCTTGTCCTGCAGAGTATATGCTGCTTTGTAAAACCAAGCCGGAGGGCGTAGAACTTTTAAAGCTTGAGGAGGCTGTATTAAGATGCTTGTAAGCTTAAAAGAGATTATCGCAATGGCGGAAGAGGGCAACTTTGCCGTTCCGGCGTTTAATGTGTACAACCTTGAAACCGTAATGGGTGTGCTCGAGGCGGCAGAAGAGCTTCGTGCGCCGGTGATTCTTCAGCTCTATCCGCGCCTTGTCAACGAGCAGGTGGGCTACTTTATCGCACCGGCAGCCTTGGCAGGTGCAAAGAAGGCGACCGTACCGGTAGCTTTTCATTTGGACCACGGTCCGGACGAGCTGACCGCGCAGAAGATGCTGCGCTGGGGCGCAACGGGCATTATGTACGACGGCTCGGTGCATCCGCTCGAGGAAAACATCAAAAACACAAAGCACATTGTTGAAATCTGCGAGGCGGTGGGTGTATCCGTGGAAGGTGAGCTCGGTCATGTCGGCAGTGTAAACGACGATACGATGGGCGATTTTACCGACCCGCAGGAAGCAAAGCGTTTTGTAGAAGAAACAGGCGTGTGCTGCCTTGCCGTGTTAATCGGCAACGCACACGGTCACTATAAAAAGACACCGAACTTAGACATTGAGCGTGTAAAGGCCATCCGCGAAGCAACCGGCGGTATGCCGCTTGTGCTGCACGGCGGCTCCGGCATTCCGGATGAGCAGGTAAAGGCTGCCATCCGCGCCGGCATCCGCAAAATGAACATCGGTACAGATGTGTGCTGTGCATTTGCAGACGGCACAAAGGAAACGATGGACGACCCGAACAGAAGCATCGGTGTGGACGTATTTATGAAGCGTCCGATTGCATCGGTTAAGAAGCTCGCAATGGAAAAAATTAAACTGGTCGAAGCAGACGGAAAGGCGTAATTATGGCGAAAATTGTAGGAATCGGTGCCAATGTGTTTGACACCTTGTATACGGTAGATACATTTCCGACCGAGGATACAAAAATGCGCGCAGGCGCGGTAAAATCGAGCGGCGGCGGCCCGTGTGCAACGGGACTTGTTGCGGCAGCAAAGCTCGGTGCGACGTGTGCATTTATCGGCAATTTGTCAGACGATAACGGCGCGAAATTTTTAAAAGACGATTTTGAAAAGTACGGCGTGGACACGCGCTACATCAAAATCCTGCCCGGCTATGATACGTTTTGCTCGTGCATCTGGCTTGCCAGGGAAAATGCGTCGAGAACGTGCGTGTTTTATCGTGGCAATGTACCGCCGACAAGCATCGACGAAACCATGGCACAGGCAATTGCCGATGCCGAGGTTTTGATGGTGGACGGTAACGATATGGCAGCCGCCATCGAGGGCGCAAAGCTTGCCAAAAAGAGCGGCACGAAAGTGCTTTATGATGCAGGCGGCTTGTATGAAGGGGTGGAAAACCTTTTGCCGTATGCGGATTTACTCATTCCGTCCGAGGAATTTGCACTCGGGCATACCGGCGCAAAAACTGCCGAGGAAGCGGCAAAGATACTTTTTGAAAAGTACAACCCCGAAATCGTTGTGATTACGCAGGGCAAGAAGGGTGGCATTATGTATGACGGCACGCAGGTGCAGTCATATCCGGCGTTTTTGGTCGATGCCATCGACTCAAACGGCTCGGGCGATGTTTTTCACGGCGCATTTGCATTTTGCGTAACAAAGGAGTATAATTACCTTAAAGCCTGCACCTTCTCCAGCGCGGTTTCTGCGCTCAAATGCACGAAATTCGGCGCGCGCGAGGGTGTACCGACCTATGAAGAAACGATTGAATTTTTAAAGGAGCGTGGCAAGGATGAATTTTAAAAAAGGGTATCAGAAAAGCAAAGGCTATACCAAGATTTGCGAGATAGATAAATGTACGCTTAAAAAGCTGGAATTCGGCATTATCGAGCTTTCGGGCGGTGAAACGCTTGACTTTTATACAGAGGATAAGGAGACTGCATTTATTATTTTGTACGGGCATTGCAGTGTATACTTTGATGACACGGCTTGGGAAAACATCGGCAAAAGACAGTCTGTGTTTGAAAGCCGTCAGGCAGAGAGCTTTTATATGCCGATAGAGCAGAACTTGAAAATCAAGGCAGAGGATGAGCTGAAAATCGCGGTTTGCGCAACCCCGATTGCCGAAAAGACAGAGCCGCAGTATCTTCCGTCGGACAGAGTGCCGTTAAAGCTGCTCGGCAGAGTGCCTTTTGAAAGAGAAACCAGCTTTATTATTGACG
>JAZSGM010000056.1:0-1771 GCA_045532715.1 Clostridia bacterium
TACCGTGAGTAGGTAGATTCATTCAGTTACTTACTAAAATATCAAAATAAGAGAGTAAAAATCCACACGGGTTCCCCGACGGGTTTTTACTGATTCCGCGGGAATCCTAATATTCAGATTCGTGGGGATGTACGTGCAGAATTATTCAAGTGCCTTGCTATCATCGGACAGCGAGTAGGTATTATCCTTATAGTGCTTAAACGTGTAATCCCAGTCCACAGCGTCAATGGTGTCATCAGCAGCGTTTTGAACAGTAGTATTGGGGGTTGCAGCCTGTCCGCCAACAGCAGGATTAAGAGCGGTAGCAGAAAATTCAGTAGCATTTTGCGCCTTTGCTATAGTAACAGTAACTTCTCCTACTTTATAAGTAGCACCGGTAATCTCACCATTAGCATCAACGATAACCTCAACATTGGTCACATCGCCACTGGAGGCAGCGTGAGCAAGTTCAGCAGCATAAGTCAGGTCGCTAACAAAGCTTACATCAGCTGCTACATTAGCCTTAGTAATAAAGCCAGCAAAAGTGGGGATAGCGACTGCCGCCAGGATAGCCATGATGGCGATGACGACAATGAGTTCTACGAGCGAAAAGCCCTTGTTGTTTGTTTTCATGTGTTTGTTCTCCTTTAAAATGTTTTTTGATTTGTTTACAGTTACATAATGGGTGTTATGTTGCAAAGCTTCATCGCATCCATGATTTTGCGCACATATAATCAAACAACTAGCAAAAAAAACAGTACGACAAAAGGCCTTTCGTAGAAAATTTTTAAATAACGTCTCGAAAGGTTCTTTTGTCGTACTCTGCGAATGTCGTTCTATGTAAAAAAAAGTGCGTTTTGTGCAAGTCCTCTTGACTTTCGTGTGGCTTTCATGCTACAATATGACGCACTTATAGGCAGAATGGGATAACTGTGCAACATAACACCCATTATGTTACATTCTCCGATGCGAAAGCATCGGCTTTTTTTATGCTTTTTATAGGATCAGGTGCATTCTCTGCATCTTTTTGAGATGCTCTGTGCCGGTGCTGACGATATAGATGCGCGTGGTGTCGATACTGGAGTGCCCCAGAATATCAGCCAGCTTGGCAATGTCCTTTTCCATGCCGTAAAACGTGCGCGCAAACAGATGCCGCAGATTGTGAGGAAATACCTTGCTCGGCAGCACGTCGGCTTGCCGGCACAAGGATTTCATCTGCCGCCAAATACAGTTTCGGCTGATTGGCTTGCCCTCTTGCGTGACAAAAATGCAGCCCGTGCGGATCTTTTGCGCCTTTGCATATCTCGCAAGCTTTTTCCGAAGAGCGGACACAAGCAAAATGCGGCGGTTTTTCCCCTTACAAGCTACGGTTGCCTCTCCCCTTTGCACGGCTTCTACCGTGATATACTGCAGCTCGCTGACACGAATCCCCGTGCCGCAGATGGTTTGGATGATCAGACTCAATCGCTCGTTTCTGCGCTTATTGGCCGCAGCGATCAGACGGAAATACTCTTCGCGCGTCAGCTCCTTTTGTTCTTCGCAGAAGATATTTCTTTGCACAGCAAACCGCTTGACTGCAAGCTCCCCTGCACCGCAATACCGCAAAAACGCATTGAGTGCCGCAATCATGGAATTCGCGCTCGCAACGGCATAATGATTGCCAAGATAGGCTTTGTAATCCAGAACAGCTTGCTTGTCGATCTCCCGATCTCTGACAAATGCGTAAAACACGCACACGTCGCGCACGTATTTCTCCACGGTCGCCGCACTTTTTTCGCTTTCCTTCAGATAC
>JAZSGM010000045.1:0-2627 GCA_045532715.1 Clostridia bacterium
CACAGAACGACATGGCTACGATCCGACTTGTTTATGAATCTGTTTCCGAAAACGGAGCATGATTTTGTTTTTGCGATGGACGATGCTACGATTGTGCTTGTAAAGGAAATCGACAGCGAAACGACAGAGGATAAGATTGAGGCGCTGGCACAGACGATTGTGGATACACTGAATGCGGAAGCAATGATGAATGTAATGGTCGGCATTTCGACTGTAACCAATTCCGTCAATGCGCTGGCGGCTGCCTATAAGGAAGCGCAGATTGCGCTTGAGGTCGGCAGTGTGTTTGAAACGGAAAAACGTATTTTAAGCTATAAGAACCTCGGCGTCGGCAGACTGATTTACTACTTGCCGATAAAGCTTTGCCAGCTCTTTTTGCAGGAGGTGCTTACAAAGCGCGGCTTGGATGCGCTGGATGAAGAAATTGTAACCACCATTTATGAATTCTTTAAAAACGATTTGAATGTCAGCGAAACGGCACGTAAGCTCTATATTCACAGAAATACGCTTGTGTACCGTCTTGACAAGGTGCAGAAGACCATCGGTCTTGATCTGCGCAAGTTTGATGATGCGGTTGTGTTTAAAGTAGCGATGATGGTACAGCAGTATCTCGAATCCAATCCGATGAAAATCTGACAGGCATAGGGTATGAGGAACACTACAGGGAGAAAACAGTATGATTACCTTTGAGAATGTAACAAAAGTTTATGAGGATGGCACCAAGGCACTTGACAATGTCAACTTTCACATCGATAAGGGTGAGTTTGTATTTGTGGTCGGACCGAGCGGTTCCGGCAAATCGACGCTGACGCGCCTTTTGATGCATGAAGAAACGCCGACGTCCGGTTCGATTGTGATTGACGGTACATGTGTGCAGGATTTGTCAAGAAAGGAAATTCCGTATCTGCGCCGTTCCATCGGTGTGATTTTTCAGGATTTCCGCTTGCTTGATGACCGTACGGTGTTTGAAAATATTGCATTTGCAATGCAGATTGTCGGTGCATCGCGCCGCGAAATCCGCCGGCATGTACCCAAGCTTTTAAGCATGGTCGGCCTTTCCGGTAAGGCAAAGCTTTATCCGACACAGCTTTCGCGCGGTGAGGCGCAGCGTGTGGCGGTTGCACGTGCGCTTGCCAACAATCCGCCGATTCTTCTGGCGGATGAACCGACGGCGTCCCTGCCGCCGAAAACCGCCTTTGAAATTGTGGAACTGCTTTGCGACATCAATTCGCACGGCACAACGGTTGTTATGGCGACACATGCAAAGGATATCGTGGATGCGGTACATAAAAGAGTCATAGCCATCGAAGACGGCGTTCTGGTAAGAGATGACAGAAAAGGAGGCTATGAGCGTGCGAGCGAATAATTTCAGATATTATCTGGCGCAGGCGTTGCGCAGCGTGTTTCGTAACGGACTGACCAGTATGACGTCCATATTTACAGTGGTTTGCTGTATGATTATTTTGGGTTTGTTTATGATTATCAGCATCAATGTAAACCATATAGCCGCGCAGCTGGAGCAGCAGTGCGAGGTGCAGGCGTTCATTGATGAAACGTATACAAAGGCACAGGTGACCGCGCTGCAAAAGAAGGTGCAGGCCATCGAAAATGTAGCCACAGCTGAGATTTTCAGTAAGGAAGATACACTTGAGTATATGCGTGAGCTTTCGGAGGACAATGCGGCTTTGCTTGATGGCTATGAAGGGGAGGACAATCCGTTTCGCGACTCACTGAAAATCACAATGGTGGATTTGGGGCTGTTGGGAGAAACCATAGAAGAGATTTCTGCAATGGAAGGTGTGGCGGACGTCTCCGACAAGCAGTCGATGATGGAAAATATTTTAGCTGTCAGCAACGGTGTTCGCAATGTCAGCTTCTGGGGGATGCTTTTGTTGTGCATCGTTTCCGTGTTTATCATTGCCAATACCATTAAGCTTGCTGTTTATGCACGTCGCAAGGAAATCGGCGTTATGAAATTTGTCGGTGCGACGGACTGGTTTATTCGTTGGCCATTTATCTTCGAGGGCATTATTATCGGCATCATTGGTGCGCTGATTGCCTTTGCACTGGTCTCATGGGGCTATGTCGCATTGCTTGGCAGCGCAGGTATGGGTGTGGATATGTTTACGCTTAAGGCGTATGGCGATATTGCAGGCGTGATGCTTGGTATGTTTGTCGGCATCGGTGCAATCATCGGCGCGCTCGGCAGCGCGTTTTCCATCCGCAAGCATCTGGATGTATAGGAGGTTGCGATGAAGAAAAAAGTTACTGCGATTATCAGTCTGATTGTTGCCATCAGCCTTTGTCTGGCAATTGCCCTGCCGGCGATTTTCGGTATTCTGGCATCTGCAGACGAGCTGTCGGACAGATACAATCAGAATAATATAGAAAAAAACAAGCTCCAGAAGGAGCTCAACCAGAAGAAGAGTGAGCGTAAGGCAAAGGAAGCGGAAAAGGACCGTGTCGATAATGAAATCGCGGATTTGAATTCGCAGATTGATGCGCTTAACCGTAAAATCAACGCAAATAAAGAACAAATCGCGCAAAAGGAAAGTGAGATTGAAGCGCTGGAAGTCGGATCGTAGCCATGTCGTACTGTGAGCCAAGGAGTTGTAAAAGTTTAGTGT
>JAZSGM010000163.1:0-35183 GCA_045532715.1 Clostridia bacterium
GACCGCAGGGCGGTGACCAGCAGATTGGCGCGAGAATTGCGTACAATGAAATCGACCTCGTGCTCTTTTTCCGCGATCCTTTAACTGCGCAGCCGCACGAGCCGGATGTTTCTGCGCTGTTCCGACTCTGTGACGTGCATAATATTCCGCTTGCAACCAATGTTGCGACCGCCGAGGTTTTAATCCACGGTGTTGAACGCGGCGACCTTGCATGGAGAGATATTGTAAATCCGAAGGATTGATAATAAAAAAACACCCCGTCGGGGTGTTTTTTTATTGTTTTAAATGAACGGCCTTCTGTCGAGTACGAGCTTGAGCGGTCGCTCTGTTTTGAACATACCCGGCAATGCCTGCTGGAGCTCAGCAAGTGCACAAACCGTACCAAACAGCATATGCAAATCGTTAAACTCGTCATTCGTTTTGTGGTTGATGCTGTTTAAATAAGTGATGTATCCGTCTGCAAATTCAATGAGTGCTTGTTTACACTCTTCGAAACGGTGCGGCGTCTGGCGCATCGAACGTGTGATGGAATAAATCCAGTCCATCTCGATAAAACCAATCATACGACCGAATTTGCCGCTGGGCGTTCCGGTTACTCTGTACATATGCAGGCAGGTATCGATAATTTTATCCGGGTAGCGTACCGGCATATGTGCATGCTCGTGGTTAAAAAAGTAATGGAATCCGCCGCCGATTTGCTTGAAGGGTTCACACTTTTCCGCAAAGCCCTTTTTCCAAAGGCCGGTAATCGGACTTGCGTTTTCCCAGAACCAGTCAAAATACCACTCGGACCATTCTCTGTTTGCCTGACCGGCGTTTGCAAATGCGGCATAAATGCCTGCACCCTGATGCGATTGCGGCCAGGGGTTGGTCCAGTCCAGTCCGTCTAAGAGGGCATAGAGGTTTTCTTTTGTTTTATACTTTTCTAAATCGTAGTACGGATATTTCGGCTTTGCATCAAATAACTCAAGTGCACCTGCGCAGTGCGCCGTGGTGTGAATCGGATGGTGCGTAAACTCTGTAAACAGACCGGTTTTTTTGTCCTGTAAGCCCTGCAGAACCTCTACCCAGCTTGCGCGCTCTTCCGGGGCTGACGGAAAATAACCGATGGTATACAAAATATTTGCCGCGTCTGCGCAGCCGTATTCGTTGATGCCGAGGTCGCGCACAGCGCCTTCTTCGATATTGTTGCTGCCGGAAATGTCCGCCGCAGAGCCGTCCGGCGCCGTTTGCCAGATCCAGCGTGCATACGCGCCCGGCTTGTCAAGACGATGTGAATCCACGGTTTCTTTAATTTTTAAAATCAGATTGTCAATATACATAATAGAATGCTCCTGTCTGTTTTAAATAAACGGTCTTCTGTCTAATACGAGCTTGAGCGGCTTTTCGGAAATCAGCACGCCCGGCAATGCCTGCTGCAGCTCTGCAAGTGCGCAGACTGTACCGAAGAGGGAGTGCAGGTCGTTGAATCCGTCGTTTTTGGTTTCGTCGACTTTATTTAAGAATTCTATAAAGGTGTCTGTAAATTCCATTAGTGCTTTTCTGCATTCTTCAAAGCGGTGCGTTGTCTGACGCATCGAGCGTGTAAGGCAGTAAACCCAGTCAATTTCGATAAAACCGGTTTTGGTGCCGAACTGGATATTGTCGTAGCTTATGGAGTTATCATAGTACATTTCAAGGGTGCTGTCGATGATTTTGTCCGGGTAGCGCATCGGCATATGCGCGTGCTCGTGGTTGAAGAAATAGTGGAAGCCGCCTGCCATATAGAAAAACATCGGACGGTTAAAGCCACAGCCCTTTTTCCAGAAGCCGGTTGTTTCGTCGGCGTTTTCCCAGAACCAGTCGAAATACCATTTTTTCCATTCCGGCGTAATCTGACCTGCGTTTGCAAAGGCGGCATAAATCCCTGCACCCTGATGCGAATCGCGCCACGGGTTTTCGTTCCAGCCTAAATTGTCGAGCAGATTGTAGAGTGCATCTTTTTCTTTATATATCTCTAAATCGTGATACGGATGCTTCGGCTTTGCGTCAAACAGCTCCAATGTAGCACTGCAGTGCGCCGTCGTGTGGATATAGTGGTGTGTTGTTTCAGTAAACAGACCGGTTTTTGCGTCCTGCATATTCTGCAGAACCTCTACCCAGCTTTTGCGTTCTTCCGGATCGGAAGGAAATTCACCGATGGTATACAAAATGTTTGCCGCATCTGCACAGCCGTACTCGTTTAAGCCGAGCTCGCGCGTGCCGGCCTCGTTTTGCCACAGCCAGCGTGTATAGGCACCCGGCTTGTCTAAGCGGTGCGCATCTACGGTTTTTCTGATTTTTGTAATGATATTGTCTATGTTATACATAAAAGCACCCTCTTTCTGTAGTATCATACCATATTCAGCTTTGTTTGGCAAGGGGGAGCTGGCTTATACAAAACATACATATTTTAGGTCAATATTTGTTTAGACAGTATAAGCCTGGTATGTTACAATTGAATTACAGAAGATGCTTTAAGGAGGTCTTACAATGAAAAAAGGAATCAGTTTGTTTTTGGCGACAATCATGCTTTTAACGCTTTTTGTGCCGGTAAGCTACGGCGCGGAAGCCAAAGAAGATGCGCTTACTGTGATTTTGGCAGATGATTTTGAAACGCATGATACGGGAAAAGCACCGCCATACACACCTGGCGGCTGGAGCAGCGGCGCGATTAAAAATGCACCGCGCGCATATGTTGAGTTGGATACAGATGGCAAAAATAAGGTGCTTAAGGCGTACCACGGAGATCCGACAGGCGAGCCGGGCACACGCACGCCGCGTATTGAAAAGCTGGTGCAGACCGCTGACCTTACGAAGTTTACGCTCGAATATGATATCAAGTCTTCTATGGGTGAGAGCACAATGGGCTTAGGCCTTGTGCATCCGACGGAAAACAAAAGCATTGTGAACATCAAACCCTCCTATGCTTATCCGGAGTGGACGCGTATGCGCGTTGAGTTTGATGTGGAAAAGGGCGAAGGTGCGGTATATGTCGGACGTAAAATGGAGAAAGAGTTTTCCTTTGATTTGTCCGAATATGAGCAGTTCAGAGTTCGCATTAACTTTTCGGTAAGTTCAGAGGATAACAGTTGGGTGATGATTGATAATGTTATGCTCACAACGCCGGATGAAATCAAGGGCGGCATCATCGGCCTGGACGGTGAAAGCGTAAACTGGGATCAGGTGAAGCTGAAGGAAGAAGAAAAGACGGGTATGCTCGAGGTAATGCGCAAGAGTCACCCGCGTCTGTATACTACGGATTGGGCGCTTTTAAATAAGAAAGCAGAAACGGATGATGTTTGCAAACTCTGGCGTGACAACATTATTGCTGCCGGTGAAGCGCGCATCGGTACAACGCCGACCAAGTATTTCAGAAACAGCAGAAACAATTTAAATGACTGTTCATCGTCTTTCCGTGGCGCGACCATTCCGCTTGCAGCAGCGTATGCCCTGACAAAGGATAAGCGCTATAAGGACAGACTTTACGAAGAATTAGAGTACGTCGGCAACTGGCCGGACTGGGGCGCAGATGCGTATCTTTGTACGGCACATAACATTTTAACCTTTGCGGTTTGTTATGACTGGCTGTATAATGACTGGACAGAGGAAGAAAGAGAAAATATTCTCGGTTGGCTGATGGAAAAGGGTATCCGCGAAGCGGTGCTCGGTTATGAGGGGCATGCGAAGGGGACGGTATGGCCGAATTCCAAATCCAACTGGAACAATGTATGTAACGGCTCGAATCTGGTTGCGGCAATTGCAATTGCAGATGAATATCCGGATGTAGCGGACTACATTTTACATCATGCGGCAGAGAGCTTGCCGAAGTGCTTCCACGAGGTGTCTGCAGACGGAGCGTATGCCGAGCCAATCAACTACTGGGACTATGGTATGCGTTATCAGGTTAAGGCAATGGCGGCGCTCGACAGTGCTTTATTAGACGGAAAAACCTTGCCGGAGTGCCTCGACTTTTCGGACGAAACCGGCTTTGACAATTCGGGTGACTTCCCGATTTACTACAATGGTATTACGGCGGCATTTAACTATGGTGATGCTGACCCGGGTATGATTGTTTCGCCGATTATGTATTACTTTGCGAATAAATATAACAAGCCGCAGTATGCATGGTACAACCAATATATGTATGAAAATAGTCCGTATGTATCGCACGAATCGGGCAAGGAAGCGGTTTGGTCGCTTTTGTGGTACGATCCGGACAACGCGAGTTTGCCGGAGGAGGGCTTTGCACTCGATAAATACTATCAGTCCAAAGAATCTCTCGGCGTAAACGGCATCTCGATGCGCTCGTCATGGACGGACCAGGATGCGCTTTACATTGCAATGCGTGCAGGTGACCAAAAAGCGTCGCACTCTTCGCTGGATGCGGGCGGTTTCGTTCTTGACTGGGCAGGAAAGCGATTTGTGCATATGTACGGCAGACGCGTAGCGGGGCAGGCGTCTGTTTACGGCTGGCCGAACTACCATACGAAAAAGGCGAGCGGACACTATTCGTACTACCATTGCCGTGCAGAGGCAAATAACACGATTATCGCAAATCCGGTGCAGGACGGCGCCGATATGAACATCACCTATTTTGCAGAGCTGCTTGAAGGCAAGAGCTCGGCAAATACAGCGTACGGCATCATCAATATGACTGATACAAATGCAGATTTCGAGGATGCAAAGCGCGGTCTGATGATGACGGACAACCGCGAGGTTGTTATTATTCAGGATGAAATCAAGGCAAACAAGCCGTCGGAATTTTATTGGTTTGCAAATACGAAGGCGGATATTACAATTGCAGAGGACGGCAAAAGTGTGCTTCTCGATATGGACGGCGATAAGATGCTCGTGCGTATTACGCAGGGTCCGGCGGATGCAAAGCTTGGCGTTATGATGTCGCAACCGCTGCCGACTTCTCCGAATCCGTCGATTCAGCCAATGCTCGATGAACAGAAGCTCTATATTCACATGGAAGACGTGAAGGACTTGAAGCTGACTGTGGAATTTGTTCCGCTGAAGGCGGGCGAAGCAATTCCGGCGCCGCAGCCGGTTAAGCCGCTTTCCGATTGGAGCGTAGATGAAAACGATGAAATGCTGACGAGTCAGAAGCTCGGCGATGTGGTTGCACTCAAAGTAGATAACCCGAATGCGTATGCAAAGGGTGCAAAGACCTATGTAGACACAACCAATTTAGAGATTGCACCGATTGTGCAAAACGGCAGAACACTTGTGCCGGTGCGCTTTATTGCAGAAAACTTCGGCGCAAAGGTCGGTTGGGACGATGCAACCCAGACGGTTTCTTTAAAGACACTTGGCAAGGAAATTACATTGCAAATCGGCAGCAACCTTATGATGGTCGGCGACAGCCAGGTAACTCTGGATGTGCCGGCGCAGACCGTTGGCGGCAGAACGCTCATTCCGCTGCGTGCGCTTGTTGAGGCACTCGGCAAAGAGGTGCTTTGGGACGACAGAGGTCTTATCGTTATCGGTAAGGATGTCCTTGGAATGGACAAAGATACCATCGACAAAACGGTAGCGCTTTTGGATACACGTATTCAGTATGGCGATAAGGAGCTTACATTCTTTGACAGTGAAGTTTACGAATACGACATTGCACTTGCGAAGGGCGAAAGCGTACCGGAGGTGCGCGTGCTCTCGGACAGCGAAAGCAGCATAGTGCAGGGGAATCCTGCGGTTGTAACCGTGGGCGGTAAGAGCTACACACTGCGCTTTGCGGAAAATCCGTTTGACGGTCTTTTGGGCACGGGCTCGGAAGGTATTCTGAGTACCCTCAAGCTTACGATTGAGGGTGTGACAACGGATGCTGGCTATCAGACCTATCTCGATGTAGCGGATGTTACATCTTCGATTGAATGGGATGAAAAGTATCAGCCGAGCGGCACGATTGACGGTGTTATCAGTGATGATACCGCAAACCGCTGGTCGGCAGACGGTATGGGCAACTGGATTTGCTACGACCTCGGCAGTGTGAAGAATATAAATTCCATTGCAATTGCAGGTTATAAGGCAGAGCAGCGTGCTTACACCTTCGCAGTTGAAATCTCCGCTGACGGTACAAATTGGGAAAAGGTGACGGATGCGCAGACCAATGCCGGTAAGCAGGTCGATGTATTTGCGCTCGGTGATAAGCGTGCACGCTATATCAAATTAACCGGTACACGCGTATCGACCGGTACATGGCTCGGTATCAACGAGGTGCGCATTTATGAGAGCGCGAAGATGATGGAAGACGACCAGTCGCTTTGGAATCTGAATTTTAATAAAGAAGGTATCAGCGGCAAGGTCGGAAGCAGCGTAAAGCTCGCTGTTCTGGGCGCGGATAAAAACGGTGCAGCGCTTGCGGTAAATGTGGCAGATGTTACATTCGGCAGTATGGATGAAAGCATTGCCACTGTAGATGCTGCGGGCAATGTAAAGCTGGTCGGTGCAGGTGAAACAAGCATTTATGCAGAAGTCAGTGTCATCGGCATGAAAAAGCGTGCTACCATTACGGTAACGGTACAATAAAACGAAAAAACAATAACGGGGGCAGGCGCCGGTTTTTGGCACCTGCCTTTTCGCACTTTTGTCCATAAAAACGCATCATTTTCCATTGTAATTGTGTTCGGAAACTGTTATATTGATATTGAGCGTATAAAAAAGAACGCGTTTTTGGCAAAAAAAGGCCCTAAAGAAGGCAAAAACGGTTCTTTTGTTTTGCGGAGCAGGTATGCTATAATTAAATTATAATTGTAATATAAACAAGGAGTGTGACAGTATGAAAATAAGATATGTGCGAATTCTCGGTATGGTGCTTGCACTGGTGATGGTGCTTTCAATGCTGCCGATGCAGGCATTTGCCATCAAGGTGGTCTTAAAGGATCTGGACAAGCCGGAATTGACCGAAGACAAGCTCGTGATTATGCGCGAGGACTTTGAAAAAGGTACGGTTGGCAAGAACATCACCACGGGCGGTATGGGCTTTACGACCGGTGCTTACGGCGTGCAGGCGGCAATGAATATTACCGAGGAGGAAGGCGGCAATAAGTATTTAAAGGCTTATCACGGCGACCCTTCCGAGGATAAAACCCGTAACCCGCGCGTGGAAAGATACATTCCGACGGCGGGACTTACGCAATTTACGGTGGATTTTGATGTTATGTCGTCTATGGACGAAACGAATATGAGTGTCAGCATCATGAAGGCAAAGACCAACGAAAGTCTTGCGCCTTTAAAGACGCCGTACAAATTTGATAAGTGGACACACATTAAGATTGTTTGCGAGATTGAAAATCAGGAGGCTACGGCAACTGTATATGCAGATGGCAAGGAGGATAGCGTACATAGCTTCTCTATTGCGGGCATTGACAATATCGGTATCCGCTTTGCCAGCATTGTACAGCCGGATTCGAGCTGGGCGGCGATTGACAATGTGCTGATTACAACGACGAATCTGGATTTGGGTGGTATCGTCGGCTTGGATGGCGTGACCGTAAACTGGAATAAGCTGCCGGAATCTGATGTGCCGTCTACGGGCTTTTTGGATGTAATGAACCAACAGCATCCGCGCATTTATGTCACCGATTGGGATGTAATCAAGCAAAAGATTGCGACGGACGAAAACTGCAAGGCTTGGTACGATCAGATTATCCGCCACGCGGA
Source organism: Clostridia bacterium (assembly GCA_045532715.1). Classification (GTDB taxonomy): domain Bacteria; phylum Bacillota; class Clostridia; order UBA1381; family UMGS1253; genus RGIG2041. The sequence continues at coordinate 7,687 of JAZSGM010000163.1, forward strand.
CGCGCAGGTCGGTACGCCGACGGTGGAATATTACAGAAATGCGCGTAACACCGTAAACGATGCGACAACGAATTTTAAGCGTTATATCATTCCGGTTGCGGCGGCATATTGCTTAACCGGGGAACAGAAATACTTAGATAAGGTATATCAGGACCTTGTAACGGCAGGTACATGGCCGGATTGGGGTCATGATGCTTACCTTTGTACGGCACATATGATGTTTGCCTACGGCGTGTGCTATGACTGGCTGTACAATGCTTTTACACCGCAGCAGCGTGAAAAGGTCATCGAAGCATGGATGAAGAACGGCTTTACTGCGGCGGTGCAGGCATATGAAGGCTACGGCGTCGGCACGGGCTGGATTAACGCATCCAATAACTGGGGTATGGTTTGCCACGGCTCGAATATGGTTGCGGCAATTGCGATTGCAAACGACAAGCCGGAGCTTGCAAACTATATCTTAGCGCAGGGCGCAATGCGTATCCCGAAAACCTTTGATGAAATTTCGGCAGACGGCGGCTATGCAGAAACGCTTGGCTACTGGGATTACGGTGTACGCCATCTCGTAAAGATTATGGCGGCGCTCGATTCTTCGGTTTTGCCGGGCAAGAGCATCCCGAGTGTACTTGATTTCAAGGGTGTAACGGGCCTCAACAATTCCGGTGATTTTCCGATTTACTACAACGGTACAACCGGTGCATTTAACTTCGGTGACGGTACGCTGGAAATTCAGCACACACCGATTATGTATTATCTGTCTACAAAGTACAACAAGCCGGAATACACATGGTATAACCTGGATATCACAACCCATCCGAAGGCAAACTCGATTTCTGCGCAGGGGGCAGTACTTGCGCTGATGTGGTTTGACCCGAGCATGAACAAAGCGCCGGAGGCAGGCTTTAAGTTAGATAAATTCTATTCCTCGACGGAAAAGTACGGTACAAACGGTATTTCGATGCGTTCGTCGTTTGAGGACCCGGATGCGCTCTTTATCGCAGCGCACGCAGGTGACGAAACCATGTCGCACTCCAACCTTGATGCCGGCGGTTTTGTGCTGGATTGGGCGGGTAAGCGCTGGGTATATATGTACGGCAGAAATACCCGCGGTATCACGGATTGCTACGGCTGGCCGAATTACAATACAAAAACGGAAGAGGGCAGATATCAGTATTACATTACCCGTGGTGAAGCGAACAACACCTTCATTATTAACCCTAAGCCGGGCAAGCCGGATATGTACTATCAGTATTTTTCCGAGGTTTCCAAGTATGAAGCCGGTGTGAATACTTCTTACGGCGTTATCAATATGACACCGACAAATGAGGATTACGAAGCTGCACAGCGTGGTATTATGCTCACAGGTAACCGCGATGTTGTTGTGGTGCAGGATGAAATTAAGGCAAAGGCACCCTCTGAGATTTACTGGTTTGTAAATACAGATGCTGAAATTACCATTGCAGAGGACGGCAAAAGTGCCCTTTGGGAAATGGAGGGCGATCGGATGCTTGTCCGTATTACCTCCGGCCCTGCAGATGCAAAGTTTGGCATTATGCCGACAGCGCCGCTGCCGACGAGCCCGGACCCGGACATTCAGCCGGATTTGGAAGGTCATAAGATGTTCATTCATATGACCAATGTGACAGAAACGACTTTGACGGTGGAATATGTGCCGCTGAAGGAAGGCGAGGGGATCCCGGCGCCGCTGCCGGTGAAGGCAATTGCTGACTGGACAGTCGACAACGGCGCAGAAAAGACAACGAGTCAGAGCTTGAGCGGCGTAGTTGCGCTGAAGGTGGATAACCCGAACGCTTACGCGAAGGGCGCAAAGACTTACGTAGATACTGCAAATCTTGACATCAAGCCGATTGTACAGAACGGCAGAACGCTTGTGCCGGTGCGCTTTATCTCCGAAAAGTTCGGCGCAAGTGTCGGTTGGGATGATATAACGCAGACCGTAACCGTAAAGACAAAGACACTGAATATCTCTTTGCAGATTGGTTCGACGCAGATGCTGGTCAACGGCGAAGCGGTAACGCTCGATGTACCGGCACAGACCATTGGCGGCAGAACACTGATTCCGCTGCGTGCGCTTGTAGAAGCACTCGGTAAGCAGGTGTTCTGGGATGACAGAGGTCTTATCTTAATCGGTAGTGCTGTGATGAACTACCCGGCAGAAACGATTGATAAGATTATTGATTTATTGGACATTCGTGTACAGCTTGACGGTCAGGAAATGAAATTCTTTGACAGCGAAGTGTACGAATACCATGTACAGATTGCCAAGGGTGCGGCTATGCCGACGGTATCCGTAATTTCCGACAAGGAAGCGGTAGTTGCGCAAGGCAATCCGGCAACTGTAACTGTTGGCGATAAGACGTATACCATCAATTTTGTAGAAAATGCGTTTGAGGGCATTTTAGGCACCGGCTCCGAGGGCGTGCTTAAGCAGATGCAGTTTCAGGTTATCTATGAAGGGGGAACGGCAAATTACCAGACCTATCTGGACATCGCAAGTGCAAAAAGCTCGATTGACTGGAACGAAAAGTATGTGATGGGTGGTACCTATGACGGTATCATCAGCGATACAACCCAAAACCGCTGGTCGGCAGATGGTGCCGGCAACTGGATTCTGTACGATCTGGGTGCAGAAAAGAATTTGCACTCGATTTGTATTGCCGGCTACAGAGCGCTCGTTCGTTCCTACGAATTTAAGATTGAAACCTCGAAGGACGGACAGAATTGGGAGACGGCGCACGAGGCGGCAAAGACCACCTATGGCGTAGACCATGATGTATACAAGCTCGGCGACAAGAGCGCACGCTATATTCGCATCACAGGTCTTTCGGCGACAAATACCAACTGGATGGGCATCAACGAAGTACGCATCTATGACAGTGCGCAAATGGAAGCCGATGACCAGAATGCTTGGTATCGCACCTTCTACGATGCGCAGATTAACGCAATGGCAGGCACGACGCAGCGGATTGATGTATTGGGCTTTACCAAGAGCGGTGCAGAATTCCCGCTTGAAATCACCGATGTGAAGCTTTCGAGCACCAAGCCGGAAATTGCAACCGTAGATGCAAACGGTCTTGTTACGTTGCATAAGGCGGGCAAGGCAGAAATCGTAGCGGAATATGAAATTCTGGGCGTTACGATTAAAGCGCGTATGGCGGTTACTGTAGAATAAACAAAAAGGTCGCAGAATTATTTTTGGTTCTGCGACTTTTTTATTGCTTTTTCAAGTGGATATTGCTATAATGAAGGCAACTTAAATTCAAAACGGGAGTGATTGCGGTGAAGGCTTACATTTCTGAAGATAAAACCAAAATTTTGTGGGATAAGTTTTGCGAAATCGAAACGGAAAAGAGCGGTATTACTTCGGTGATGCGCAAAACGCATCCGCGCATTTTAACCCGCGATTGGGGAGAAATCAAAGAAAAAATCAAAACAGATGTGCATATGCAGCATTGGTATGATGCCGTGATTGCAGCTGCGGAAAAGCTCGTGGATGCGCCGCCGACAAAGTATTTTGTCAATATCCGAAATAACATCAACGATTGCTCTACCGAGTTTAAATATAATGTGATTCCGGTTGCGGCGGCATATTGCCTGACGGGGGATGTGCGCTACAAAAACCGCGTATGGTCCGAGCTTGAAAATGTGGGCAACTGGCCGTACTGGGGCTCAAATGCCTACTTGTGTACGGCGCATATTCTGTTCTCCTTTGCGCTTTGCTATGACTGGCTGTATAACGATTTTACCGCAGAAGAAAGAGCGCAGATTGTTGCCTGGACACGTGATCAGGGCTTTAACGAAGCCATTCTTGCCTATGAAGGTGTGGATGAAAACGGTTGGTGGAGACACGCCTACAACAACTGGAATAACGTGACAAACGGCTCCAATATCGTGGCGGCGCTTGCCTTTGCAGATGAGCTTCCTGAGGTGGCAGAGTATATTACAAAAAAAGCGGCAGAGGGACTGCCGTACAGCTTCGGCGAGCTGTCGGCGGACGGCTCATATGCCGAGCCGGTCGGCTACTGGGGCTATGCCATCGGGCATCAGGTCAAGGCGATGCACGCCCTGAACACGTCTTTGGCGGATGGCGAAAAACTGCCGGAATGCCTGGATTTTTCCAAGGTATCCGGCTTGGATAACACCTGCGATTTCCCGATTTACTATAACGGTACGTGCGGTGCGTTTAACTATGGTGACGGCGCGCTCGAAACGGTTTTGGTGCCGTGTATGTTCTGGCTTGCGGACTTTTACAACAAGCCGCAGTACACTTGGTATGCATCAGAATATATGGACGATTGCGGCTGGAAGGAAGATTGCCTCGCCAAAAATGCGACTGAGGCGCTTTTGTGGTACAATCCGGTGCACGCGAAGGTGAAGGATGTAAAGCTACCGCTGGATAAGTTTTATACCTCGACGCGAAAGTACGGCGCAAACGGCATCTCGATGCGCTCTGCATGGTCTGAAGATGCGCTCGTAGTGCTTGCACACGCGGGCGACGGCACGGCGGCGCACGGGAATTTGGATGCCGGCGGCTTTATCCTGGATTGGAAGGGCAAGCGCTTTGTACATATGTATGGCAGAACGCCGGCAGGACTTAAGGCAGGTACGCTTTATTCCTGGCCGAATTATCACAAGCGCGAGGAAAAGGATGCGCGCTTTATGTACTACCATGTGCGCGGCGAGGCAAACAATACAATCATTGCAAATCCTGAAAAAGATATGCCGGATATGTACTATCAGTACTACGCACAGCTTGTAGAATCTGCCTCTGAAGCGGGCAGTGCCTACGGTGTGATTGATATGACAAGCACCAATCACGATTATGAAAATGCAAAGCGTACGATTGCGCTTACGGAAAATCGCAGTCGCGTTGTGATTACGGATAAAATTACGGCGAAAAAGCCGTCGGAATTTTATTGGTTTGCCAATACAACGGCGGAGATTACACTCTCCGAAGATAAAAGAAGTGCCATTTTGAAAATGGGTGAGGACGAAATGCTTGTACGCATCAAAAATGCGCCTGCCGATGCAGCGTTTGAGGTTGTGCCGGCGATTCCGCTTGAAACCTCGCCGCATCCGCCGCAACAGCCGGTCATTCCGGAAAACAAGCTGCGTATTCATATGGAGAACATACAAAAGCTGGATTTGTGCGTAGAATTTATTCCGCAGATATAAATAAACGAAAAAGACCGTCAAAGCGCGTTATCCCAAGGGATACGCGCAGTGAAATTCGCCCTGAAGAGCGAGTGGTATACGCCTGTCGGCGTGTGATATATGTTCTGTCGAACATGTGATATATTTCCTTGCAGGAAGTGTTATGGAAAAAAACCGTCTCACAGAGACGGCTTTTAATCATTTACATCCGATTTATCGGATATTTCACATTTGCGAAGCAAATATATCACTGCGAAGCAATATCACTTGCCGCATAGCGGCAAATATCACCGGTGGTTATCCATAGGGATAGCCACCATATGACGGTCTTTTTTTGTTTGCTGTTTGCGAAACTGCATGGGGCTTACGTCCATGACTGCCTTAAATCGCTTGCCGAAATAGGTTACATCGTCAAAACCGACTTGCGCGGCGATGACTGCAATGGCATCTGTGCTTTTCTTTAAAAGCATAGATGCTTTTTCTATGCGGTAGTCTGTAATGTAGTCAAGCACGCTTTTGCCGGTTGTCTTTTTGAAGCAGCGGCAGAAATAGCTTTCGTTTAAATGGCAAAGCGCAGCAAGCTTGCGCGTGGAAATTTTATCCGTGTAGTGCTTGTCGATATAGCTGAGTACGATATCCATACGCTGTTCTTTTGCGGTGAGCTGCGCAGATTCCTTTTGCGAGTGCGTTAATGTATAATTGCGCAAAAGATGTGCCATCATCGCGTAGGCGTGGCTTTTGAGCATCATATCGCACCAGGGCTTGTTCGAGCAATTCTCTTCGTATAAGTTATAAATCGCCTGTTTAACGGTTTCGTCGTTTTGGATGTGCTTTTGAATATGAATGTTGTCGAAGGGAAGCTCTGCGAAAAAATCGGGATGGATGCGGATATAGTAATACGCTGTGCCGCCGGCAGACTCCATTGCGTGCAGCTCGCCTTTATTTATAACGACCAGATCGCCGGCGTGCACCTGGATTTTTGCATCGCTGCAATATAAGGTTGCTGCGCCGCTGCGGTAAAAAAGCAGCTCATAAAAATCGTGTCGATGCGGTCTGGTGTACGTTTCTGTCGGGGAATGCTCAATATAAACGGAAAATTCTCCCGGTGTTCGCTCCTTGGGCGGCTGAAATATTGCTTCTTGCATATATGGCCTCCTAAAGTCAAAATCTTACGAAAAAAAGTCAAATCTATTCTTGAGTTTCGCTGGATTACATTATATACTTGTATTGGTGAAAAGTCAATATTGGACGACAAAAATTCGTTGGACAACTATCGGGAGGGGCAAAATGTTTACAAGCAAACAAATTCTTTCAATCATCTTACCGCTTTTGCTGCAGCAGTTTTTCTTGATTTTTGGCGGCTTTGCAGACACAGTTATGGTTGCAAGTGTTGGCGAGGCGGCGATTGCGGGCGTTTCTCTGGTTGACCAGCTTTCGGCAATTCTTACGACAACGATGGCGGCTTTGGCATCGGGAAGTGCTGTGCTTTGTGCGCAGTCGCTCGGCAGAAAAGACATCGATGGTGCGGCAAGCTATGCAAAGCAGCTTTTGCTTTCGAATCTTATCATTGCGCTTGTGCTTATGCTTGTGCTGATTGTGTTTAATCGCAGTATTTTAACCCTGGTTTTCGGTAGCATTGAACCCGAGGTTATGGACAATGCGTGTAAGTATTTGGTGGTCATAGCCGTTTCGATTCCTTTCTTTGCGATAGACAATGCGCTTGCGGCTGTTTTTCGCGCTGAGGGAAATACACGTGTTTCTTTGAATATTTCACTGATAACGACCGTAATCCACCTTGTGGGAAATGCCATCGGTATTTATGTGCTTCATGCAGGGGTTTACGGTGTGGCAATTCCAACGCTCATATCCCGTATTGTCGCAGTTGTGCTGTATGATTATACAGTGAAGCATTCCAAGGGCTTGATTAAAGTTGATTTCAAATCGAACAACAGGCTACATTTTGGCAAGCTTAAGCAGATTTATGCATTGGGCATCCCAATGGGTGTTGAAAATTTTATGTTTCAGTTCGGCAGAACAATGCTGTCGAGTTTGACAGTTTCGCTCGGTACTACCTCCGTTGCGGCGTATGCAGCGAGCCTTAAAATCTGCAACTTTGCCTACTTGCCGGGGCAGGCGCTGGCTTTGGCGGTGCCGGCAATTGTGGGCAGATGCATCGGTGCCGGTGAATTTGGGCAGGCAAAGAAAAATACTTATCGATTGTTTGGTTACAAATATGCCATTATGCTGCAGGTTGTACTTGTTATCAGCATATTTGCCCCGCAGATTGCAGGCTGGTTTAATCTGTCAGAGGCTGGTGTCGGTTTTTGTACAGCGATGGTGCTTGTCAACAGCGCGATCATGCCGATTCGCCCACTTGCATTCCAGATGGGATATGTACTGCAGTCGGCATCGGATGTGCGCTATACAATGACCGTTTCTATGTTTTCTATGTGGATTTTCAGAGTCGGCTGTGCTTATGTATTCGTTAATGTATTCCACACGGGCGTGGTGGGTATATACTACGCTCTTGCGCTGGATTGGATAGTGCGTGCGACTCTTTATGCTTGGCGCTTTTTCTCCGGAAAATGGCTTCGCGTTTATCAGAAAAAGCAGCAGGCATTGGAAACAGTTAAGAATTAAATTTTTATAAAAGAATTAAAGAAAAGGAAGTGTATGCAAATGAGAGGAAAATGGTTCAAAGGCATCGGCGTTCTTTTGTGCACCGTAATGCTTCTGACGCTTTGTGCGCCGATGGGATTTGCGATTGTACGAGATCCAAAAGAGGAATTCGCCACGGGCGAGGCAGTTGTGTTTATGAATCTCGACTTTGAAAATGAAAAGGTCGGGGCCAAATACACGTACAAGTCGACCGGCTTTGATACGGGTGCGATTACGTCAGAGGCCCGCTTCTATGTCGAGGAGGACACGGACGGCAATAATGTTTTAAAGGCATACCACGGTAATCCGACAGCCGATGGTGCAACAGCCAGAAGTCCGCGTGTGGAAAAGACGCTGCAGGCAAAGGGTTTAACGAATTTAAAAATTGAGTTTGACTTAAAGTCGAGCGGCGGTGCATCCTTTATGAATTTTTCCATTGCTGAGGCAACGGAGAATAAGGTGATTCGCAGCATCAAGGTGCCGACGGAATTTAAGGAGTGGACGCACGTTGAAGTTTTGATGCTGCAGTCGGACGCCGGGACAAACACCTTCACCGCACAGGTTTACATCAACGGGGAAGCATATGGCGACGAGTACAGCGTGGAGCTTGGTGACAGAGAAGCCTTCCGCGTGCGCTATGGTACAAAGGTTGAACTCGATGGCAGCTGGCTGATGTTTGATAATTTTAAGCTCAGTACGACGGATAAAAATATCGGCGGTATGTTCGGTATTGACGGAAACACCATCAACTGGGACGAGTTTGAAATGACCGACGAGAAGACCGGACTTGCCGATGTGATGCGCAAAACGCATCCGCGTATTTTTGTAACGGACTGGCAAGGGATTCGTGACAGAATTCAGACGGACGAAAATATGAAGGCGTGGGCAGATACGGTAATTGCATTTGCGGATTCGCATCTGAATACGAGCCCGGTTGAGTATACCATCAATGTGCGCGGTAACATCAATGAGGATTCGACAGAATTTAAAGACAGAGTCGTGCCGATTGCAGCGGCATACTGCATTACGGGAGATACGCGTTATAAAGACAGAGTATATAAGGAAATGGTCGCAATCGGCAACTGGCCGGATTGGGGTGCAGCAGCATGGCTTTGTACGGCGCATATTCTGTATGCCTACGGTGTTTGCTACGACTGGCTGTATAACGACTTTACACCTGAGCAGAGGGAAGAGCTTGTCGGTTACGTGAGAGATCAGGGCTTTAAGGAAAGCGTTCTGGCTTACGAGTGCAAAGGACCGTCGCATACCTGGGTAGACGGCGGCAATGCGAAAACCAACTGGTGTCAGGTATGCAACGGCTCCAATCTTGTAGCAGCGATTGCATTTGCAGATGAGCTGCCGGAGATTGCGGATTATATCTATGCCAAGGTGGCGAAGGTTTTACCGCCTTCCTTGCAGGAAATTTCTGCTGACGGCGCCTATGCAGAGCCACTCGGCTACTGGGACTACGGCGTGCGCCATTTGGTGAAGGCGATGGCAGCACTCGATAGCTGCGTTGAGGACGGAAAGTCGATTCCGGCGTGCCTGGATTTTAAAAATGTGCGCGGCGTGAATAATACAAGTGATTTTCCGATTTACTACAACGGTACAAACGGCGCGTTCAGCTACGGCGACGGTGTAACCAAGTTGGTGTATTCACCGAGTATGTTCTATTTCGCAAACAAGTACAATAAGCCGCAGTATGCGTGGTATCCGCTCAATATGATGGACAACAACCCGAATGCAGCGCCGTTTGACGCAAAGAATGCAGCGCACGCACTCGTTTGGTACAATCCGGACAATGTACAGGGCGGTGACTTGCCGTTAGATAAGTTCTATTCTTCGGACGAGCCGCTTGGTGCAAACGGTATTTCAATGCGCTCAAGCTTTACAGATAATGAAGCGCTCGTTGTCATGGCGCGCGGCGGTGACGAAACGGCAGCACACGCTAATCTGGATGCCGGCGGCTTTGTGCTCGACTGGGCAGGCAAGCGCTGGGTGCATATGTACGGCAGATTAGACGGTTGGGGTATTTCCGGCAGTGTATATTCCTGGCCAAACTACCACACAAAAAGAGAGAAGAACGGCCGCTATCAGTACTATCATACACGCGGCGAGGCAAATAATACCATTATCGCCAACCCGCAGCAGGATATGCCGGATATGAACTATCAGTACTATGCACAGCTCGTGCGCAGCGAAAGCGGCGAAAACACGGCATTCGGTATTATTGATATGACCGATACCAACAAAGATTACACCGACGCAAAGCGCGGTTTTATGCTGACGGATAATCGAAGCAGACTTGTGATTCAGGACGAAATCAAGGCAAATAAACCGTCGGAATTTTACTGGTTTGCAAATACGCATGCGGAAATCACACTTGCTGAGGACGGCAAGAGTGCACTTTTGGAATACGACGGCGATAAGATGCTTGTTCGCATTACGCAGGGTCCGGCTGATGCATGCTTGGGCATTATGCAGACGCGTCCGCTGCCGACCAGTCCGAATCCGGATGTGCAGATAAAGATTGATGAGCATAAGCTGTTTGTGCATACGCAGAATGCGCAGACACTCAACCTGACGGTAGAATTTGTACCGCTTGCAGAGGGCGAGGGCATCCCGGCACCGCTGCCGGTCCAGCCGCTTGCAAGCTGGAGCACAAACGGCAGCAGCGCAAAGACCACCAGTCAGACACTTGGTGATGTGGTTGCGCTCAAGGTCGATAACCCGAATGCGTATGCGAAGGGTGCAAAGACCTATGTAGATACAAGCAATTTAGACATTAAGCCGATTGTGCAAAACGGCAGAACGCTTGTACCGGTACGCTTTATTTCCGAAAACATCGGTGCAACCGTCGGCTGGGACGATGCAACACAGACGGTTTCCATCAAAACAAAGGCAAAGAGCATATCTCTGCAGCTCGGAAGTGACCAGATGATTGTGGACGGCAAGGCAATAACGCTCGATGTGCCGGCACAGGAAATCGGCGGCAGAACGCTCATTCCGCTCCGTGCACTTGTAGAAGCGCTCGGTAAGCAGGTGTTCTGGGACGACAGAGGTCTCATTCTTATTACGGATAAGCCGGTAGATTATGAAGCGGATAAGATTAACAAAATTATTGATTTGTTAGACATTCGTGTACAGGCGGACGGCAAGGAAATCAAGTTCTTTGACAGTGAAGTATATAACTACAATGTAGAAATTGCCAAGGGCGCTGCTGTCCCGACACTTTCGGTGCTTTCCGATAAGGAAGCAGTCGTAGTGCAGGGAAATCCGGCAACCGCCACAATTGACGGCAAGACCTATACCTTCAATTTTGTGGAAAATGCATTTGAAGGCTTGATTGGTACGGGCTCGGAGAATATTGTAAAGAAGCTGAAAGCAGAGGTTGTCGTTGACGGCGCACTGCCGCAATATCAGACCTACTTAAGCATTGCAAGCGCTAAAAGCTCAATCGAGTGGACAGAGGAAAAGTACCCGATGACCGGTACCTACGACGGCATTATCAGCAATGCAACGGTTAACCGCTGGTCGGCAGATGGCGAAGGCAGTTGGATTATGTACGACCTCGGCAAAGCACAGAATCTGCACTCGATTGCGATTGCAGGCTACAGAGCAATCTCGCGTTCGTACGAATTCAGAATCGAAACTTCTGTAGACGGCGAAAACTGGCAGACAATCCATGAAAAGGCCAGCACTACGAGCGGCGTGGACCACGATGTGTATTCGCTTGGCGATGTGAATGCGCGCTATGTGCGTATCACCGGTCTTTCTGCAACCGATACGACTTGGATTGGTATAAACGAGGTGCGTATTTACGAAAGTGCACAGATGGAAGCAGATGACCAGAGTGCGTGGAACCTGTACTTCTACACAGATTCGATTAACGCCAAGGCGGGCAGCACGCTGCAGCTCGCTGTTACGGGCGAAAATGCAAGCGGTATGACTGTTCCGGTTGCACTGTCCGATGTCGTATTTACAAGCGATAATCCTTCGGTTGCAAGTGTGGATGCAAACGGTGTTGTAACGCTGCATAAGGCTGGCAGCACAAAGCTTCGTGCAGTCTATGAACTGCTCGGCATTCGCGCTGAAGCGGAAATCCCGGTATTGGCAGAATAAATAATTTATATGGGAAAAAGTCACTTGAAAAAGTGACTTTTTTCTATGTACGGAAAAATGCAGAAGTGATATAATTATTTTGATTGAACAAAAGGACATAAACCTTGCAAAAATGTCTTTTCGGGCACTTGCGGAAATGATATAAATGTAGTACAATGGAACTATGTGAGGCTACAAAAGTATACAAACCGTTTACGAAAGTACTAGAAATAAGGAATATGGTCTATTGACTTCAATTTTTACGGATGTTATAATTATATGTTGATGAAAAATCTGTACATTTATATACAAAATGATAAAAAATGTATGTTTTTTAAAATTATTATAAAAGGAGTGTATGAAAATGAAAGGAAAGTGGATGAGAAGCATCAGCGTGCTTATAAGCATGGTTATGCTTCTGGCGCTTTGCTCGCCGCTTGCACTTGCGGCAGACGATGGCGTGCTTGTGCTGATGGACTTGGATTTTGAATCCTATGCCACAGGTGCAAAACCACCGAAGAAGACGGACGGCTTTGACGGAACAAACAGCGCTGTAACGGATGTAGCGCGTATGTTTGTGGAAAAGGATGAGGATGGGAACCAGGTATTAAAGTGTTACCACGGTAACCCGACCGGTGCGGACGAAAAGAAGCGCAGTCCGCGTCTTGAGAAGACCTTTTCTTTGGAAGGGCTTACGAATATGACCATCAGCTACCGCGTAAAATCGAGCGGCGGCAATTCATCGGCAACGATTGGCTTTATGGAAGCAGATTCCAACACAGCAATCGGTTGGTCGGCAGCACCGCACAACTTTAAGGAATGGACAAGTATTGAGGTTCATGTGGACTTTAAGAATGGTACCTCGCAGGTCTATGTGGACGACCAAAAGCAGGGCGATGCAAGAAGCATCGACTTTGAAGGCAAAGAAAAGTTTTCCCTGCGCCTCGGTTCTTCGGTAGACATCGACGGTAGCTGGGTTATGATTGATGATTTTAAGGTTACTACAACGGACAAGGACTATAAAATCGGCGGTCAGATTAAGGAACTCGACACACCGTTTAACGAAAAAGATATGTTGCCGGAAAGCGGTGATTTATTAACGATTGTAAATGAAAACTTTGAAAACCAGACGATTGGCAAGGCACCGGCAATGAATCCGGCAGGTGGCTTTACCGGCAGTGCAATCAATTCTGCGGCTCGTATGTATGTCGAGCAGGATACGGACGGAAACAAGATTCTTCGTGCTTACCACGGTGAGCCGAATACGCCGAATGCGGCAAAGCGCACACCGCGTGTCGATCGTGCACTTCCGCTCGATGGCTTAAAAACGCTGACCATTGATTTGGATATGAAAAACAGCGGTGGCTTGACGGGCTTCCCAAGTATTAATATTGTGCATGAAAGCGAAAACAGCCCGACCTATATGAGCACCTTCCCGTCAGCAAATACGACGGATTGGATTCATGTAAAAATCCGTTGTGACTTGGTTAGCGGCAAGGCGAAGGTTTATGTAGACGGCAAACTGCATTCTGAAAGAAATATCAATCTGCAGGGTGCGACCTCGGCGCGCCTGCGCATCAACTGCGGCGTGGAAACGGACGGCAGCTGGTCTGCAATTGACAATGTGGTTGTTACCACACCGGATACGGATATCGGCGGCCTTGTCAGCATCGACGGTACGACTGTGAACTGGGACAAGCTCGTCATCGGCGAGGAAGACAGAACCGGCATGGACGATGTGATGCTTCACTCGCATCCGCGTATTTATGTAACGGATTGGCAGGCAATTAAAGATAAGATTGCTACGGATGAAAACGCCGCTTACTGGTACAGTGTTATCATCAGGGACGCGGATGCTATGCTGCAAAGAGAGCCGGTTGGGTATTACAGAAATTTAAGAAATAACATTAACGACTGTTCGACGGACTTTAAAGACAGCATCATTCCGGTCGCAGCTGCGTACTGCTTAACCGGTGATGTGCGTTATAAGGACAGAGTGTATCAGGAGCTTGAAAATGTTGGCAATTGGCCGGATTGGGGCGCAGATGCATGGCTGTGTACGGCGCATATTAACCTTGCGTTCGCGCTGTGCTACGACTGGATGTATAACGACTGGACCGAAGAGGAAAGAGCAAACATTTTAGGCTGGCTGGATAAGCACGGCCTGCGCGAAGCTGTACTTGCATACGAAGGCTACGGCTCTTCCACCGGTTGGAGAACCGGCTCGAACAACTGGAATAACGTATGTAACGGCTCGAATATGGTTTTAGCGCTTGCCGTATATGACGAGCGTCCGGATGTAGCGGAATATATCATCCGCAATGCCGGGGAAGGCCTGCCGCATTCCTTCCAGGAAATTTCCGCCGACGGCGCGTATGCGGAGCCGCTCGGCTATTGGGACTACGGTGTGCGCCATCAGGTGAAGGCAATGGCTGCGCTCGACAGCGTGCTTGCACCGGGCAAGAGCCTGCCGGAATTCCTTGATTTTAAGGATGTGCGCGGCTTGGATAAGACCTGCGATTTCCCGATTTACTACAACGGTATCACGGGTGCATTTAACTACGGCGACGCGGCAAATGCTTTGGTAGATTCGCCGATTATGTTCTATCTTGCAAATAAATACAGCAAGCCGGAATATGCATGGTATCCAATCAATTTGAGAGACACGAATCAGCTTGTCAACACCATGCGCGGTAAAAATGCTGCATTCTCGCTTTTGTGGTATGACCCGAGCAATATGGCAGCAGGCGATTTGGCGCTCGACAAGTTCTATTCGTCCACGGAGCAGTACGGCGCAAACGGCATCTCGATGCGTTCAAGCTTTGCGGATAATGATGCACTTGTTTTAATGATGCATGCAGGTGACGCGACGGCTTCGCACTCTGCACTTGATGCCGGCGGCTTTGTGCTTGACTGGGCAGGTAAGCGTTGGGTGTACATGCACGGCAGAGCGCCGGTGCCGAACATTCCGGGCGGTACATATTCCTGGCCGAACTTCCACACCCATTCGGAAACCGGCGGTCACTTTTCTTACTATCATTGCCGCGGTGAGGGAAATAATACGATTATCGCAAACCCGAAGCCGGATGTGGCGGATATGAATTATCAGTACTATGCTGATGTTATCCGCTCTGAGAGCGGCACCAATACGGCATACGGTATCATAAATATGACCGATACAAACCATGATTACACAGACGCAAAGCGCGGCGTTATGATGACAGGCAACCGCGATGTGATTGTCCTGCAGGATGAAATTACTGCAAAGGCAGCGTCCGAGTATTATTGGTTTGCAAATATGAACGCAGAAATTACCATCGCGCCGGACGGTAAGAGCGCGCTTTTGGAGTATGACGGTGACAAGATGCTCGTGCGTATCACGCAGGGTCCGGCAGAAGCAAAGCTTGACATTATGCCGACACAGCCGCTGCCGACTTCTCCGGATCCGGAAATTCAGCCGGATATTCCGGGACACAAGCTGTTTATCCATGTAACCAATCAGCAAACGCTCAATCTGACGGTTGAATTTGTACCGCTTAAGGAAGGCGAGGGCATCCCGGCACCGCAGCCGGTGAAGGCGCTTGCAGACTGGAGCGTAGATGAGGGTACGCAGAAGACAACAAGCCAGACGCTTAACGATGTCGTTGCACTCAAGGTGGATAACCCGAACGCATTTGCGCGCGGTGCAAAGACATATGTAGATACAAACAACTTAGACATTAAGCCGCTTGTACAAAACGGCAGAACCCTCGTTCCGGTACGCTTTATTTCCGAAAACATCGGTGCAAACGTATCGTGGGACGATGCAACACAGACCGTCGGTATCAAGACCAAGGCAAAGCACATTACCTTGCAGCTTGGCTCGGATCAGATGATGGTTGACGGCAATGCAGTCACCCTCGATGTGCCGGCGCAGGAAATCGGCGGCAGAACACTTATTCCGCTCCGTGCACTTGTTGAAGCGCTCGGCAAGGAAGTGTTCTGGGATGACAGAGGACTTATCCTTATCACAGATGATCCGGTAACCTACGACGCAGAAAAGATTAACAAAATCATTGATTTGTTAGACATTCGCGTACAGGCGGACGGTAAGGAAATCAAGTTCTTCGACAGCGAAGTATACGACTACAATGTGGAAATCGCCAAGGGTGCAGCAGCACCGGCAATTTCGGTTATCTCCGCCAAGGAAGCGGTTGTAACGCAGGGCAACCCGGCGACCGTGACGGTGGACGGCAAGACCTACACCTTCAACTTCGTGGAAAACGCATTTGAAGGCGTGCTCGGTACAGGCTCGGAAGGCATTGCAAAGACGCTGCTCGTTACCGTGAAGAACGCAGGTGCGCTGCCGACCTACCAGACCTATTTGGATATTGCTTCTGCATCCAGTTCGATTGACTGGTCGGATAAGTATCCGATGACAGGTACCTATGACGGCATCATCAACGATGAAACGCAGAACCGCTGGTCTGCAAACGGCATCGGCAACTTTGTGCTCTACGACCTCGGTGCGGTGAAGAATCTGCACTCGGTAGCCATTTCCGGCTATAAGGCACTTTCGAGAAGCTACAAATTCGACATTGAGGTGTCGACGGACGGTGTAAATTATACAAAGGTTTGCACAGAAGTGCCTACAACGCTCGGTGTGGACAGAAATGTGTTTAAGATGGGCGATGTGCCGGCGCGCTTCGTTCGCGTAACGGCGACGTATTCGTCCAACTCCACATGGGTCGGTATTTCCGAAATCCGCTTCTATGACAGCGCGCAGATGGAGGCAGACGACCAGGGCGCATGGAATCATTACTTCTATACAAGCTCGATTAACGCGATGGTTGGTCAGCAGATGCAGCTTGTGGTTGAAGGTAAGAGCAAAAACGGCAACTTCGTAGCGGTGAACATTACGGATGTGAAGTTTACTTCCGACGATCCGGAGGTTGCAAGCGTGGATGCAAACGGTATTGTAACCTTAAAGAAGGTTGGTACAACAACGCTGCGTGCAGAGTATGAAAGCTTCGGCGTAAAGACCTACTCTACGGTTGCGGTCAATGTTGAGCCGTTTGTAGAATAGTTCAACAAAAATGAAAACACCTTTCTCCGGAAAGGTGTTTTCTTATGTACATTTGAAAAGAGATGTGCTATACTATAGAAAAAGGGGTGTGAAAAAATGCGTAATGAAGTAATAGAAGCAATAGAAAAGGAAAAATTAATTGTTATTGTCCGCGGGGTGGAAAAAGAAAAGCTTTTGCCGCTTTGTGAGGCAATGTATGCAGGCGGTATCCGCCTTCTGGAAATTACCTATGATGCATCCGGCAAGGTAACGAGCGAGGAAACGGCGGAAAACATCCGTATGCTGTCAGAGGCGTTTGCAGGCAGAATGTACATCGGTGCAGGTACGGTGCTGACCGAAGCACAAGTAGAGCTTACCAAAAATGCCGGCGGCAGCTTTATCATTTCGCCGAACACGAAGGAAGCGGTCATCAAAAAGACGGTCGGGCTGGGTATGGTTTCCATGCCGGGCGCACTTACGCCGACGGAAATTGAAGCTGCGCACGAGTACGGCGCAGATTTTGTGAAGCTTTTCCCGATTACGAGCTTCGGCCCGGACTATGTAAAAGCAGTGAAAGCACCGCTTAGCCACATTAAGCTGACCGCGGTGGGCGGCATCAATGAGGAAAATATGCCGGTATACTTAAAGGCAGGTGTGTCCGGCTTCGGCATCGGCACCAATATTGTCAATAAAAAGCTGGTTGAGCAGGAAGACTGGACTGCGATTACCGCGCTTGCAAAAAGGTATGTTGCGGCGACAGAGGCGTGAGTGTATGGCGTTACAGATGGTTTGGTACGAAAATGTTTCGTTGGGATATTCTTGACATTTGCGATTTCGACTGATATCCTAAAGGCATATCCTAAAGGCATATCCTAAAGGCAAAATCATACAGGGGGCATCACAATGGAAAACTATACAAATTGCAACATTAAATGCGGTTTTTACGAGTTGGATATTACACCCTTTCTGGGCGAACATATTCCGGGCTATTCAAGTATCCGCATTGCAGACGGCGTAAAAAGCAAGCTTTCGGTGAAAGCACTTGCGGTAGGTCATAGCGAGGTGGAGACTGTAATTATTGCTATTGACGGCATTCGTACAACGACGGAGATTTGCGATGGTATTTACAGGCGCGTGCTGGAGCTTGTGGGTGTTGCGCAGGAAAAAATCCTGGTTGCTGCTACGCACAATCATACTGCGGCGACGTATTTTGATAACAAAATTCAAAAAGAGGACCCGTTTTATACACAGTTTTTAATTCGTCGTGGCGCGGATTGCGCTGTAATGGCAATAAAGGCGATGGAGGAGGGAACCATTCGCTATGGTTGCGGAAAGACGGAGAACGTGGCGTTTATCCGCAACTATCGACTCAAGGACGGCGCAATCCGAACCAATCCGGGCGTTTTAAATCCGGAGATTGTAGCGCCGATCGGGCAACCGGATGAGGATTTTCCTTTTATGCTGTTTTATAACAAAGACGGAAAGCCGCTCGGTGCACTAAGTAGTTTTTCACTCCATCACGATACAGTAACCGGCACAGAGTACTGCGCAGACTTTTCCGGTGCACTTGCAGACGAATTAAAACAAGCGTACGGTCGGGATTTTGTCAGCGTGTTTCTTGCCGGATTTTGCGGCAATGTAAACCATATCAACGTAAATCTGCCGGTGGAGGAATGGGAGCGCCCGGTTTATTTGCATATCGGCAAGACGTTATCTCGCGTATTACAAGAAAATGTGCCGCAGGCACGCAAGATGGAAACAACCGTGGTGCGCTCGGCAAAACGCACATTCGAAATCGAACAAAGAAAGGTTTCTCCGGAAAAGCTTGAGGAGGCAAAAGAATTATTAAAATTAGATCCTGCCACCTTGGGCAAGCCGCTCGGCAAATATCCTGAGTCGCCGGCGTTTAAACGCGCAAAGGCGCCCGTGCTCATTGATTACGCGAAAACGCAGGATAAGCCCTGTACAGTGGTTATTCAGGCAATCCGCATCGGCGACTGTATAATTTATGCACTCTGCGGCGAAATCTATGTAGAATTCCAGCACTACCTTAAGGAAAATTCGCCTGCGACATTTAATATGTTTTCGTCTTTATCCAACGGTAGTTTCTATGGCTATTTGCCTACGCAGGATATGTACGAGGTGGAGACGCTTTATGAAGCTCAGCTGCCCTCTGCAAAATTGAAAAAGGGTAGCGGTGAATTTCTCGTAGAGCAACTGGTAGAGATGGCAAAGGTGCTTATGAAATGAATGATGCAAAGCAGTGGCACAGGCTACTGCTTTTTGCTTTGGCAGAATAGTGCAAAAAGTTAGCTGAATGATGCTATGTGTTTTTATTGCAATTTGCACAATGCAGTGTTAAAATCAAATTAAGTGTTTGTGCAGGTTACAAAATGACATAAAAAAGTGATTTTTTTACATTGCATTTTATGCGCGTACCTTGTAAAATTAAAGTAATCAATGTAGGGTGAAATAGAATCTGAACAGGAGAGTGATAGGTATGAAAAAGAAGGTTTTAAGCATTTTGCTTGCCTGCGTGATGCTTGTATCGCTTTTACCGGCAGTCGGCATGGCGGCAGAGGAGCGCATTGTCCTTTTTGAAACGGACTTTGAGTCAGAAACAGCAGGTGCAAATCCAACAAAATCCGGATTTGACAATGTTGTGTCGACGGATGTTGCGTGCTTTAAGGTTGTCGACGATGAAGACAATCGGGCACTCAAGGCATGGCACGGCGACCCGACGGCGGAAGGTGAGAAGGCGCGCGGGCCGCGTATGGACATCAACGTATCCACCAAAGGGCTTACGAACCTGCGCTTGGAGTACGATGTAAAGAACAGCGGCGGCGAGACCTCGTTTAAGGTTTATTTCACCGGCGCAAACAGCGGTAAAAACGCAGGTACAATCAATGCGCCGTACGAGTTTAAGAAGTGGACGCATATCATAATTGATATGGATGTGTCTGCGCAGAAGGCGACTGTTTATGCAGACGGTGAAAAGGCAACAACGGCAACGCTTAAGTTTTTGGATGAAGCAACCGTTTATATGCGTCTCGCCGCAACCGTTGAGCTCGACGGCAGTTGGGTAATGCTCGATAATGTGAAGCTGACTACAACGGATAAAGGCTATTCCTTAAATCAGGGCATGAGCGCAGAGGATATCCAGGGCGAATACAATGCAGCAGATGCGGTAGCGGAAAGCGGCGATGTTGTAACGATTCTTGATGTCAACTTTGAAGACCACGAAATCGGCAGCCTGCCGCAGTATAAAAAGGACGGCGGCTTTACGACCGGCGCAGTAACGGATGTTGCTTGTATGCGCGTAGAAGACGATAACGGCAACAAGGTCATCCGCTGCTATCAGGGCGACCCGGTAAACTATCCGGAAACACGCTCGCCGCGCTTGGAGCGCTCCGTAACAAAGAACGGGCTGAAGAAAATGACAATCGACTACGATGTAAAGTCGAGTCTTGGTGAAACTATTTTAAATATCGATTTTTACCCGACCTCGGGCGGTAAGTATCTTTGCAGATTAAAGCCGCCGAGTGAGTTTAAGGAATGGACACACGTAAAAATCCGCTGCGATTTTGAAACGATGAAGGCGGATATTTATGTCGGCGGCAAAAAGCTGACAACAAAAAATATTGCATGGGGCGATGAAACGAGCTTTATGATTCGCGTTTCTGCAGCTTGTGCAATTGACGGCAGCTATGTTATGCTTGACAACTTCAAGATTACCTCTCCGGATTTAGAGCTCGGCGGTGCCGTGTCGGTTTCCGGCGACAAAATCTACTGGGATAAGTTAAAGATTGACCCGGCAACGAAAACCGGTATGCTCGAGGTTATGCGTATGGAGCATCCGCGTATTTTCGTGACGGACTGGGATGCGGTTCGTGCAAAGGCAGATTCGGATGAGGACTATAAGCACTTTAAAAACAATCTCCTTGCAACGGCAAACGGTGTTTTAAATGCAGAGCCGACTGTTTATATGCGCGGAAGCACGGGCACGATTAACGGCCCTTCGACAACGGCAAAGGATAATATGGTTACACTTGCGGGTGCGTATCAGCTGACCGGAGATGTGCGCTATAAGGACAGACTTTACGCTGAGCTTGAAGCGGTCGGCAACTGGCCGGATTGGGGATCGGATGCATTCTTGTGTACGGCGCATTTAAACCTTGGTTTTGGTATTGCGTATGACTGGCTCTATCACGAATGGACACCGGAGCAGAGAAAGAATATCGAAGGCTGGCTCATGGAAATGGGGCTTTCGCAGGCGGTGCTTTCCTACGAAGGCTTCATCGCCGCAGGCTGGGCAACAGCAGCATCGAACTGGAACAATGTATGTAACGGCTCGAACCTCATTGCGGCGCTCGCAGTTGCAGATACGCAGCCGGATGCGGCAGATTATATTTTTGCAAAGGTAGCAAAGTCGATTCCGTTTATGTATGAGGAATTGACAGCCGACGGTGGCTACTGTGAGCCGCTTGGTTATTGGGACTACGGTATCCGCCATCTGGTAAAGACCATGGCTGCACTCGACAGCTGTTTAAAACCGGGTGAAACCCTGCCGACGTGCCTCGATTTTTCGACGGTAACCGGTCTTGACAACACGGGCGATTTCCCGATTTACTACAACGGTGCAAGATACGGCTTTAACTATGGTGACGGCGAATCCGCATTTGAAACCACACCGATTCTGTACTACCTTGCAACGAAATTTGATAAGCCGCAATACGCTTGGTATAATACCTATATGTACAAAAACAATCCGATGGTATCGCAGTATTGGGGCAGAAATGCAATGTGGAGCCTCTTGTGGTACGATAAAGCACATGCGGAGAGCGCAGGCACAAATTTCCCGCTGGACAAGTTTTATAACGCAGAAGTTGTCGGCGGACCGAAGGCACTTTCGATGCGTTCGTCCTTTACCGATGATGATGCGCTCATCGTGATGGCGATTGCCGGCGATATGGAGGCAGGACATTCACATCAGAATGCCGGCGGCTTTATCCTCGATTGGTCAGGCAACAGATGGGTACATATGTACGGCAGAACTGTACCGGGGAAAAGTGGCACACCATACGACTGGGATAACTATTTCTTATCGGTATGGGAAGGCGGCAGGTATGACTACTATCATACCCGCGGCGAAGCAAACAATACGATTATTGCAAATCCGCAGCAGAACAGAGCGGATATGAATATCGACTATGTGACAAAGCTCGACCGCTACGAATCGGGCACATCCAAGGCGTTCGGCATCATGGATTTGACCGATACAAACAAAGATTACCTCTCTGCAAAGCGCGGCTTTATGCTCACGGACAACCGTGAAACGCTTGTGATTCAGGATGAAATCACGGCGACAAAGCCGAGTGAGTATTACTGGTTTGCAAACACAAAGGCGGAAATCACAATCGCGCCGGACGGCAAGAGCGCACTTTTGGAAATGAACGGCGATAAGATGCTCGTGCGCATCACGCAGGGACCGGCAGATGCAAAATTGGGCATTATGCCTTCGCAGCCGCTTCCGACTTCGCCGGACCCGGATGTACAGCCGGATATTGATGAGCATAAGCTGTTTATTAACGTAAAGAATCAGCAGAACCTGCAGCTGACGGTTGAATTTGTACCGCTCGGCGAGGGAGAGGGTATCCCGGCGCCACAGCCGATTGCCTTACTGGATAAGTGGACGGTTTCGGATGCACCTGCCATGACAACGGAAAAGACGCTCGGCGATGTGGTTGCATTAAAGGTAGACAACCCGAACGCTTATGCAAAGGGTGCAAAGACCTATGTAGATACGGAAAATCTTGATATTAAGCCGATTGTCGAAAATGGCAGAACGCTCGTTCCGGTGCGCTTTATTGCAGAAAAATTCGGTGCACAGGTCGGTTGGGAGGATGCAACGCAGACTGTAACCGTGAAGGTGGATACGAATTTGATTACATTGCAGCTTGGCTCCAATCAGATGGTTGTCAACGGCAATGCAATTTTGCTCGATGTGCCTGCAAAGGAAATCGGCGGCAGAACGCTTATTCCGCTCCGTGCACTTGTAGAAGCGCTCGGCAAGCAGGTGTTCTGGGATGACAGAGGCCTTATCTTAATCAGTGACGCCGCAGCAAATTACGATGCGGCTACGATTGATAACATCATCGACCTTTTGGATATCCGCGTGCAGGTGAATGGCAATGAAGTTAAGTTCTTCGACAGCGAAATCTACGAATATGATGTAAAGCTTGCAAAGGGTACGGCAGCTCCGGTTGTAACGGCAAGCTCCGATAAGGGTGCGACTGTGGTACAGGGCAATCCGGCAACGGTAACCGTAGGCGATAAAACCTACACCTTCCGTTTTGCTGAAGATGTATTTGAAGGCGTGCTCGGTACAGGTAGTGCCGGCGTAGTCAAGAGTTTGAATCTCTTTGTGGATAACGGCTCGGTTGCAAATTACCAGACCTATCTTGACATCGCAAGCGCGTCCAGCTCGATTGAGTGGGATGAAAAGTATCCGATGACCGGTTCGTATGACGGCATCATCAATGGCTCCGTTACGCAGAACCGTTGGTCTGCAAACGGCGAAAATCAGTGGATTTCCTACGACCTCGGCGCAGAAAAGAATCTGCACTCGATTGCGATTGCGGGTTATAAGTCGGATGGACGTTCGTATACCTTTAAGATTTCCGTATCGAATGACGGTGCAAACTGGACAACGGTAAATGAGGCGGCAGTTACCGAAATCGGCGTAGACCGTACGGTGATTCAGCTCGGTGATGTAAAAGCAAGACACATCCGTCTCGATGGCTTGAAGGCAACGAATACGACCTGGATGGGTATCAGCGAGGTGCGTATTTACGACTCGGCACAAATGGAAGCAGACGACCAGACTTGCTGGAACGCATACTTCTACACAAGCTCTATGATGGGTACGGTTGGACAGACGCTCAAACTGTGCATCGAGGGCGAAAGCGCACTCGGCGAAATCCTGCCGGTAAGCTTTAACGATGTGAAGCTGACAAGCCTGAATCCGGAAATTGCTTCGGTAGATGCTTTGGGGAATGTAACCTTCCATAAGGCGGGCACGACACGCATTCGCGCAGAAGCAATGATTAACGGTATACTCAAGACAACCACCATCGAGGTTGAAGTAAACTAAAACAAATAATTAAAAACAGGCAATGGAAACATTGCCTGTTTTTTTGTTTGCATGAAAACGATTCGAATACGCTCAGTTGATTTGCTGAATCGAATAAATTATCGCCTGAAAAGCTTTTTGTATTCCGTCGGTGACAGACCGGTGTGCTTTTTAAACCTTCTTGCAAAATAGGAAGCATCCAAAATGCCGATGGCCTTTGCGACATCCTCGATACTGTCCTTGCTGCTGATGAGCAGACTCATCGCTTTGTACATACGAAGGTTATTTAAATAGGCGAGCGGCGACATGCCGCATTTTTCGCCGAACTTTTTTACAAAATAGGTCGGGTGCATATGTACGGCCTCTGCAAGCTCATCCAATTTAACAGCGCGGTCAAGATTTAAGGTCATATATTCAAAAACAGGTCTGAAATAGGTATAGGCACTGTCGCTTTGCTTTTGTCTTTGTTCGGCGTAGATTCTGATGATTTGCAGAATGTTTGAACACCACGCTACATCATAGATCGGATCCTTGAAAACCTCCGTTCGGTTAGCGCTTTCGAAAAGTCTTTGCATTTCTTCGCGATTTTCTACATTTACAACAAAATCCTGCTCCGAAAGTTCTAAGGTTACCATTAGGTTTTCGTTGTCAAATACATGGGCCTTGAAGCGCATTTCGTACATAGCAAAGTTTTCTGATGCCTGCGTATATATGCGCATTTTTCCCTTGGGCAAGAAGGCAAGCTGCCCTTTTTTGACAATATAACTCTGCGCATCGATGCTTAAAAAGCATTCCCCCTCCAATACATAAAAAAACACATCCTGTTCGCCGATGTGCCCCACGGTGTCACCCTTCCACAAAATGGGCGGCACATACAAATGCACAGAGCCGGGCGTGATTTGCAAGTTTTTGAGTCTTAAAGCTGAATCCGGCATAAAACCTCCTAATATTGTCCTGGTCAGTATAATATAATCCTGATTTGTACTAAAATATGCATTTTAAAGTGTGTGAAAGTATAATTTTATCCTTAAAAACATAAAATCGTCCATTTACAATTGCATCGTAGCACAATATAATTGAATTGTCAATACATCATTTTGAAAAGAGGCGTTTTTTATGAAAAAATATGTGCAGGTCGGATGTGGCGGCAGAGGTATTTCCTCGTATTCCATACCGCTGGTTCGCGATTACGCGGATTGTGCGGAGCTTTGTGGCGTGTATGACACGAATTACAAGCGCGCCGAAGCTGTAAGTGATTTAACAGGCAAAGACATTCCGGTGTTTTCGGATTTCGATGCAATGCTCGAAGCGGTAAAGCCGGATGTGGTTATCGTTACCTCGGTGGATGCAACGCACGACACGTATGTGATTCGAGCAATGCAGGCAGGCTGCGATGTTATCTGCGAAAAGCCGTTGACCACGACCTTTGAAAAGGCGATGGAAATTTACAGAGTGCAACAGGAAACGGGACGAGAGGTCCGTGTGACATTCAATGTTCGCTTCAACCCGCAGATTGCCCGCTTAAAGGAAATCGTAAAATCAGGTGCAATCGGCGATATATTAAGTGTACATTTCCAGTGGATGCTCGACACCTCGCACGGCGCTGACTATTTCAGAAGATGGCACAGAGAAATGAAAAATTCCGGTTCGCTTATGGTACATAAATCAACGCACCATTTTGATTTAATCAACTGGATTTTGGAAGAAGACCCGGTTTCTGTCAATGCATTCGGCACGAAACGCTTTTATGGTCCGACCAGAGAAAAGCGCGGCGAAAGGTGCTCGACTTGTCCCTACAAGAATACCTGTGAGTTTTATTTTGACCAAACAAAAAGTGAGCTGCACAGAAAAATTTATGTAGCGTGCGAGGATGTGGACGGCTACTATCGTGACAGATGCGTTTTTGCTGACGAAATTGATATCCAGGACAGCGTAAGTGTGAATGTCAAATACAGCGGCGGCGCTGTTATGAGCTATTCGCTTACCGCACATTCGCCTTTTGAAGGCTATGAGATTATTTTAAACGGTACAAAAGGCAGAATTGAATTCAAACGAACGGCTGCACATACGGAGAATTTCGGAGAGAGAGGGGCACACACAACCACGAGAATATATAACCGCCGCGGTGAAGTGATTGATTATACACTTCCGCAGGTATCGGCAGAAGGGCACGGCGGTGCGGACGGAAGAATTCGAGATAATCTGTTCCGCAGCTTTGAAAGCGATCCGCTCGGTCAGATGGCGGACACGGTTTCGGGACTGATGAGCATCGGTATCGGCATGGCTGCGAACATTTCCATGAAGGAAGGCAGACAGGTACAGTTAAGTGAATTTTATAAGGATATAAAAAAATACGCAAAATAAGGAGATAGAAAAAATGGAAATCAGAATTTGTCAAAACAGTGAAGAATTAGGTAAGAGCGCTGCAAAACACGTTGCGCAGGTATTGAAAGAGGTAATTGCACAAAAGGGCTGTGCAAGAATTTGCCTTTCCACCGGTGCATCGCAGTTCGATACATTAAAGGCGTTGGTTGAAGAAAAGGGCATCGAATGGAGCAAGGTTGAAATGTTCCACTTAGACGAGTATGTTGATCTGCCGATTACACATGTTGCAAGCTTTAGAAAGTACCTGCAGGAGCGCTTTGTGGACAAGGTTGGACCGCTGAAGGCAGTACACTTTGTTGACGGCACAAAAGAGTGCATCGCAAAGCTGACCGAAGAAATCAGAAAAGCGCCGGTGGATATCGGCTTAATCGGTATCGGCGAAAACGGTCATATTGCGTTTAATGACCCGCCGGCAGATTTTGATACAAAAGAGGCTTATATCATCGTTAACTTAGATGACAGATGCAAAAAGCAGCAGATGGGTGAGGGCTGGTTTGCAACCATCGACGATGTACCGAAGCAGGCAGTTTCGATGACAACCTATCAGATTATGCAGTGCGAGCGTATCGTTTCCTGCGTGCCGAACGCTGTAAAGGCAGAGGCAATCAAAAACACACTTACAGCAAAGGAAGTTACGGCTATGGTGCCGGCAACCTTGCTGACCACACATCCGGACTGGATTTTATACATCGATAAAAACAGTGCGGCAGATATTGTGAAGGGGCTGTAATTTATGGCGACTTTTGAGGAACTGCAAAACAGCGTAAGCGGCGTATACGGACTTCGGGACAAGCTGTTTTTGTATGTACACAACAGGTCTGTTGCGGCATTTGATCGAGCGGACAGACGCAGAAACAGAATTAAGAACGCAGAGGCTTTTTTGAAATATCAGAAAGCCTCTAAAGGTGCTTTTCTGAAAAGCATCGGTAAAATTCCGTATGATCCGAAACTTCCGTTAGAGGCAGAGATTGTAAAATCGGGTGTGTACGATGGCATCCAAAT
>JAZSGM010000315.1:0-1856 GCA_045532715.1 Clostridia bacterium
TTTTACAGAAGTTTTTCGCAGCGTTTACCACCTTCCCCGACAGCAGAATAACCGCAATGAGGTTGGGTATTGCCATAAGTCCGTTCAGAAGGTCTGCTATCCCCCATGCAAAACGCATATTCACTACTGCACCTGCTACCGCAAACAAGACAAACACCACACAAAACGGCTTTCTGAAGCGGCTTCCCCATAGAAAATCCACTGCCTCGCCGCCGAAATAGCTCCAGCCAAGTACCGTAGAAAACGCAAACATCACCACAAGCACGGATAGAATGCCGCCAGCAAATTTCCCGAAACACTGTGAAAATGCATATTCCATAAGCCCTACGCCGCACACAGGTTCAATTACTGCGGATTGTACCTCTCCGTTCTGTGCTTTTCCAGTAATAGTAAAAAGATTACTGTAGCACACTCCGTCGCACTCAACGGTTGCCGTAATCGCCTTGCCGTCAACGTTTACGCAGTTAAGTTCATCGGGGAGTATAACCCCATCGGTTATAAGGCTATGGCTGTCTGTGGCTCTGAAATACACGGTATTGACGCTCACGCTGTCAAGCACCTCGTATGACATTGGAGCATTGCACGGACTTGAAATCAGCGTTACAGCCGTAAGCGTACACATTACAATAGTATCGAAGAAAACCTCGAATATACTCCACATTCCGCACACCACAGGGCTTTTTATTCCGCTTGCCGTGTGTGCAAACACAGAAGTGCCAAGACCAGCTTCGTTCGAGAACACTCCCCTCTTAAAGCCCATTGACACTGAGGTTTTCACTGCCGCACCTGCCGCTCCGCCGCCTAACTGCCGCAGACCAAACGCACTGCTGAATATTTTCCCGAAAACCTCGGGCAACTCGCCGCAATTACGCACAAGAATGTACACGCACCCGACTATATAAAATCCGCACATAAGCGGCACCAGCTTTTCGCTTACTGACGAAATTCGCTTTGCCCCGCCGAATACAACAAACATTGCAATCAATGCAAGTACAATTCCCGTGGCAAGCGGCGGCACGCCAAATCCGCTTTTCATTGCCTCGGAGGCGCTATTCATCTGTGCCGCATTACCCATTCCAAAGCCAGCCGCAACGCATAGAAGAGCATAAACCACGGATAGGGGTCGGCTGAAGAAACGGGTTTTCGGGTTTTCCGCAAGTCCGTCACGGATATAGTACATTGCACCGCCCTTGAATTTGCCGTTTTCTTTTCTTCGATACATAAGCCCGAGAACATTTTCCGCAAAGCCTGTCATCATACCGAAAACTGCTGAAACCCACATCCAGAACACCGCACCAGCGCCGCCGATAGCAACCGCCGTTGATACTCCCGCGATGTTTCCTGTGCCGAGAGTCGCCGCAAGCGCCTGACACATAGCCGCAAACGGTGATATTTCATCGCTCTTTTCCGACCTTGAAAAAACAGTGTTTTTCAGAACGGACGGAAATTTTTTTATCTGAAAAAAGCCGCATCTCACCGACAGCATTATACCCGTAAACAGCATAAATGCCAGCATCGGAACGCCCCATATTACATTATCGGTTATCCAAGAAATTATCTGCAAACAAATCACCCCTTGTCCATTATACTCAGGACAAGGGGCGTTTAGACCGTTTATAAAATTTTACGAGCGTCTGCGTGGAGGTTTCTTTCCACGTGGCGAGCTGTTCGCCTTTGGCGGATTATCCGCCTTTTTGCTCTCAGTCGGCACTGACATCGTGGCATTCGCAGGCGGTGATGGCGGTTCGGTCAGCGTATCTTGCGTGGAACATAGCCGCTGTGCCAAATCACCCATATATTCATCGGTTTCATCAGGAAGATTTTTCTTTCTGAGCTTTGAACGTACAAATTCAGCG
>JAZSGM010000110.1:0-10695 GCA_045532715.1 Clostridia bacterium
AATCTAACCATATCACTAATCAAATATATAAGAAAAGATGCAAGTAAAATCCCAGCCCAACCTATAATAAGCACTATTACAAAAAATATATTCATAATAAGATTTTGCTTGTTCATTAAAATCCTCCTCTTTGTATATTATTCAATACAAAAGTTTTATCGGCGGTTTTTATCGGCGACAAATTCATACGATTAAAATGCCTTTCCAAAGGCTTCTCCTTGAGGAGAGGCTCCGCCGCAGGCGGTGGTGAGGTGTAGATTGCGTAGCAATCGTTATCTGTTTCCACCTCATCCACCGCAAGCGGTCCCCCTTCCCCTCAAGGGGAAGGCTTTTTTGTCCCTTGTATATCAAAGTTTATAAAGACTGAACAATTTAGATGCCACTTTCCAAAGGCTCCCCTGTGTAAGGGGAGCTGTCAGCGAAGCTGACTGAGGGGTTGTTTTTTCCTCTTTAACAATCCTCCCGTCACGCTTTGCGTGCCACCCTCCATTACACAAGGAGGGCTATGAATTGACAACGCCGTTGTCACGAATTGGCTTCGCCATGATTTCTCGCTTCGCTCCATGAATTGAATTGCCTTTATAATGCACTTTAGTGCAATTCATGAGCCGTAAGGCTCAATTCATGAAAATTGTAATTTTCAATTCATGCCGTCAGGCAATTCATTGAGTTTGCTTTGCAAACTCATTGTAGAATTCGTGCACGATTTAGATGCCACTTATTTTTTGTCGATATGCAAACTCTGTTTGCTCGATATTTTTACTTCGTAAAATCGATATGTTTTCCCTTCGGTCAAACTCGATATGATATGAATTCTCGTCGCGTAAGCGACATATCGAGTGCGTTAGCACATATCGAGTCATTTTTGATATATCGAGAATTCGCCAGAATTCATATCGACGATTTCAAGCTTTGCTTGAAATCATTATATCATACTATCACACAAAAAACAACAAAAGAAGCAAGTAAAAACACTTGCTTCTTTTAAACTTACACCTCAAGAATATCCGGCTCGAAGCTGAGCGCTTCGCGGACATCGTACGCGTTGTTGACATTGGCGATGCCCAACCGTGCATAGCGCTTTACGCGCGCGCAGTTTTCCGCCGATGCCTTGCGAATCGGCTCCAGCCACGCAAAATTCGGCTTGTCCAAATACACCCAGACATAAAGGCGCTCCGGTCTTACCCTTGCGGTCACCGCCGCAAGCATTTCCTCTGTCACCGGTCCGTCGTAGTTGATGTATGCATCCGGAAAACGGGAAAGCACCTTCTCGATGCGCTCTAAATCCGCCGTAGAATAGCACACCTTTACATCGTATTTTGCAATCAAATCAAAGAGCGGCTCTAAATCGTCCGTTTTGATTTTCTTGTCCATCTCCAAAATAACGTCTTTGCCCTCTGCCGCAGCAAGCAGCTCCTCCAAAAGCGGGATTTTCGTTCCCCTGAATTCTTCACCCTTGCGCAGACCTGCATCGTAGTGCAAAAGCTGCTCATAAGTATGCTCGCAAACTCTGATTGGTGCTTCAATCTCCGTGCCGTCCGGGTTTACGCAGGTTCTGTTAATCGTATCGTCGTGCATTAAGACAATTCTACCGTCCTTTGTATAAACCGGGTCTGTCTCGATAATCTCAAAGCCCTGCTCCAGCGCATCCAAAAACGCCGGCATTGTATTTTCGGGTGTGTAAATACTTCCGCCTCTGTGTGAACGGTATTGCATAATTATTTTCCTCATTTCTTTGTATTTACCGTTCGGCAAAGCCGACAAATCGGGCGCGCCGTACAGTTTTAACGCAAGTATACACAACAAAAACGAAATTGTCAATAGGTTAACTTGTAATCGTACAATTCGTTTAATTCTGCATAAATGTTTTCAATGTCGCCCGGCTCGAACAGCTCGGCTCTTACAAATCTGTAAAGCTTCGAGCGCAAGCCCCTGCTCTGTATGTAAACATTCAAAATCGACAAACGAATTTGTTAAACCGGGAGACTTGTACAAGTAAAAAAGAATGAAATTCTTTGTGTTTAAGCTTCCGTCAACGCATCTATAAAATATGCATTGGTATATGCACGTTTTCCGTCGGCGCCTTCAACTGTTATTCTGAAAAACATATCGTCATTTTCCACATTGAAACACGCCTTTGTAATAAGCTCGCCGTTTTTGTCTTTCACTCTTGAAACTCTTCTGTTTGCGTTTGTTATAAACGCCTCTCTCGCAGGCGAGAATTCAATATAAACTTTACCGTCTTCGTACCAAAGTTCATTGATCAACGGTCCTTCCGTTGCATAAAACTCACCTTTTACAAGTGCTTCAGTGATCATTTCATATTTCAGTTTTTCCGCTTTTATCATGGTAAAAGCACCAAACGATGATTCCATGTCAGGCTTATTGTGATTATCGTCAGTTGCGACGCAATAAATGCGTTTTCCGCTTTTCAGCATTGCATCGTATATTTTCTCATTGTGTTCATCGTGCCCTAGGCAAATACATTCATAATTACATATTTCCATCGCGTGCATATACTTGATGATTCTCGCATTGAATGCATAAAAACAGCATGTATCAAAAAACCCGTATTTTTTTAACAGCGCAACGGTGTAGTCCACCGTCTCCTCTGTGTATTCCTCAATTTCTTTTTTAATTATATTTATATATTCCTCCGCATTCAATCCCATAAGTGACCATGGTAGATTACCCGATTCTTTTGGCGAAATTTTATATAGATTTGACCAAACAATTTTCTCGTTCCACTTCGCATTAATCGTACTGTCGTACCAATTACTGTTTGCATCGTCATAAAAGATTCAATAGTATTTCAAGATGAAACCGATACTGTCCGCATCAAAAAAGCACCCATCGGGTGCTTTTTCATTATCCTTTTTCTTAAATTTCCTCGTCGCCGTGCTCTTCCATCCACGCCACGGCAACGTCATACGCTTCATGGTCCAAATCCGCCATCGTATTGGTATGCAGAACAACGCCTTCAATTTCGCCCTTCAAAAGCAGCTCACGGTAGTAATCCAACTGCCATTTTACCGCCGCGCCGGTCGCCTGCTTTCTTTCGCCGAAGTTGTAAAGATAACAACCAACCATTCTGCGCGTATTCGGCGTATACTTTTTAAAGATTTCAAACTTCTCCGGAATCAGCGGCACATCCTTTTCTTTCCACGTCCACATAATAACGCCGTCAAACTCGTCCATATACGGCTGAAAATCTTTGTCCTCCTGCGCGTCAAGACCAAACTGGAAGGTGTACAATACCATCCAGGAATCCAGTCTG
Organism: Clostridia bacterium; assembly: GCA_045532715.1. Taxonomy (GTDB): domain Bacteria; phylum Bacillota; class Clostridia; order UBA1381; family UMGS1253; genus RGIG2041. The sequence continues at coordinate 3,278 of JAZSGM010000110.1, forward strand.
CGCACGTAATTGTTGTGCAGCTTGTTGTTGATATCCTTCAGCATAGAAACCGGAATCTTCTTGTATCTCGGCGCATTCGTAGCTGCATCTCTTGACTTAAAATCATCGATTACAACGCAGGAAATATTTTTAAATTCACTTGCCTCATCGATAACCTGCTCGATGAGCTCGGGATTATTCCACGCGCCGAAGCACTCCCAGCCCACATTCAGCAAAGTTTTAAACGATTTGTTGTACTGACGTCTGTTTACATTCACGCCCACCGGCACCATAAAGGTATTGCGGATGCCAAGATAAATGCAGGCTTCCATCGGCGTCATTCTCGATACCGACGGGCAACCGAATCCATCTGCATTCAAATTATAACGGCCTTCCGGATGTCCCCATAACCAAAACTTATCCCTTAAACGCATATCATTTCCTCCTTGACTCTCTTTTGTTTCTGTGCTATATTTATGTAAAATACAATTAGATTATAGCACAGAATCCCTTGAATTCCATACAAAATCAAACTGTATATATGGAGAATCGTACAATGAACTTTACAAACCGAGCCTTGTGTCAAAAAGCAAACTGTATAAACTTAAAGTTGCACCATTTCGGCTATGCGACAATTGATCCGGAGTGGAATGGTCATGTGCAAAACCCTGTATTGTCCAGGCTGTATTATATCATTTCCGGCAAAGCGCACATCTCCGCTGAAGATGTAACGCTTGATTTGCTGCCGGGCAACTGGTATCTGCTCCCTGTCGGTTTTTCCTTTGATTTCGGTTGTCCACATAAAATGGAACATATTTATTTTCACGTTTCCCTTTCGGGCGACGACGGACTCGACGCACTCGCCTCCCTGCTTCAGCCGCTAAGCATCGCTGATGATACGAATCCGCATCTGGTTTTCAAGACATACAGCAATTCAGACCGCCTCATGGATGCACTAGTTGTCAAAGAAAAAATATATAATACGCTTTTAAAATTGATTAAAAAAAGTCCGAGCAAACCGGAAATCAATGCGTATTCTCGATGCATTCAAAAAGCCATAGAATATATTAACCTGCATTTGGGAGAAAAGCTAAACCTGGCAGATATTGCGCAATATGCCTATGTCTCCAAATCCACGCTTTCCTCCAAATTCAAAGTCGAGCTTAATATGACGGTGCTTGAATATATCCAGAGGAAAAAAATGTTCAAAGCAGCGCAGCTTTTAAAAAACGGCGATTTATCCGTATCGGAAATCAGCAAGATACTCGGTTTTTCAGAACAATTTTATTTCACACGCTACTTTAAGCAGTTTTTCGGTATCCCGCCGCGAGACTACAGAAAAAGAAATATGAATTAAGTATTGAAATGACAAACAAAAAAGAGAACGCGTGCGTTCTCTTTTTTATGTAGCGTAGTCCTATAGTTTCGGCATCTATTTATCTTCACCTATAATCGTTACAACATCATCAAATGCATTTCTCGTTGTTGCACTCGATACTGCGTCGGGATTATCTTTTTCCGTGGCCGGTTTTCCCACAAGAAGAACAGCTGCAATTTTCTGTCCTTCAGGTACACTTAACATTTCTTTATATTCGTCATTATTAAGCGCCATTGTGGGCGCGGTCATAATCTTTGTTCCGTAGCCCAAAAGCTGTGCCTCTGCCGACATATTCTGCACCGCGAGTCCTGCATCAAGCTCCGAGCCTTCCTTGCAGGAGATTACAATCGTAAGCGGCGCATCGCCAATGCCTGCCTTGTTTGGCATCTTCGAAAATTCGCTTCCGCCTTCAGGTGGTTTTGGTGCATCCTTCACGGCGTCTGCCGGAGGCTGTTTTCCTTCCATGCCTTCCGGCATAGGAAATGGCAAACCGCCTTCGCCGTCTTTCATCGCAGGCGGTTTCATGCTGCTCATTGCACCCGCAAGCTTCTGTGCAACCTCTTCATCGGTCACGGCCGTAAAGTGCCAAGGCTGCGTATTCATTGCGCTCGGCGCATTCACACCTGCCGAAAGGATTTTTTCAATGTCCTCATCCGCAACCTTTTCATCGGTAAAAAACTGCGTTGTTTTAACCTCGGTAAGCACCTTTGCAGCATCATTATAATTCGCCGTTCCGTTGTCTGCACAAGCGGTCAAACATACGGCGAATAACAAAATGGCACCAAATAACAAATGCTTTCTTTTCACCAATAAAACCTCACTTCTTAATGTTATATCTATATAGATTATATATAATTTCAAAGTTAAAGTTAAGTTAAAATTTTCCCTTTTTTATAAAAAAATAGGCATTATTATCACAATTTTCATTATGCTCCTGAAATTGTTGCATAAGAAACACTAAATTGTTAAAAATAAAAACAGACTATTACAAACCGGAGGTAAAATGAATGTTTAAACACGAAAAAATGCTTTTTCATCCCGTAGAAGTAGAAAGACCAAATCCACAGTATGCCGGGACGAGCTTTATAGAAATTGATTGAATGGTGTCGGCACGCCGGTGCCGGTAGTCCGGATATGCATTGTCGTATTTTGCTTTTGACCTATCGTATAAATCTTACGGTCTTAAAAGTCTCTTCAATTGCTTTATCTGTTGTATTTACCGTTCGGCAAAGCCCGACAAATCGGGCGCGCCGTACAGTTTTTCATAATCCGCGCCAAGAAAGCACGCAAAGCTCGAAACCCCTTCAAAACCCAATGCCGTATAATATTCCATATCATTTTGAATCAGCGCATTGTCCGGGCAAAGTTTCTGTATATGCGCCGGGTCCCACTTGGAAAACAGCGAATTGTCATACCAGTACTCCAGCACCTTTGAATCCTTTGTACCAAAATATGCAAGCAGCGCTTTTATATTGTCGGTATCCGCTTCATCCTCCACAGAAAGCGGCTTTTTAAAATCACGCTCAAAGGGTGCATATTCTGCAAAAATACCGTCCGCCGGCTTTACGCGCTCGGGTGGCGTGATGGTACTGTAGTATGCTAAGTACGCAAGCTTTGCATTTTTATCCTCTTTTTGAAGCGCTTTTATAATTGCATTCAGCACCGTAAGCTGCTGGTCAGAATCCGACAAATGCCGGCACTTTTCACACCTGCAGCCGACGTTCTTTGCATCATCGAGCCAGAAATAATACTGCGGCGCAGAGCGGTATAAAAGCTTTGCAAGCTGCACCGCATTGCTTACAACAATTTGCATTGCTTCCGGATTGGACGGGCAAAAATTATATTCTCTGACACGTCTGCCCTCTTCGTCCATCCTGAAATATTCCGGATGCACATCAAACAGCGCGCGCGGAAGCAAGAAACTTGCCGCGTGCAGCTCATACGCAATCGAAAGCCCCTTGTTGCAGGCATAATCTATCAGCGCGCGGAATTCCGGCTTTTGTACATCCTCCAAAAGCTGCACAAGGCTGTCGTGTGCGTCTTTTCCGCCAACAGGATGAATTCCCAGCGTATCTATGCCAAGCACAACCATCTTGTCTATCCACTTTTTACTCAGCTCATGCGGATGAATCAGCATCGACTTTTTCATATGTATTCTCTCCTTACCGCTTTAACGCAAGCACACACAATGAAGTCAAAATAGTCAATAGGTTAATTTGTAATCGTACAATTTGTTCAGCTCTTCATATATATTTTCTATGTCACTCGGCTCGATCAGCTCGGCTCTTACAAATCTGTAAAGCATCGTGCGCAAGCCCTGTGCAGGTAATCACCTTCGAGCAGGAATAGATTTGTATCTTTCGCTGCCGTTCATTTTCACCTTGTTTTCAAGATTGCTGTAGCCGTTCATATAGCGAAGAATGCACTCCCCGCCTTATAAACAACCACATCAAAGCCCGGCACACCGAGCTCCAAAAACGAATCACAAAATTTCTTAAATTGCTCAAACATTGAAATCAACCGCTGTATCAAATTCGCTTTAAGTGTGCAAAGCACATTTTTCTGCAATCCGCATATACTTGCGTCCAATCAGAATAATCAAACGAAAACAGCATTATAACAAGCCGCCCTCGGTCAGAATCAGCTCCATACTCACACGCAAGCCGGGCTTAAAGCTTTCCTTGATGACCCACTCTTCTCTTGTATGTGTGCCGCCACCGTCATAATTTGCAAGCGCAACAGCCGGTATCGCCAGCGAGTGCGGAATGTTGCAGTCTGTAGAACCGGATTTTTCCTCTACCTCTCTTTCGAAATGCTTCGACTGAATCGAACGCGCGCGATCCGTGATTTCCTGCAGCTTATCCATATCCATATCTGCGCTCATGCACGGACGGTTGCCGACAAGCTCCACCTGAAGCTCGAGGCAGTTCTCTTTTGCTTTCTCAAAAATAGCAGCAAACTTCTTTTCCATAATCGCAAGGCACTCTACATCATCCGAGCGGTACTCACAAAGCATAGATGCATTCTGCGCAATTGTATTTACACTTGTTCCGCCCTCAATGCTGCCGACATTGTAGGTCGTTTTGCTGTTGCCGATCACCGGCACCTCAATTTCATAGATATCATTTACAATGCCTGCAAGCACATGAATTGCATTGCGGTTGCCGAACGCACCGAAGGAATGTCCGCCCTCCGTTAAAGCTGTGATTCTGTAACGGTGCGAGCCGACACTTTTATTGGTAACGCCGTACGGCTTTGAATCAAACGAATAAAGGTATTCAATTCTGTCACCAAAATCCTTAAAAAGCTGGCGCGTTCCCTTCAGATTGCCAAGCCCCTCTTCGCAGGAATTTGCAACAAACATCAGCGTCCTTTTCGGAACAATATGATGCTCTGCCATATATTTCACGCATGTAAGCATCCCCGCCAGGCTACCCGTATCATCCCCGGCGCCCGGGCACAGGATTTTTTCACCGTCATCTATGTAATTCAGCGGCGTTTCCATCGGGAAAACCGTATCGGTATGCGCCATAAAAACAATCATTTTTTCGCTCGGCGCACCGAGGGTACAAATTACATTTTTCGCTTCATCTATGTAGGCGTTGTCAATACCTGCATCCTGAAGATATTTCAAAATATACTTTGCTCTTTCATCCTCAAAATGCGACGGCGCGGGAATCAGACAAAGCTCCTTATGCAGCTTTAAAAGCGCATCAAATTTCTCATTGGAAAACTTCAGTAAATCCATCTTTCTCTCTCCTTTGTATTTATAATCATTATGAATAAAGCAAAGACTTTCTTGTTCAAACGCAATTATATCACAATGTATCTCTGCTTACAATACCGTATTCCGGCTGTATATAAAGCATTACAAAACCATACATAACGTTCCGGCGCCGATAAGGATGCACCCGATCAGCGATTTGACCGTAAATTGCTCATGCAGTAATACAAAAGCCAAAACCAAGGTGATTACAACACTCAATTTATCCACAGACACAACCTTTGATGCTTCACCAATTTGCAGGGCTTTATAATAAAACAGCCAGGACGCACCTGTTGTCAACCCCGATAAAATCAGAAACAGCCAGCTCTTTTTGCCTATGTCCGGAATGCCGCCCTGCACATTTGTGAGAAACACCATCCCCCAGGACATCACAACGACAACAATGGTTCGAATCGCCGTTGCAAGCGTTGCATTAACGCCTTCTATGCCAATCTTTGCCAGTATCGACGTGAGCGCTGCAAATATTGCAGACAAAAGTGCGCATATAAACCACATAGAATACCCCCCACAAATCCTTATTTAACTGCTCGACATTTTCCGACATATCCATTTAGTTTGCGCAAAGTTAGGACTAAAATAAAATATTACTTCTTTTTTTCGTTGAAGCAGATGATAAATGCTCCCATAACAGAAACAGAGACAACAATACCAACTTCTTCCGCACCTGTAAACGCACTCATAGTCAACAGTCCAACAACCAATGTGATAAATGCTGCTAAAATTCCTTTACCCATATAATTCTACTCCTTTTTATAAATCTTTCAAAGGCTTCTCCTTGAGGAGAGGCTCCGCCGCAGGCGGTGGTGAGGTGTAGATTGCGAAAGCAATCGTTATTTCCTTCCACCTCATCCGTCAGCTTACGCTGACACCTTCCCCTCAAGGGGAAGGCTTTTTTCGCCATATCCATATTGCGAGATGTAAGGTTTAGATGCAAATCTCCTTGATATCAAGCTCACATCAAGTTAAGATAGAAAATTATTTATATGTGTAATAGTCATCACTACACGATTGAAATTCTTCACAAAGATCAAACAACGTGCGACTTCTCTTTTTCCGTTCTGCACTATCTTCTGTTACAAAATACAAGTCTGATTTGCATTTAGGTTCAAAATCATTGACACAAAAGATTTCATTATCTATGTCACCAATTGGACAAAAGTTTCCATATCTACAAGTATAACATGAATGAATTTCATATTTATCTTTTAATATTTTTGAAAGTTCCATAAAAATACTTTCAGTGTTTCCTGTTAATTCAAGTTTTTCGCCATCTATAAACATTGAAAACTTATCAATCTCTGTATCTTCATAAAACTGCATTTCAACATCAAACACTTTAACTTTATCTAATGTTTTTAAGTGCAAAGAAAAGTTTTCTTTTTTCAATACATTCACATCTCCTTTCGACATCTTTCGACACATCCATATTGCGATGCATAAGGTTTAGATGCAAACCTTTTTGGCGTCAAGTTCGTATTAAGTTAAAATCAAACAATTAAATACTTATATTTTGCATTGCAATTCCATGAAACAAAATGCAAATTATGACACTGATTGCATTGGCAACACAAAGCCACCAAAACATCTTTTTAAATTCCTTTTTATAAATAATCTTAATAGTAAGACCTTCAATCAATACATTTGATAAGATAGCAAACACATAACTCATCAACCAATGGCTAGGATGAAATGTACCTGTGCCAAAAGGAATCATTAAAACCTCACCTATAAAACCGCTTAAAGGTATCACAACAACCCCTAAAACAGTAGATGCTAAATTCATAATAAACGCAATCAAAACCGATTTCAAATATGATTCTTTTAAAAAGAATTTTACAAATATTATCTCAATTAAAAGACCGATTAATATCACATACCAGCTTCTCATCCCCTCTGCAATATATAAAGATGGCCAAACCATATTTGCGCTTGCAGAAAGAGGCATTATAAGAAATAACATTAAACATAACAAACTATATTTGAATTTTTCTTTATTCATAGAATTACTCCTTTCGTCAAAATTCGACACATCCATATTGCGAGGCATAAGATTTAGATGCCCCTTACCGAAGGCTCCCTTGTGTAAAGGGAGCGGTCAGCGTAGCTGACTGAGGGATTGTTTTCTATCCATTTACAACCCCTCCGAGTTGCTTTGCAACCCACCTCCCCTTACACAGGGGAGGCTTTTTCTTTCGACATTTTTCGACATATTCATATTGCGAGGCATAAAGTTTAGATGCAAAAACCTATTAGTCGTAGTTCGTATTGAGTCAG
>JAZSGM010000290.1:0-9198 GCA_045532715.1 Clostridia bacterium
AACAATTTTCCCATCATCCAAGACCAGCGCACGATTCCAAAAAGACTCGCTTGAAAACGCATTGTTATTTATATCATAGTACCGATACAGCTGCGCAGTGCTTCCGTGGCTTGTCATAATTTCCAATAATCCATTCTGCAATAAACGAATATGTGGCTCCCTGCTAACCTCTTCTTTCCAAGCAGCCTCCCCTTCTTTGGTATAAATGATATATTCATATTTTTGTGCATCAACCGTAGATTTGTCAACAATTTCAAAATGTTTGTTTTCTTCTTCGGCGTGATTGCTTTTTTGTGTTTCCGGCTGCACAGTTGTGTTGCTTTTCAAATGGCATCCGGTACAGATTGACAATGCACAAGCTAAACACAAGCCGACAAGCGCCCATCTTTTTATCATGTATACTTCCCCTTTTTTACTTATACTTGTAGAATCTAAATGCGTTTTTGTCTATATCTGGACTAACATAAACTTCCTGCAACTCGGAGAAATTCCAGACTGGTTCGCTCCCCGTCGGATTCATGCTTTTCGGACTATAAAACAACGTACTGCCATGAGTAATATCGTACTCATAACCACAATACACATCCATTACTTGGTCAATCAATTTTTCATATGTACTGTTCGTATAGTCTCTATTATTCATATAATTCATCGCTTTATTATATTCATTACCTTCAAAACCGCTAAATTGACCCGGTGCAGAGACTATTGCTTCAACAGAATTACCATAATGTTTATTCGATAGAATTCTGTTAATTATTGCATTAGCCACCGCTTTTCTTGAATCCTCATTTTCTCCGATCGCTTCACTGGCAACAGTTGCTATCAACATCTTTGCTTCTTGACTAAGATTTTGATAACGTGGAGGCCCATAAACACCTAAATTTATATTGTGCGCACTATACAATGCCGAATCGGATATCCACATCCTATTATTGGTTGTATCAATAAACGTACCAAGTCCGTCGCCAACATAGTAGTCTTTAGTGATTCCGTTTATAGTGATCGTTGCCGTTTTTGTTGAATCATTCCATTTAATATTTCCACCATGAGCCATTACTGCATAACGCGCTTGCACATAGTCAGAACCACTCGTTTTTGATTGAGTCGCAGTTTTATTCGCACTATACCCACCGGTTTTTAAAGTAGAAGCACCCATTTTAGCATTAGAATACTTGGTATATCATACTCCTTGCCAAAGTCATGAACAACAGTATGTCCTAATTTGTTTCTTGCATTTGAATTGTTGTCGATGGACTGTTTTCTCGTAGGCGAGGCGCTGCTGATTGGCACAGCCTGCTTCAAGCCACTCTCAAACTGTGATCCGCGGAAAGCATTGTATAAATCGCTTTGCTTTTGTTTGCATCGGCGTAAAGATAGTCGATTGCAGAATCCGCATCTGCATCATCGTCAAAAATACCTGTGTATTTTCGCAGTTTGTTTCTTTCATTATACGCCTTCCTTGCATTTTTGTCCAGCGTTAATGCTGTCTTTGTTGATTCTGTCCAATCATTTTTGTAATACATGGTTTTGTCTCCTTTGCAATTTTTTGTTTATTGTACCACAAAAATTACCTCTGCTACTATCAACTTAAATCACCTGCAGGCACAAACAAAAGGAGCTTCCTTCTTCGAAGAAGGAAGCTCCTTTTTACATCAGCGGCGCAAATAAGCGGAAGACATCTTCCAAAAGGCGCACAAGCGGATTGGCTTTACAGTCCTTTTCCGTGATGCGTTTGCACTGCAGAAGCGTTGCATCAAAATCCGCCGCCAGCTGCCGTACAGCGCGGGCTTTGTGCATCCATACGCCGCACTCAAAATGCAGATACAAGCTGCGAAAATCCATATTTGCCGTACCAATCGTCGCCACAGCATCATCACTGACAAAGGTCTTCGAGTGAATAAAGCCATTGGTGTATTCATAAATTTCCACGCCGGCAGCAATCAGTTCACGGTAATAGGAGCGCGTGGTAAAATGCACAAATCGCTTGTCCCATTTGCCCGGCGTGACTATTTTTACATCCACACCGCTCTTCGCGGCAAGACATAACGCACTGACCAGGCTGTCATCCAAAATCAGATATGGCGTGTGGATATACACATACCGTTTCGCATTGTTAATGATTTGCAGATACACGTGCTCGCACACGTTGTCGGCATCCATCGGACTGTCAGCATACGGCAGGACAAGTCCATCGCTTTCCTGACACAGGTACTCGCCTTTGTAAACGTTATACTCCTCTTTTTCACCGCTGCAAAGCGCCCACATCTGCAAAAACATCACCGTAAAGCTCCGGACTGCCGCACCCTCGATGCGTACACCGGCATCCTTCCAATGTCCGTACTTTTCAATCTCATTAATATATTCATCTGCCATATTGATTCCGCCGGTATAAGCCACCTTGCCGTCTATAACGGCGATTTTTCTGTGGTCGCGGTTATTCTGCACCGTAGACAAAAACGGACGGAACGGATTAAATACGCAAGTCCGGATGCCGTTTTTCTTCAGAAAAGCCGCATAATCCTTCGGCAGCAGAAAAAAGCAGCCCATATCGTCATAAATCAGGCGCACCTCAACACCTTTTTTCGCCTTTTCAAACAGTACATCTAAAATACTGTTCCACATTTTGCCCTCCTGCACGATAAAGTATTCCAGAAACACATAGTGCTCTGCTTTCTTTATATCCTCCAGCAGGGCAGAAAACCAGGCTTCACCGGGGGAATAATACTGCGTTTGCGTATGCGTATATGCCGGAAAATGCGCATAGCTGTGCAAGTACCGCAGCTGTGCTTCATATGCCGGCGCAGCTTTTTCCGGCTGCTTGCAAATTCCCTCCCCGGAAAAATAATGTGCCTCTGTCTCGCTTTGCAATTGCGCCATGCGTTTTTTAAACCGGCGCACGGAGGATTGATTGCGGAACATTAAATACACCAGGCCGCCAAACACGGGAAAAAGCAAAATCAGAAACACCCACATCAGCTTATAAGCACCCTTGTCCCGCCGGGAAATGATATGCAGCGAAACAAGCAGACTGATAAGACTGAGCACAGAGCTTGCCCATACGGCAAACCTGCCGGTACTGAAGATCATATACAACATAAGCGCCGCTTGCAAAACCAATAAAACAGCAATATAAATCCTGTGGCGAAACAAGGCGCGAAACCATCGTTTTTGCAGCATTTCTTTCTCCTCTTTTCCGGTAAAAAATAACGCGCAGGTTCCCCCCGCGCGTTATCATAATCATCTTATTTGCCCCAACGAGCAATCGCTGTGTATGCAACATTTTTAATCTGGATTGCCATACCACCCTCACTGCTCATCTTCGGTCTTGTTGTGATTCTCTCATAATAAGAGTCATCCTCAAACGCAGCCTTAAATGCAGCAGCAATCTTTTCCTGCAGCTCCGGATGCGCATCGCCGATACGAATCAGCGCAACAACCGTATTGGTCACAAACTGGAAAAATTCGTTGTTGAAGTCCGAAATGCTGTATCTTGTGCCCATTGCAAATTCCTTATTGTATGTCGGCTTCTTCACTTCATCGGCATCCGTGATGATTTCAATAAGTGTATCTGTAATCTCAGCATCCCCCAGTCTGCCGAGGTGGTAAATTGCCATACAGCCGCGCTGCTGGTTGTGCTTTCTGCAGTCTCTCAGCATCAGCGCATCGCGCTCTTTTACCATGTCACGCAGAATTTCAACACCACTGTTATCGCCTGTGATGGCAAGTGCAAATGCAGCATGCTTTCTTGTGTTTTCATCTGCGGAAGCAAGCAGTCCCTTCAAAGTCTCGTTTGCTTTTGTGCCCATGCGCTTTGCAGACCAGATTGCCTGTCCCGGCTTAATGGTGGCAAGTCTTGCTTCGAGCTTTTCCGGATCAGTCATAAAGGTGACATCCTCTTTTACGAGCGGATTGCCATCGCAGTCGCGCCAGCCGTCAATGCGGTAGCCGCGGTCAAAGCTGTAATCCAGGTTGCCGCTTGCGAGCATTCTGTCGCGAATCGGCTCATACTCCACTTCGCGGAGCTTGCAGTTCTTCTGTACAGCAAACATCGCCAAATCTGCACCAAGCTCTGCAACCTTCTTCATATCCGGCACCATACGTACACAGCTTGCGATGTCACGGTCAACGCCGAGCGCACGGCACGGTACGATAATACCATCAATTTCTGCCGGTACAATAATCTTGTACGGCACCGGTACAGTTACGTTGTACGCACCTAAGTTTGCACCGATGGACCAGTCACCAAGCGACGGACCGTCAAATGCGATATCCCAACCGTGCTTATCTAAGTCTGCATAGGAATAAAATGCCGGCTCGGTTGTCTTTTCATCTGCAAACAAACCGTCTATGGTAACCGTCTGCTCTGCAACAATCCTTCTGCCCTCGCGCACGCCGATGAGCGGCATATGAATCATAAACTTGCTGTCGCCGCGCTCTTCGCTCATTTCAAATGCACGGGAGAAAATGAGTGCCTCAGAAAGACCCTTATCATCTCTTTGATCCACACGCCCGAAGTCGCAGTTGGTGGTGCGTACGCCCACGCCCATGCGCGCACTCGACACCATCGAGTACGGCTGCGCAAGGCCATCGAACTTTCTGCCGTATTCAGACTTACAGCCTGCCATGTGCGCAGTATACGCATCACCTGTACAGTCCATAACCACCTTGGAAGCAACATGGATAATGCCTTCCGGCGTAATGATTTTTGCACCGACAACCGTATTATCTTCCATATACACGCCGATAATACTCGATTCGTACAAAATTTCAGCGCCGCTGTCGATAATTATTTTTTCCTGAATAATCTTCTGGCTTTCCAGTTTGTTTCTGGTGCGTGCATCCTTAAATGCCACAATCTTTTCATCCATTGCCACATAGCGACCGCCCGGGCAGCCGAAATATTGACCCTGAATACCGCCGATGGTCTGTGTGCCGCCAACGCAGTTAAAGCTTTCCACGCCAAGTACCGAAAGACCGTTTTCCGCTGCAAAAACGGCTGCATGTGCACCTGCCGTACCAAGACCGCTGACAATAACATCCACAGTCTTATCAAAAGCAATGCTGCCCACCTGTTTTTTTACAACTTCACCGTTTCTTACTTCAGAAATATACATTACAGCACCCCTCCTTTCGCATAAAGCACACCTGCATCAAATGCCAGAAGCGGATTTTTATATGCACAAGACGGCAGATATACAACGCCGTCCTTCTCACAAGGATAGCCCGGCTTCAATTCGTAGTCAAAGCAGTCTGCTACAAACGCCACTCTGTATTCAGCCGGCAGTGTGTCAATCAATGCTGCCACAGCGCGGCGCGCTTCAATGTAACCGTCATTTGCAGCCACTGCGCACTTGATGAGTGTGTCTTCCTCGTAGCCCCACTTCTCTGTGTTTAAATCAGCCGGAAGCGCCGCCGGATTTTCTTCATCGGTATTTATCAGCAAATTCAGCGATTTTGTTTCCACCATATCGTTATGTACGGTTGTATCAATCACTTTCTTTGCCGTAAAGGTACGATAACCCGATACGCCGTGCGCCGTTACCGTAAAGCCTTCGTCGCTCTTTTCTACGGAAACGATTTCCATGTTGAGCAAAATGTTTTTGCCCTCCAGCAGGCTGTAGAACGGACCTGCACAGTCAAACAGGCAAATGCGCTCTCCGTCAAACGCCTTCTTTTCCACAAACTTCGCGTAAAGCGCCTTTGCGGCATCGCTTTCAAGTGCCTTATCATAGTCCGTGCCAAACTTTGCCGCGTTTAAAAATTCGTAACCCGCCTGCGGACGTCTTTCCAGCACCAGGCAGCCCTCGCCGTAAGCCTGCACAAGGCCTGCCGCCGTAAATGTTGCACCAATTACAATTACATCGTACTGCATAACCATCCTCCTTATTATTTTTAAAAATTTTCTTAACACCATTCTATCACAGAAGAAAAGGGATTACAATATTTAACTGAAAAATTCTTCTTTTATGCACCCCTTCTTCCCTGTCTGATAACAATATACCACCTTCAAGACATAAATACTACTTACTTTTTATCCGAAAATTTCGTTTTCTTGCATTTTTCTAAAAATTATGCTATACTGAAGCTGAGGTGATTTGTGTGCTGAATGCAAATAAAAATACATTTTCCTGTATGACGGTTAAAAAAACGGCGCAGGACCTGCCCGGTGCAAATGCAGTTTCCTATGCCGGGCTGCGCCTGTGCTTTCTGCTCAGCGGTGATGCACGCTGGCAAATCAACGATAGAACTTATGCAATCCGGCCCGGGGACATATTCTTTTTAAGTGACCGCCAAAAAAGACGTTTTGCCGCGCACGGCGAAAACGGATTTTCGCTTGCAGCATTCACTCTGGACAGACAGCTTTTCGCAAACACAAGTCACTTTTCGTTTTTTCTCACCTGTATTCAGGAGAAAAACGGTGTGCTGCACAGCCCCGCTCTATACGAAATTTTATGCGAAATCTATAACGAATCCAAAGGCTCCGCTGCCTCAAATTACGAATTGATTTCCGCCAAGCTGACCGAATTTTTCATCAAGGCGGAGCGCAGTTTCGGCTTTGATGCAGCCTCCGCCGTGAAAATCGACAAAAATATGATTCGAATTTTAGACTATATTGACACACATATCACTGAAAAAATCAGCCTTGCCGCAGTTTCCGAGATGGCAGGCTTTACGGAAAGCTCTTTTTCCCGCTGGTTTTCCAGACTCAACGGCATTTCCTTTAAAAAATATGTGATGAGTAAAATAATTGAGTACGCCGTCAAACTGCTGGAAACAACAGATTTGAAGGTTGTAGAAATTGCCTTTGAATGCGGCTTTGATTTCATCAGCGGTTTTTATGACACCTTCCGCAAGGTCACCGGCACAACACCGAATAAGTTTACTTATATTATTTAAGTCCATACAATATATCCCTCTTGTCAAAGACCAAAAGTTGATAGTAGTAGATGCAATTTTAAAACTGGACAAAAATTCCAAAAGGGGGTATAATGAGAAAAAGAGAAATGTTTTTGATGACGATGAAATTGCGAACTTAGCAATCGATTATCTTTACGCCGATGCGAACAAAAGCAAAACACAGGGCTTCCTTTCGCACAAGAGAACCGTCCCCGTATGTTTTCTCAGGGCTTCCTTTCGCACAAGAGAACCGTCCCCGTATGTTTTCTGGATCTTCAAATGTTAGGGTGGACGATCGAAAAGGCAACACTGGAAGCGCCTGTACCCAGTGGAAAATGGAAAATTGCAATTTCAATCTCAAACGAAATCTCAAAAGAATTAGGACCTCAATATCATTTTTACAGACAAGATGCTGATGGAACATGGTCACATAAGCCTGGTGATGGTCCGGCTACACAATATGATGCATCCGGAAATAAAATAACGAATCCCCAAACTGCCGATGGTGATTATGGTAGTGTTTGCTACGATGTATTCTGCGGATATTTCATTATTGGTCCGAAATAAAAAGGAAGGTATTTTATAATGAAGCACATAGTTTGTTACTGCTTAGTTTTATGTCTGACTATCATAGGATTGCCGGCGTGTGCTCCGCAGGAAGCAACGGCAGATGTGTATGCGATACAGCTTGGCGACACGAAAAAACAAGTGATTGAAAAGGCCGGAGAGCCGGATTTCAAAAAAGGTCTTGGGTATGACGTTTTTGGTTATATAACCAATGAGTTTGAAACAGAGGCAAAATTATTCTGGCTTCGGAATGAGAAAGTTGTAATGATGGCGACGGCCGATATTACTGCGGATAATGAATTTTCAGATTGGGAAATTGACGAATCCTATACATTTCAACCCCTAAAACGTCCCAGAGAAATTTCGGTGTGGGAACCCGGTTTGGATATATATGACATTATCGGTTACTTCGGTCCGGAGTTTTCGTATTCACATAATATGTACCCGACATGTTTTATTACATATGAACTTGAGAATGGCGCAAGACTGGAGAATCGTTTTTCTGGGGATTTAATCCGAGAAGCGATTTATATCGAACAAGATGGGACTCAAACAGTGCTTTGGGTTTTGGAACAAGAGGGGGCATATCTTTTTTAACAACGATTCATTCCATTGATAATGGGAGGTACCACATTTTTCGATGCAAAACAACAGAAAACCCACTTATCCCAACGGTTTGCGGGGAATTGTGCATAAGAATAGAGACGCTTTGATAAATTTTCAAAACGCACAACAGAACTGTCCCTGTGTGTGTTTAAGGTAATACAAGCTTTAATGTCAAAGAATCTGTCGCGCTATCTATGGATGGCGAAGGCGTATATGGAAAGGATTATATTTTAAGAATTTATGGAACTGCAACTTTTATATATTCAACCAAGGAGGAAATTATATATGAGCAATAAAACTAAAAAATGCATTTTCATTGTCATAGCTGTGGTTGTTGTGCTGCTTGTCGGCATAAGTGTATTCCTTAATTATTTCTTTCCAAAAATGTATTTTGATGCCCTTTTTCCCAAAGAGGAGCTTGCGGAAAGCTACGACGGAAAATACGGCTATCTGCAGCTATCCTCACCCAAAGAGGTGGTATGTACCATAAATTTGTATGATATGCAAGCGCCGCCGGGTAGTAGTGCTTACAAACAAACCTTTCTCACTTTTTATAGGCAATGGGACATGAAAGAAATTATGTGGGGCAATCAAAGTTATGACTTGTTTTTTTTGGCAGATGAGCCGGCACCCTATGTCTATAAGTATGACGAAAATACTGAACAATGGGTAGGACCATTATACTTTGATGAAAATGAAACGAAGGAAAAACGCTTGCAAGGTGACAACGATTCCTATTGTTTTGAAGCGAGTTATGATACAAATGTGGAAGACTTTCCGGAATATGATTTTTTTCAGACCTTTGTCATAGAAAAAGACACCATACCGCAAAACTATTTAAAGGACTTGGATTCTTATCTTGCACAAAGGTAAAATTGAGAAAAAGACAATGTAACGGATAACTTGAAATTACATATTACTGTATGGCCGAACAGTGCAAAAAATTGTAAATCCATTTATTCGCAAATAGACAAAAGCGCGGCAATTTTAGCAACACTGTATAACATCGGAGAACGTGGTGGAGAGAAAGGCATCCATTCTAATCCCGAATCTAATCCTTTTGGCGATTTTGCAAAAGCAAACTATTATTATATGCAATATTTATTAGGCTTATAAAAGGAGCGT
>JAZSGM010000196.1:0-2296 GCA_045532715.1 Clostridia bacterium
ATCATTGCCAGAATTGAGCATCAGACCAAACAGCAAATCGTACACACGCATTTTTTCCCCGGGTTTTAAATACAAAGACGAGCCCTCGACACGCGCGGCATTATGACTCACCGTGGCAATTTCCTGCGTTTTACCCGATTCCAGCGCAACAATGGCAGTCATAATCTTCGTAGTGCTTGCCATGCCGCGCCTTGCTTTTTCATTCTTAGCATATAGAACCTTTCCGCTCTCAGCTTCAATAACGCAATAGCTCGCTGCGGATATTGCGCTAATATTGGACTCGTATGAATAAAACAAAAGTATAGAAAGCAAAAAAACAAGCACCGTTTTTTTCATATCTGCACCTCCGTACAAAAAATATATATGCGAAAATGTAGTTTTAAGAACAAATGCTTGTTTATGTTGTTTAGAAAGTATATGTAACCTTTTTACCGATTTCCTTCACATCCGTCGGCACAGTGATTTGTATGTTCTCTTTGTTAACTTTTACCGAAATTGTTGCTTCATTTGGCTCAGGCGCGCTAACGGATATAGCTTTCGATTTAAAATCACAGAGCATCATACACGGTGCATCTACGGAAATTTCCATACCCATACAGTTGCATTTCCCGGGCACATAGAAAACGGCACCGAGGATTTTGTTGTCTGTATCTACCACAGCCTGCACATCGTTATTAGATAAAACCTTTATATGTGCATTTATGTCGTACACTTTATATACCTTAGCATCCATACCCGGAATAACTGCATAAGCATAACTGCCGTTTTGCTTCTCCTGTGGCTTGTACAAAAGGAATACATCCTTCGTTACCTTGTCCTGTGGCACGTTCGACGCTGCATAAATTCTGTACCAATCACCGGATTTTTTTCCTGCTTCCATGCAAAGCGGCGCACCATCCAAATTATAATATGCTATACTGTCGTGATAGACAGAATCCACAACTTTGTCTGTAAAGCTACTCTCCTTTACAGGTTTGCAATTCACCAAAACCTCACCGTTTAATAAACACTGGTTATAACAGGTATTGAAGTCATGCTGTGAAGTGGTATCCAAACCGTTACCGAGATGCACAATTACATCATCAAACATAAAACTTGCACATTTCCCACCAAAGCTCGCCTGCTCACCCGCGTCATAGTTTTTGTGCATATCAGCTGCAATTACACCGTTTACACCGTCACTTACACCGCCGACAAAGGTCGATTCATGGAAGCCGCCGATTTCAATCGGCATATCCATATGTGGCGTAGTTGTACCCGGCAACATCCCCCAGTCCCAGACCGGCATAATGTTTTCATATTCTCTGCCGGATACCATATAGCAGGTGCCTCCGTATGCCGCAAAGCCCGCAAGAAGGTTTTCAGAGTTAACCGGCACTCCATATTCCATATCACCACCGAGCACATTTTTTGATGCCCAGCGCACGGATGCATAATACTTCTCCTTTACGTGCGTCATATAATTCACGCACCAATACATATTGTTGCCTTCCAATAGTGGCATCCTTTCGCCCGTTTTGATATGGTTGTATACCTGTGTGAGCTTTTTAATCTTTTCCGTATCCACATTGAGCTCCAAAAGAATTTCAAGCCCGGATATATGCATGTCCATATATCCCGGTTGCCCGATTACGCCACGTACAATTTCTCGCGAACGCGGGTGAAAATCCATTGCGCCCTTTCTGCACATTCTGTAAGTTCCATTTAAGCAAAGATCGGTTACAACACCGATATCTTCGTCAGAAAATGCAAATGCCGAACCAAAAAGTATGTATCCCCATGTCATAACATTTTTTATAAAACTTAAGCCATAGCCATGATTATACAACTGATTTCCATGCTGTGTAAAACTATAATCCTTCTGTATGCCCTCAATACCGCGCTCGGATACAAATATCGTAGACTTAATAATGTCACTGCCTTCACGCACCATAGCTTCGTTTTCAAGCAAAAGTCCTTTACATATCACATTTTCAGCCAGCCAGCTTTTATTTGCGCCGGTCCACCTTGCCTCCACCGTATCCGGCAGGCGCGACAAAACATAGGCAAGATTCGTTTTTTCAAGTTTGTCGCCTAAAAACAATGCGGTATGCATCAAAAGCCGTGGCGTACCGATATCATTGTGCCACCAATTGGAGTTCCGATAATCATTTGCAGCCCAATGCGCAAGCGCGAGATTAGAAAGCTTTGCATACTTTTCCTCTTTTGTACGGTCATACAAAAGCGCAAGTGCTGCCGTATAGCTCATATGGTTAGAAAGACTCCATGCAGAGCGGCTTTCGCAGGTGTAGTCTAC
>JAZSGM010000189.1:0-14274 GCA_045532715.1 Clostridia bacterium
AGCGGCGCTTAAATATGTATCAAATGATGATAAAACAGATATGCAATTATTTGTCGGAGCAATCAACTGCCCACCCGTAAGAGCCTATGAACAAATGATGGCAACAAAACGGCGATACGGAAAAACGGGCGGTAATGTAGCATATCACGGTTATCAGAGTTTCAGGTCAGGGGAAGTTACACCTAAAGAAGCTTTTGAGATAGGACTTGAAACTGCACGGCGTATGTGGGGTAAAGATTATGAGATTGTTGTTACTACGCATTTAAACACCGATAATCTTCATAACCATTTTGTCATAAATTCCGTTTCATTTAAAACGGGACTTAAATTTGAAAACCATATTTCAGATCATAGGCGGTTAAGAGAAATATCCGATGCGGTATGTAAGGAATACGGAAAGTCGGTTATTGAAAATGCTGACTTTTACAATGGTGACAGAAATGCATATTGGGTACATAAGCACGGTGGTAAAACTCGTAGAGATATTATCCGTGAGGATGTTGACGATGCAATAAATAATTCTGCAAGCTATGTGGAGTTTGTCGCTCTTATGAAGCATAAAGGATATGTCTTTTCAAAGTCTGAGGCAACAGACCATCCATCTGTTAAAGCTCCTACTTGGGAAAAAGCAATCCGTTTTGACAGATTAGGAAATGAGTATAAAAAAGACAGAATTTTAGAAAGAATTGCTCAAACGGGCAATCGTGCTTATTTTAATCAGTTCAGCGAACCATATAAGAAAACAAGAGCCAAGTATCGCCAAACACCGCTTAAGGAGCTTGAGTATCAACTACGGCGTGTAAAATATATGGATACGCTTGAAGCTCTGTTTTATTTGTTCATGGAACTCTTAAAGCCAAGAACACCAAAACCAAACTACACGCCGCCGTTATCTGCGGAGCTACGGCAGGAATTAAGAAAACTCGAACAATATCAAAAGCAATTTAGGCTCTTGCACGATGAGTATATCAACACCGTGCCGGAGCTTGAAGCATTTATAGGTAATTTATCAAAGCAGATATCCAAGCTTGAGGAAGAGCGTTCAAAGACGGATAACAAACGCAGACGAGTTAAAACCGTTGAGGATAAAGATATGTATTTGTCCGAAATCAGGGGTATATCTGCACAAATAAAACCTATACGGGATAAGCTCAAAATCGCAAGAGCTACTTTGGAAACTGTACCGAAAGTGCAACACTTACTTGATATTGAACGGGAAATGGAAAGAAAAATTGAAAACAGAAATAAGGAGAAATCACGATGAAAAATATGCAAAAACTTGATGTAACAAAATTAAAGGAATTTCAGAACCATCCTTACAAGGTAAAGCACGATGATGAAATGGAAATGCTGATTGAGAGCATAAAGGAACACGGGATTTTATCTCCTATCATCGTCAGACCACTTGAAAATGGTGAATACGAAATAATCTCAGGACACCGCAGATTGTTTGCAAGCAAACGGGCAGGACTTACGGAAGTTCCTGCTCTTGTTGTTGAAATGGATAGAGATAATGCCGCAATAGCACTTGTTGACAGTAACCTGCACAGAGATAACATTTCACCAAGCGAAAAAGCCTTTGCGTACAAATTAAAGATGGAAGCTATGAGCAGACAAGGACACAGGACAGATTTAACTTCGGGACAACTTGTCCCGAAGTCGGACGACAACAGAACCTCGGCTGAAATCGGTGAGCCATACGGCGAAAGCTATAAAACCGTACAACGCTACATACGGCTAACATATCTGCATCCGAAACTATTGGAATATGTCGATGAAGGGCAAATTGCTTTCACTCCGGCAGTTGAACTTTCATATCTCAATGGCATTGAACAACAAGACCTGATACAAGCCATTGAGAGTGAGGATTGCACTCCTTCATTATCTCAGGCTGTACGAATGAAAAAGTTAAGTCAGGCAGGAGAGCTTGATGATGATAAAATCCTTGAAATCATGTCTGAGGAAAAAGCGAACCAAAAGGAACGAATAAAGATTCCAACGGAGAAATTGCGAAAATACTTTCCTCGTAATTTTTCTACAGCACAGATTGAAGATGCCATCATCAAGATGTGTGAAGCGCAGTACCGTAAGAAGCAACAGCAGAAAGAAAGGTAAGGTAAATTTATATGGTAAAGAAAATTACAATACAACCTATTCCCGTTATAGTAGTTGACAGAATAAAGCTTGATGAAGATGAAAGCTTTGAAAATCTCAAATACTATCTTGATACAGACAAAAGACAACGCCACGAAGTGAAATATCCGCTTGACGAGCTTAATTTTACAACTAAAATCGGCAATACGGAATACGAAGTGTCAACGAGCTTTGATGTGTTGGGAAAACAAACATTATTGGAACAGTTTAAAAAACTCATACTTTCATAAAATTGTAGAACTTTGTCGGGCATTGTATAATGGGTACACCTTATGCAATGCTCGGTTTAGTTTAGGAAGGAGAATCGAAATAAAATGAAAAAACAAACCGAAAGCATAGAAAAAATTACCGCCCTCTATTGCAGACTCTCACAAGATGACGGCATAGACGGCGAAAGCAACAGTATATCAAACCAAAAAGAAATCCTGATGCAGTATGCAAGGCAACACAAATTACCGAATCCCCGTTTCTTCGTTGATGATGGAATATCAGGAACCACATTTGAAAGAAGTGGATTCAAGGAAATGCAAGCACTTGCTGAAGTAGGTCAGGTTGCAACAATCGTTGTAAAAGACTTATCCCGTTTCGGCAGAAACTATCTTGAAGTTGGTAAATATCTTGAAATAACATATCCTACACTTGGTATAAGGTTTATTGCTATTCAGGAAAATGTAGATACCTCTCAAAGCGGTGGCACAGAAATGATGCCATTTCATAACATTTTTAATGAATGGTATGCTGCACAGACAAGCAAGAAAATCCGTGCCGTATGGAGGTCTAAATCTGATAAGGGTGAAAGGGTTTCATCAGCAGTTCCTTATGGATATATGAAATCATCAGATGATTCAAAGCAATGGATAATTGATGATGCTGTTGCAGACAATGTTCGATATATCTTCAAATTATGTCTTGAAGGTCTTGGACCAACCAAAATTGCGAGAAGGCTTGAACAAGAAAAGATTATGACACCTACCGCATATTACCTATCCGTTGGCAGACCAACATCAAACAAATTGCAAAAAGGGATTTACCAATGGTCTGAAAATAGCGTGAATCATATTTTGGAAAACATACAATACACGGGATGCACAGTTAATTTCAAGACATCGGTACTAAGTTATAAAGTACATAAGACAATTTATAATTATGAAAACGATTGGCAGATTATCCCGAATACGCAGGAAGCTATTATAGATGAAGACACATGGAACAGAGTTCAGGAATTAAAGAAACACAGAAGGAGAAATACCGTGACGGGAAGAACGAGTTTATTTTCAGGACTTGCATATTGTGCGGATTGTGGTTCAAAACTTTATTTTTGTGCTTCAAAAAGTATTGATAAAGATGCTGAATTTTTCAGATGTTCACAGTATAAGGATAACAGAGGAAAATGCACAATACATTTTATCCGAAATGTTGTGCTTGAAGAATTGGTTTTGACTGCAATAAGGAATGTAGCTGAATACATAAGTCAGTTTGAGCCGGTGTTCTTATACTTATTTGCAAAGCAGCATAAATTGAGCAAACAACACAATTTGAAAATTGCAAAGCAAAATCTTGAATTAGCTAAAAATCGTATTGCAGAAATTGATCGTGTGCTTACAAAACTTTATGAGGATAATGCGCTTGGAAAAATATCTGATGAGCGATTTGAAAGGTTATCTTCGACTTATGAGCTTGAGCAAAAGGAACTTTGTGAAGCCATTTCAAAGGCAGAGCAGGATATTGAAAATGCCGAACAAGAGAATGTTGATTTGAAAGTTTTTCTGCAAACGATATGGCAATGCACTGATTTAAAAGAGCTTACACCGACTATCGTAAACACCCTGATAAAAAGAATAGATGTCCATAACCCCGATGAAAAATTCAAACATCGCAGAGTTAAAATAGACATCTACTTTACGGCAGTAGGACTAATCAGCATACCTGATGAAAAAGAAATACTTGCTTTAATGGATGAAATACGAAATGAAAAAAGTGCGTAAAAATGGACTAAGCGGTGCAACCGCAATAGTTACACCGCTTATTTTTTAACGTCCTTAGCAACCCGACGCTTTTTCGTTCAGTATTTTTTTATTTGTGTTTTAAATCTCAATTTCCATACCGTCATACGTTACGCCGAAGCCGTGCTCGCCGGCAATCGGCACAAATTCGCTGTGTGTTGCACCGCCGTTGTGCGTGAAGTGGTGCATATAAATTTGCGTTTTCTCATCTATGATCCCGAACGTTTTTAAAGTCTCAATTGTTTCCACACAAGTTGCTAATCCCAAGTGTGCATTTTTCCAACCGGGGTTCAGCATTGCTGTGCAGTCGAGCGTGATTGCGTCAATGTGTGAAACATTCTCCTTTAAATACGCCAGTGTCTCCTCCGGAAAACACCCGGTATCCGTCGCATAAAAGAAGGTTTTGCCGTCCTTGGAAATCAGATAGAGGACAGGGTCGGTTGTCGGGGCGTGAGCTGCTTTGAGTGATGTTACAGTATAATCTCCTACCGCAAACGTCTCAAAAGGTTTGATTTCATGGAGCGTATAGGCTTCCTGAAACTTTACCGAGCGTTCACGCATCATTTCAATGCTGCACGTTCCGGCATATACATCCAGCGGTTTTTTGTCCGGGATGGTGCAAAAGCTGTCTGTGCGATTTTCCATATCATCCACATCTAAATGGTCGCGGTGTGCATGTGTGATGAGAATGTGCTTGACTTTGGTTAAGTCCAGCGCACCTTTTAAGGTTTGCAGCATTGTGTCCGGACCAAAGTCAATTAAAATTGTATTGTCAATCACTGCCTGACTGCGTGCGCGGATACTGTGCCCGCCTTCAGCACGTGCTCTTTTGCAGGTATCGCATTCGCAAAACATAGCGGGGAAGCCTTCTGCGGCTGCCGAGCCTAAAATTTTAATATGCATCATATCGCCTCCTGTATTTCGTATTCCTATTATACAAGACTTTGTGATGCAATTCAAGCTTTAGAACTAAAAAACAAGGCAACTGATTACAAATCAGTTGCCTTGTTTTTTGTTATGCAAGTTTTATGGCGTTCTGTTCTGTCAGCACCAGCGGATAATCCTTCAAAGGCAGGTTGCTGTACGCCACAATGCCCGGACCAAAAGGACTGTCGGGCGCGGGTGCATCCACGGCATATACATCGCCGGTATACATGTCCAAAAGCACAGGATTTTTAAGTGCGCCGTAAACGCAAACGCTTGCCGTATATGGGATTTCTCCGTTTTTATATGTAATTGAAGGGCGGTATCTCTACGAAATGGACAAAGAAAGGGTCAATATCAACGCCGGAGAGGCCGTGTATTTACCCAAGGGTGCAAGCTATACTTACAACGTTGTCTGCGCTAAGTAACAGTTGCCAAACGGGCGACAAAGTGGTATACTACAGGTAAAGTATGACATAATAGGTAAGAGGTGAAGCTATGAAGCGGGTAAGGGATTCTAAAACAGAGCAGGTGCAAATTCTGTCGCAGGCGACCTTGAACGGATATAAGCGATTGTTCGGTGGCAAGCTGATGGAATGGATTGACGTGGTTGCGGCGGTTGTCGCGCGCAGACATTCCGGCTGTAATGTAACAACGGCGGCAGTAGACTCTCTGGAGTTTACCGATGCGGCATATGCAAACGATACCTTGGTGTTGGTTGGTTATGTGACCTATACGGGAAATACCTCGATGGAGGTTTGCGTAAAAACCTATGTCGAATCATTAGATGGCAGTCGAAGACTGATTAATCAGGCATATGTGGTGATGGTTGCGCTTGATGAAAATGAGAAGCCGACGCATGTGCCGAAGCTCATATTTGAAACCGATGAGGAGCGCGATGAGTGGCTGGCTGGTGAGCAAAGAAGCCTGGCGCGCAAAAAAAGAAGGACGGAGGCAAAGCAATGTTTGATGTAAATGCAATGTTTAAATTATCCTATGGTTTGTTCGTGCTAACTGCAAAGGCAGACGGCAAAGACAACGGCTGTATTATCAATACCGTTATGCAGGTAACGGATACCCCGATGCAAATTTCCGTTACGGTGAATAAAGCCAATTACACAACGATGCTGATTGATGAAACACGAGAGTTCAATGTCAGCATTTTATCGGAGGACGCAAAGTTTTCCGTGTTTGAACGCTTCGGCTTCCAATCCGGCAGAAAAACAGATAAATTCGCAGGCTTTGATGCGGTAAAGCGCAGTAAAAACGGTCTTTTGTATTTAACGGAAATGACCAATGCATATTTGTCTGCAAAGGTGGTAAAAAAGATTGATTTAGGTACACATATTCAGTTTATCGCCGAGGTGACGGCAGGTGAGGTGCTTTCCGATGTGCCGTCCGTAACCTACGCCTACTACTTTGCAAACATCAAGCCGAAGGTGCAGCCGACAAAGAAAAAGGGTTGGGTATGCAAAATTTGCGGCTATGTCTACGAAGGCGATCCGCTGCCGGAAGATTTTGTTTGTCCGCTCTGTAAGCATGGCGCGGCAGACTTTGAACCGCTTGCGTAGTTAAAATTCTCCGGATACGAACAAACTTCACCACTCGACGTACTTGTGTACGCCTTCGGGTTACCCCAAGCAAAGCTTGGGCTCAGTTTGTCCGTCCCGAAGCATTTTACCTTACGCAATAGAAGATTGAATTCTCCGGATACGAACAAACTCTACCACTCTTAAAGTTATATAAGGCTAACTGCATAAAATCAAAAGACCGCTGAGGGGCTCTTCAGCGGTCTTTATGTTATTCCATTGTTAATTCCACCGGACAATGGTCGGAGCCGAAAATGTCGGTGTGAATGTCCGCGCCGGTGAGGCGGTCTTTTAATACGTCGGACACAATAAAGTAGTCAATGCGCCACCCTGCGTTTTTCTCGCGCGCGGAAAAGCGGTATGACCACCAGGAATAAATGTCCGTGCGGTCGGGGTAGAAGTGGCGGAAGGTGTCCGTAAAGCCGCTTTCTAAAAGCGTGCTCATCTTTTCTCTTTCCGCATCCGTAAAGCCGGCGTTTTTGCGGTTGGTTTTCGGGTTCTTTAAGTCAATTTCCTTGTGCGCTACGTTTAAATCGCCACAGAGAATGACCGGCTTGGTTTCCTCTAACTTTTTAAGGTAAGCAAGAAAATCCGTTTCCCACTGCATGCGGTAATCGAGGCGCTTTAGCTCATTTTGCGAGTTTGGCGTATAGCAGGTGATAAAGTAATAATCCGCAAACTCTGCCGTGATGACTCTGCCTTCCTTATCGTGTTCGTCAATGCCGATGCCGTAGGTAACGGAGAGGGGCTCTTGCTTGGTAAACAGCGCCGTACCGGAGTAGCCCTTCTTTTCGGCATAATTCCAGTAACCGTAGTAGCCTTCGGGGGCAAAGTCAATCTGCCCTTCCTGCAGTTTTGTTTCCTGCACACAGAAAATATCGGCATCGACCGATTGAAAATAGCCTTCAAAATCCTTGCCCATGCAGGCGCGAAGCCCATTGACATTCCAGGATATAAACTTCATATTCCCACCTCAAAATCAGTAATTTTTCTAAAAAACAAGCGTAATTCAATAATAAATTTAAAGAAATACGCGTTTTGCCGTGCTACAATAATAATATACCAAATACGGTAAAAATACAAGAGGTGAAAATTATGCAAAAGTATACTGTTGAAAATCATGAAGAAAGCTGGCTGCCGGAGGGTAAGAATTTTAAGCTTGTCTGGTCGGATGAGTTTGACGGCACCGAGCTGGACGCAAGCAAATGGGACTACCGTATGTCGATGATGGGCAAATATCACGAGTCCTGGACGGACAAGGGAGTACACTTGGACGGAAACGGCAACTGCGTGTTTACGCTTATAGCTGCAGAGGATGACGGCAGACCGGTCTGCTCGCAGCTGCAAACCGGCTACAATTTTATGGACGAGCCGGTGCAGAAAACGACCTTTGAGACTGCATATTTGCAGTGGCCGATCGGCAAATTAAAGGAGAACAAATTTACGCACACCTACGGCTACTATGAGTGCCGTTGCCGTATGCAGTTAAAGCCGGGCTGGTGGTCGGCGTTCTGGATTCAGTCCCCGACAATCGGTGCATCCTTAGACCCTGCCGAGACCGGTGTGGAAATTGACGTTATGGAATCCTTCCATCCGGGCAAGATTGTACACCACAACGTGTTTACCGGCGGCTATGGGCTTGATATGAAGCACCTTTCCGCAGGTGACGGTTTAACGCTCGATGAAAACGAATACCATCGTTTCGGCGTGCTCTGGGATGAAAATGGCTACACCTTCTATGTAGACGGTAAAGAGGACGGTCATATCGACGGCTTTGTTTCCAAGCGCCCGGAATTTATCTTAATTTCCACCGAAGCCAACGGCTACCGCGACGAAGACCATCTGCCGACCAAAGAGGCATATGATGCCATCGGCGATACGTTCCTTGTGGATTATGTAAGAGTATTTGATGTGATTTAAAAAGGGCTGTTTTGGCGCAATACATCACCTTTTTGGTGGTAGTAGGAATTACGAGACAGACAAAAAAGCAGTGGCATAGTTTATCCTTTATGCCACTGCTTTTCATATTTCGTGGGCGGAATTCCCGTATGTTTTTTAAATGCTCTTGAAAAGTCATAAATATTTAAGTAACCTAAGGCTTCTGCTATGCCGGTAATGCTGCCGTGGTCACTTTTGAGCATTTCCTTCGCTTTTTTGATGCGCAGTACATGTACATATGCAATGGGTGAAGTCCCCATAATTTCGGTAAACAGTTTTCGAAAATAAACTGTGGACAGATTACAGAGCTTTGCCAAAGCATCATTTTTGATATCTTTGTTATAGTGATTCGCAATATACTCTAATGCAGGGCTGATTTTACTTGTTTTTTCGGTAGGCAAATATTTTTTTGGTGCCATTTGCGTCAGCGCAAGCAAAATCGAATAGGTGTCGCGGATGCTTTCGACTTCATACATTGGTTTTCTGAGCATTCTTTTATGTTCCAATTCTTTAAAAAGCTTTAAGATTTTTTCGCTGCTGTTTACGGTGAAACTGAAAATGTCAGTACATATGGAATCGCTTTCGAATTCAATAATTGAAAAATGACCGGCTTTAGTACAATGCCAGTCGTATGAGCAACCTTTTGGCAAAATAAAGAGATTGTTTTTGTCGGAAATATAGTCTTTCTCTTTGGAAGTATATACAGTCTCGCCCTCGTATTTAATAACAATTGCCCAGTTTTGGCGGTTTTTTCGCTGTGCCTTTGCGCTGCGCTCCGAATACATCGTGGATGCAGAATAAACCTTGCTAATAATCAAATTTGATAAGATATCTATATCCATATATGCCACCTCTTTTCTGTAAATTATAAGTAAAACAAAAATAATTGTCAATCATTTTGTAGCAAATATGATAAAAATATCGTATTTGCTATTTTGTTTTATTTTGTTTTTTATATAATAGAAATCGGAGGTGATTTTATGAAAATATTATCAAAATTACAGGCACCGGCTGTTGCTGGAGTTATTCGAGAAGTAACTGCAAAAGCTGCGATTGCTGAAATTCAAAATTGTATGTATGACGGCGCGGATATGATAGATTTGCACTTATCTTGTCTTGAAAACAGCGATACGGATACGCTTGAAACCATCATAAGTGCATCAAAGCTACCAATTCTGGCGCTGAATTACAATAAAAGATATGATTGGTCGGCGGCTGCGTTTTCGGAAGAGGAACGGGTAGACAGCCTTTTGCGCGCAGTCGAAGCCGGTGCGGCAGGTATTGATATGCAGGGGTACACCTTTCACGCGCCGTCCAAAGACGGTTTTTGCGGCGAGGATAAATATTCTTTTACAAAAGGAAATCCCAAAGAAATTGTTACAGATGAAGCAATAATTTCAAAGCAATGTGCGCTCATCGAAAAGATTCATACACTGGGCGCAGAGGTGCTCCTTTCCTGTCATCCGGATATGCCGATGACGAGTGCGCAGGTTGTTGACCTTGCCTTGTTTTTGGAAAAGCGAAAGCCCGATATCATCAAAATTGTGACCAAAGCAACGAACGAAGATGAGCTTGTTGAAAGCTTCAAAACAATGGTTGCTCTGAAAAAGGAAGTAAAAACTCCAGTAAGCTATCATGCAAACGGCAAAGAGGGTAGCTTGTCAAGAATAATCAATCCCATATTAGGTGGACAAATCGCATTTAGCGTGGACAGATTTTCCCAAAGCAGTACGATGGAGCAGCTTGATTTAAAAACGGTAAGAGCAATTGTTGACAATATGAAAAAGATTATGTGAGGTGCGATATGTTAAATAAACAAATTTTTTTTACAGATATTCATAAGGCGGAGCTTTTAGAAAATGAGGTTGGCAAGGTAAAAGAAAACGAAGTGCTTGCGAAAATGGAGTATACGGTTGTAAGCGGCGGCACGGAGAGAGCCTGTATTCTGGGTATGAAAAACACCGTACAAAAATTCCCGATGTCATTAGGCTATTGCGGTGTGGGATATGCAGAAGAAGTCGGCCGCAATGTTAAAA
The DNA here is from genome assembly GCA_045532715.1 of Clostridia bacterium. GTDB lineage: Bacteria > Bacillota > Clostridia > UBA1381 > UMGS1253 > RGIG2041. Next base: position 10,645 of record JAZSGM010000189.1, read on the forward strand.
AAGTGGCGGTTGGTGACAGAGTTTTGGTTTATCACGGTTGCCATTCAAAGTATAATATCTGCACCGAAGATGAAATTACAAAGGTCGAAAATGACAGCGTTTCGTCTCTTGAAGCGGCATTTGTTATTATCGCATCAATGGGACTTGGCGGCGTAAGAAAGCTTGAAATTGAGCTTGGCGAGTCTGCTATGGTAATGGGACAAGGGCTACTTGGAATTTTTGCAACGCAGTTTTTAAGATTATCAGGAGCAAATCCTGTAATTGCGGCAGACCTGAATCCTGCAAGACGCGCGCTTGCATTAAAGCTTGGCGCCGACTATGCTTTTGATCCGTCAGACAAAGATTTTGTGGAAAAAGTAAAAGAAGTTACAAAGGGGAAAGGTGTAAATGGATGCGTTGAGGTTACAGGTGTAGCGCAGGCAATGAATCAGGCACTCGAATGTGCCTCATGGATGGGCAGAATATCGCTCCTTGGTTGCACGAGAGTTTCGGACAGTGCAGTTGACTATTATCAGCAGGTGCATTGCCCCGGTGTAAAGCTGATTGGTGCACACAATTTTGTGCGACCAAAGCACGAATCCTATCCGCACCACTGGACGCATCACGATGACTGCAACGCAATTCTGGATATGATCGCAACAAAGCGAATTCAGGTAGAGCCGATTATATCCCGAGTTGAATCGCCCATGAATGCACCGCAGATTTACAACGAGCTTTGCGACGACAAAAACTTCCCGATAGGGACGGTGTTTGACTGGAGAGAATTGTGATGAAAAAAATAAAAGTCGGACAAATAGGAATAGGACATAATCACGGCGAAGGCAAAATGCTTGCAGTACAAAAGTTTCCTGAGCTTTTTGAGGTTATAGGCTATGCGGAGGAAAACGAAAAATGGGTTGAAAAGCGTGGCAATCTTCCTTGCTATAAGGATTTACCGAGATTTAGTGTTGAAGAAATCATTGAAAAGTCAGATGCTATTTTGGTTGAATGTGATGTCTGGAATTTAACAAAAGTTGCCAAGATGTGTGTTGAAGCAGGAAAACACGTTCATATTGATAAGCCTGCAAGCGGAACATTGGCTGAATTTGAAGAGCTTTTAAATATTGCTAAAGAAAAAAACCTTACTGTTCAAATGGGATATATGTACCGTTATAATTTTGCAATTCAAAAGCTTATGGATATGATAAATTCGGGAGAACTTGGTGAAATTTATCAGATAGACGCAGAAATGAGTACATATCATTCCAAGGAATACCGAGAATGGCTGAAAAAATTTAAGGGCGGTTCTATGTATATTTTCGGCTCGCACCTTATTGATTTGGTTGTAAGCATTTTAGGCAAACCGGAAAAAGTTTATCCTTTTATCAAGCAAACCGGATTTGAAGGTGTTTATTCGGATGATAACAACTTTGCTGTTTTGGAGTATGACAAAGCAATTGCAAGAATCACCAATCTTTCCGTAGAAGTAAATGGTTGGGGAATGAGAAGATTTGCTGTTATGGGAAGTAAAGGTACTGTTGAGATAAAACCGATTGAGCTTAATGTGGAAATGACAAAATCTACAACGGATATTGCTTCAAATGCTTATCAGGATATGAAGGAAAAAGTCGATATAAAAGATGTTCCTACCCTTTCACGATATGATGAAATGATGAAGGATTTTTATAAATCCGTTATAGGCGAAAAAGAAAATCCGTATTCCTATGAGCACGAACTGGCGGTTCAAAAAACTCTATGCAGAGTTGTAGGAGAAAACTGATATGTCAAAGAAAGAGAGGCGTTTGAAAAATGAATAAAGTAGCATTTATTACAGGCGCGGGCGGATACATCGGTAGTGAAACGGCTGTGGTTTTAGCAAAGCAGGGCATCAAAATCGCAGTATGTGATATAAATACTGAAACTGTTGAAAAAACAGTTAAAAGAATTACGGAAATCGGTGGGACTGCAAAAGGCTATGTTTTTGATGTAACAGACTCGCAAAGTGTCGATGACACAGTTGATAAGATTGTAAATGATTTCGGAAGGCTTGACATTATGGTACACATTGCAGGTGGAAGTGCGAGAATTGCAGGCAAGGACGCAAAATATGTACCGCTTGTTGAACAGGAGGATTATGTTATTGACAAGGTGCTGAAAATAAATTTGTATGGTGCATTTTGGGCATCAAGAGCTGCAGCGAGGGTTATGATAAAACAGGGTGAAGGGGGAAAAATAATAAACTTCTCATCTGCAGTAGGTCTTAACGGACTTGCAACCTGCTGTGATTATGCAGCATCAAAGGGCGGAGTAATATCTCTTACCAAAGCGCTTGCGAAAGAGCTTGGTCCATATAAGATAAATGTAAACTCGGTTGCTCCGGGAGTAGTACAGCGTCCGGGCGAAGATACTGATACAAAGAGGACATTAGAAACAAATCTTCTGGGAGAAAAATGCGTTGCGGAGGACATTGCAAATCTTGTAGAGTTTTTAGTTTCGGATAAAGCAAGATTTATAACAGGACAGACCTATGTCTGCGACGGCGGAAGAACATTGTCTATGAAAGGAACTGATTGATATGAAAGCAATGTTAGTAAAAGATGGAAAATTGTTATTGACAGATGTTGAAATGCCGTCTGTAAAAGATGATGAAATACGAATAATGATTAAAGCGATTGGTATAAACCGTGCTGACCTGTTGCAAAAGAAAGGTACATATCCGTCCCCAAAAGGCTGGCCAGAGTGGCCCGGTCTTGAAGTGTCAGGCACTGTTGATGCTATGGGAGAGGTTGCAAAACAAAAAGGAAGATTTAAAATTGGTGATTCCGTGTGTGCACTTTTAGGAGGCGGCGGTTATGCACAGTATGTTTGTGTTCCGGAAGGCATGGTTATGCCAATGCCGAAAAACTTAAGCTTTGACCAAGCAGCTACTCTGCCGGAGGCGTATGCAACTTCATATTTGAATTTGTTTTGGGAAGGACACTTAAAAGAAGGGAATACCGCTTTTATTCCTGCCGGCGCCAGCGGACTTGCGTCTGTTGCAATTCCTATGGCAAAAGCTTTTGGTGCAAGAGTTATTACTTCCGTTTTGTCTGATGAAATTGCAGAAAAAATTACATCACTCGGTGCGGATGTGGTTATCAATTCCACGAAGCAGGATGTTTCAGAGGTTTTAAAACAAGAAGAATTAAACGGTACGCCGGTAAAAATGTCCATGGACTGCCTGAGCGGAGAGATGCTTGGCAAAAGCCTGCCTTATATGGCGGAAGGCGGCTATTGGGTGGTTATTTCCACTCTTGCGGGCGCAGAGACAAATATTATGCTAAGACCGCTTCTTACAAAAGGACTTCACCTTGTTGGCAGCATGCTCAGAAAACGTACAAGCGAAGAAAAAGCGTTGCTTCTTGCTGAACTTGTAGAAAAAGTATGGCCCAAAATTGAACAGGGCGAAATGAAGCCATCCATATATAAGGTTCTGCCTTTGGAAGAGGCAAACGAGGCTTTGGATATTTTAGAAAGAGGAGAAAACATAGGCAAAGTGGTTCTGAGGGTGTGCAATGAGTAAGAATAAATCTATGATTTATGCACTTTTGGTAATGCTCCTTTGGGGAACGCGTTTTCCTATGGTAAAGCTCGGTTATGGTGCATACAACA
>JAZSGM010000173.1:0-3771 GCA_045532715.1 Clostridia bacterium
CAACGAAGGCAAATCTCTTCTCCGGCGGTACGGGCTACGCTGACATCGTTGATGTCGGGACGAACAGAATGCTCCGCTTCTGGGCATCGGACAATGCAAAGCACTGGCCGCGCGTAGAGATTGCGCTGCCGGCAGAGGTAGACACCTATGTATTTGAAGGCGATTTTTACTTTGGCGGCGGTGGTTCTGCGTATGTAAATCTGTTTACCGACGCAGCAGCAAATAATGATATAGTTACCCTGCGCGCCAACAGCGAGGGCATTGTTGCCGGTTGGAATCATGTGAAGGTTGAAATTGATTTAAAGAAGGAAACGGGTACGGCAACTGTCAACGGCAAAAAGGGCGAAGCGGTTGCGCTGAAGCCAATATCGGACAGAAACTCTGTTTCTATGCGCCTCAATTCAACAATTTCAAATGTAAACGATGTGGTTTATGTGGACAATATGGTTATGTATACAATGGAAGAATATAAATATGATGGTATTTTGAAGGCGCCGAATGAGGTGGTTTGGGAAAATGTAGTCCCGACCAATCCACTTTCGGACAAAAGCTATGTAAACAACTTAAGAGCGCATCCTCGTATTTTCGTTAAGGACTGGGAGGAAATGAAACAGACAATCTCCTCCAGCCACGAAGCGAAAATGTGGTACAACAACTTAAAATCCGCGGCGGACGGATACCTCAATTCCAAAGCAACCTACAACGTAAACTCGCGCGGTAATATCTTGGAGTCGGCGAGAGCGGCGGAGGGGAGACTGCAGACACTTTCGTTTGTCTATAAGATTACGGGAGACAGAAGATACCTCGACAAAGCGTATGCCGAAATGCTTGAGTACGGCACATGGCCGGATTGGTCGGGCTTTATTTCCTCGCTTGTAACGGCGGAGATTATGTTCGGCTATGCCTGCGCATACGACTGGCTTTATGACGATTTAACCCCGGCACAGCGCGATGAAATCCGTGCAATTGTGAAAAAGCTTGCACTGCCGGATATGATTTATAACTATGAGGGTAAGAAAACAAGCACCAACTTTACCACCTCCACAATCAACTGGAACCCGGTATGTAATGCTTGTATGATTGGAACGGCGTTTGCCTTTGCAGATGAAGAGCCGAACCTTTCCGAGTACATTTTAGAGCGCGCACCGGAGTTTATTACCTACTCGCTTTCTCCGTATGCGCCGGAGGGCGGCTATCCGGAGGGCACAATGTACTGGGACTACGGTACAACCTTCCTCTGCTTTGCAATGGATATGTTAGAGTACGGCTTTAAGGATGGCTTTGAAATTCCGGAAAAGTATAAGTACTACACCTACCCGGGTATTGCGGAAACCTGCGATTATCCGATTTATTACAACAGCTCCGTCGGCAAGTTTGACTACGGCGATGCGAGCGGCGGCGGTGTAAGCAGTGAGGTGTTCTACTGGATGGCAGACCGCTTCAACAAGCCGCAGTACGCTTGGTTTGAAAATAAGGTGCAGTTTGACCGCGGCAGTTACTTAAGCGGCTACAGCGCAATCTTTGCACTTGCGTCCTACGATAAGGACAACGCAACCGTTGCCCCGGGCGCGTTTGACTTGGATAAGTTCTACGCATCCGAAGAGGATGTCAACGGTATGGCAATGCGCTCGTCCTGGGCGGGCGACCGCGAGCTGTATGCGGCAATGCAGGGCGGTAACAACGCCGAAAACCATATGCACTGGTCGCTCGGTACATACGTTATCGACTTCCATAAAAAGCGCTTTGTCGATGAGGATTTGTCGACGGACTACGCATTAAAGGGCAGCAAGGAAACCATTTACTATAAGCGCGCAGAAGCGCACAACACGCTTGTGATTAATCCGTCGGCGGCGCCGGATCAGGAGCAGAAGTCGGTTGCAAAGCTGATTAAGAGCGGCACGAGCGACAATACCGCCTTTGGTATTCTGGATATGACTCCGACAAATAAAGACTTTGCCGAGGCGAAACGCGGTATGATGATGACGGATAACCGCAGTCGTGTAATCATTCAGGATGAGGTTAAGGCAAACAAAGTATCTGAATTTTACTGGTTTGCAAACACCGGCGCGGGCGTGAAAATCGCCGCAGATGGTAAGAGCGCCATCTTAAACCGCGACGGCGAGGAGATGCTTGTGCGCATCATCGAAGGTCCGGCGGAAGCAAAATTCACCGTTATGGAAAGAAAGTCGCTCATCGACGGCGTGATTAACACGCAGGACGGCATCAAGCTTGCAATTCATATCCCGAGCGCGAAGGAATTAACGCTTGCGGTAGAATATGTCGGTCTTGAAAAGGGCGAGGGTATCCCGGCACCGTGGACATTTGTGCCGCTGGATAACTGGAAGGCAGAGGACAACGGTATGACTACCGTCTCCGCTGCAGGTACGGCAACCGTATTAAAGCTCAACACCCCGAATGCAATTGCGAAGGGCGAAAAGACCTATGTTGACCCGGCAAACTACGATGTTGTTCCGTTTACGGAAAACGGCAGAACGCTTGTGCCGGTAAGATTTATTTCCGAATCCTTCGGCGCAAAGGTCGGCTGGGAGGATACAACCCAGACCGTCACCGTGCAGTATAAGGACAAAAATATTTCGCTGCAAATCGGCTCGAACATTATGTATGTAAACGATCAGATTGTAACGCTCGATGTGCCGGCGAACACCTATAATTCCAGAACGCTCATTCCGCTTCGTGCGCTCGTGGAAGCGCTCGGCAAGCACGTGTTCTGGGACGATCGAGGCTTAATCATCATCGCTGACGATGCAACACCGTACCCGGCAGATGTGGTGGACAGACTCATTAAGGAATTAAATGTCCGCGTGAGCGTCAACGGCAGCGATTTAACCTTCTTTGAGCTTGACCGCGAAAATTACGTACTCAACGTAAAGAGCGGCGAAGCTGTGCCGCAAATCGGCGTTTCCACCATCGGCGGCGAGGTTGTTTCGACTACACAGGCAGCAAATGTGGGCGAATCTGCAACCTTAACGGTGGACGGTAAGACCTACACAATCCAGTTTGAGAAAAACCCGTTTGAGGGCATCCTCGGCAGCAAGGACCCGGGCGTGATTAACGATGTATTGGTAACAAGCGTGAAGAGCAGCGCATTGCCGGACTACGACACCTTTATCTATGTAAAGGATTTGTCCGACTCGACCGGCTGGGCAACGTATCCGGAGCGCGGTATCGTCGACGGTGTCATCAACGAGGCAATTGCTAACCGCTGGGCATCCCAGGGCGAGGGCTGGATTATGATGGACTTCGGCGAGGCAAAGAACGTACACTCGATGGCATTTGCCGGCGTATCACAGCATCAACGTTCGTATCTGTTTGATGTAGAGGTTTCCGCGGACGGCGAAAACTGGACAAAGGTACACGAGGGTGGCGCACCGATAACAACGGGTATTATGAGCATTATTCCGCTCGGCGATGTGCAGGCAAGATATGTGCGTATGCTTGGCCACGGTAATAACATCAATGCATGGAACACCTGGGCAGAGGTACGCTTCTACGAATCCGAAGCACAGCAGAACGAGGACAAATCCCTCTGGACGCTCTACTTTGCAAAGTCGGGCATCTCCGGCAAGGCAGGCACGAGCGCAAAGCTTTCGGTGAAGGGTATCGATGCAAACCGCGACGAGTTTGAACTTCGCGCTGATGCAAAGATTACCTATGCCGTGAAGGATACAAGCATTGCCACCGTATCGGCAGACGGCAACATTACCTTCCTGAAGGCAGGTAAGACAACACTGACCGTGCGTGCAACGCAGG
>JAZSGM010000151.1:0-8170 GCA_045532715.1 Clostridia bacterium
GAATGCATATTTTCAAGCACCATCAGCCAACAGTCCTCATCGAGTGCAAGCACACCTTCCGCAAGCGTTACGGTGTTGCCCCAGATGCGGTGGTCGATGGCATCCTCCTTTGCCGCCTGACGAATGGCAGCATCCAACTCCTTTTCGCGTTGCTCAATTCGGGAGAACAGCTTGTCCGTCAGCGATGGCTTATAGTGGCGGCGTGCCGCTTCGGCTTTTTGCTCTGCCGGTCCCTTTTCACCTTCGTTAAACGGCGGGGCAGAATCCTTGATTGCCTGCCAGTCAATTTTGGTTTCGCACTCGCGGTGCAGGCTGCGAATTACTTCCACAAATGCCTTCTGCTTATTCACCAGCAGGGCGTTGCGGTTCGCAGCGCTCAAACGCGGCTGCGAGAGCTGTGTTAAGATTTCGGCAAGATTTATATACGCCGTAGAGGTGTACTTTCTGCCGCTTTGTGATTTTGTTTTATAGCTTTCCACATTCAAAGAATAGCCGCCGAGCGTTTGCGTGCCGGAGCTGATATAGTGGCGCAGACCTTTTTTGCCGAACAGGCTGTCTGCCGTATTCTGCTTTGCGGAAAGCGCAAGCGTTTTTTTCATTAAAAGGCCCATCTTACAACTTCCTTTCACAGGGCGTATCCCCTTGACATACGGACGAAACTGCCCGAAAGGACAAGCCGGCGTATGTCACAGTTAAATTCATTATACAATAGTTTTTTTACAAACGCAACCGATTTTCGGAATTTTTTAGTTGATAGTAGTAGACCCAAAAAATTTAGTATAATTAGCATTGTCCAAAACACGTGGCTTGGAACAAAACAAGGCGGCCGTCAGCTGCGGTCGGGAAAGGAAAGTAAATGATTTATGCATGTATCGGATTTATCGGTGTGGTGATCGGCGCACTTTGTGTGTATCTTTGCACACCGGTTATCGAATTGGGTGCAAACGAAGGTGAATGTGTGCACTACGATGAAACCGAGGAGGATGCGCGCCTAGCGCGTCAGTGGCAAAATCTGTTAAACTACACGGCGGATGCAGGAGGCGAGGACGATGATGCAGACAGCTGAGCAGATTTATGCGCAGTACAAAAAGGGAATGAGCTATAAGCAGAGCATTGACCTTTACGAAACGGTCAAGAAAAATCAGAATTTCTATGTCGGCAACCAGTGGGAGGGCGTGAATGCGCCGGAGCTGGATAAGCCGGTGTTCAACATTCTGAAGCGTGTCTGCAATATGTTTATTGCCTCCATTGTGTCCGATGATATCGGCGCAAGTATTCGTCCGTTTTCGGAGGATGCAACTTCACGGACGGCGGCAAGGCTGCTGGAAAAGGAAGTGGAGCGCGCACTGGAGCACGCGAAGGTGAAAAGCAAAAATCGCGACGCATTGAAAAATGCCTGTGTGGACGGAGACTGCTGCTTTTATGTCTATTTTGACGAGCAGGCAAAAACCGGTCAGGCGGCACGCGGTTTGCCGCAGGTGGATCTGATTGATAACACCAACGTGATGTTTGCCAATACCGCTACGCCGGAGGTGCAGAAGCAAAGCTACATCATTATTGCACAGCGCCGTCACATAGACGACGTGCGTCGTGAGGCAGCGGCAAACGGTGTTTCGCAGACGGAAATTGATGCAATTGCACCGGATGCGGACGAAAATGAGCTTACCCGCTATGAGGAGGCACAAAACGTAACGGTGCTGGTGAAGCTGTGGCGTGAAAACGGCACCATTCACTGTGCAAAGGCGACGCAGAAGGCGTTCGTGAAATACCCGTTTGACACGGGGCTGACGCTGTATCCGATTGCGTACATGAGCTGGGAGAAGGTAAAAAACAGCTGCCACGGACAGGCGGCAGTCACGGAGCTTTTGCCCAATCAGATTTTTATCAATAAATGCTACGCCATGGGCATGGATTATGTCAAGAAAATGGCGTTTCCGAAGCTGATTTATGATGGCAATAAGTTTCCGAACGGCTTTTCCAACCGCATCGGTGAGGCAATTAAGGTTTCCGGCAATGTCAATGACGCGGTGACCAATGCTTTCCGTATGCCGGATATGAGCAATCAGGTGATGGAACTTGTCGAAAAGACGATGGCCTATACCAAGGAGTATATGGGCGCGTCGGATGCCTCGCTCGGTACAATGCGCCCGGACAATGCGGCGGCAATCATTGCGCTGCAAAAGGCAACGACGGCACCGCTTGAGCTTAACAGGCTGGCATTTTATCAGTTCGTGGAGGATTACATCCGTGTTTTCATTGATGTGATTGCAAATTGCTACGGTCTGCGTACGGTCAGCCTTACGGATGAAACCGGCAACAGCATTCAGGCGGAGTTCGATTTCGGTATTCTGCGCGATATTGCCTTTGATCTGGAAGTGAATATCGGTGCGAGTGCCTACTGGTCTGAAATTACGCAGACGCAGACGGCGGATAATCTGTTCAACAAGGGGATTATTACCGATCCGGAGGTGTATCTGGAGTCTATTCCGGAAACCTACGTGAAAAACAAGCAGAATATTTTAAAGTCCATTCGGGACAGTAAAATGACACAGCCGCAAACCACGGCAATGTAAGAAAGGAGAATCGGAGTATGTTTGAACAAACCAATCAGACAACACCGGCAGCTGCTACCGAAACCGGTTTTGACGAAGCAGCATTTGTAAGCGGCATGGGGCTTGTGCAGGAGGAGATGCCGGCGCAGACAAGCGCACCTGCAAGCGCGCCTGCCGAGGAAAAGTATACGGTCAAGTACAACGGAAAAGAGGTAGATTTAACCCTGGATGAGCTCAAAACCAGAGCGCAGATGGGGATGAATTATGACCATGTGAAGGCGGAAAATGACCGGATTAAAAATTCACAGCTTTACAAGACAATTCGGCGTATGGCACAGCAGGAGGGCATCAGCCCGGAGGAATACGGCAAACGTCTGGAGGCGGAGGCTTACGACAGACGCGTGGTGCGTCTGCAGGCGGAGGGGATGAATCCGGCGACGGCAAAGCAATTTGTCGAAATGGAAGCGCGCCTTGCCGAAAAAGAGCAGGCGCAGGCACAAGATGCACCTTACCTTGCGTTCGTGCGTAAGTTTCCCAAAGTGACTGAGGCACAGATTTCGCCGCAGGTCTGGGCGCGTTTCCGCGAAACGGGCGACCTGGTCGGTGCGTATACCGAAGAAGAAAATGCACAGCTGCGCGCACAGATTTGTGCAATGCAGCAAAATACAAAAAATGCGGAGCGTGCAATCGGTTCTCTTGCCAATGAAAGAGCGCCGGCGCATACGGATCCGTTTTTAGAAGGATTATTAGGAGGATAAAATTATGGCAATCAATTTAGCAACAAAATATGCAAGCAGTATCGCAAGTATGTATACCACAGGTTCGCTTGTGGCGGACAAGGCATCCAAGGAGTGGGATTTTTCCGGCGTGAAGACCGTAAAGATTTACACACCGCAGACCGTTGAACCGGTAGATTACACCAGAAGCGGCACCAACCGCTACGGTACACCGGCAGAAATGGCTGACGTGGTTCAGGAGCTGTCCATGCGTCAGGACAAGAGCTTTTCTCTGATTATTGACAAGGGCAACAACAGCGAGCAGGCACTGTCGAAAAATGCCGGCAAGATGATGAAGCTGCAGACAGATGAGCGTATGGTACCGCTGGTAGACAAGTATGCGCTTTCGCAGTTTGTACAGTGCGCAGGCACGGTCAAGGGCATTGCAAAGCCGACAAAGACAACCATCATTTCTGCAATTTCTGATGCAGCACAGGCGCTTGATGATGCGCGTGTACCGCAGAGCGACAGATATCTGTATCTGTCCGGTGAGATGTATGCTCTCGTGCGTACCTCCGGTGAGTTTTTAGGTCTTGAATCGCTCGGCGAAAAGGCACTTGCCAAGGGCATTGTCGGTGAAATCTTCGGCGCGCAGATTGTAAAGGTGCCGACAGATTATCTGCCGAAGAACACATTCTTTGTACTTACGCATAAAAATGCGGTGCTGGTACCGTACAAGATTCGCGATGCGAAGCTGCATCAGGACCCGCCGGGTATTTCCGGTGCGCTTTTGGAAGGCAGAAGTAATTTTGATGCTTTCGTTATCGGTGCACGCTGCGGCGGCGTATATGCTGCTGTGCTGGAGGGTGAAGTGACTGCAACACCGAAAATCAGTATTTCCGGTACAAATGCGTCCATTACCTGTGCGACAGACGGCGCGGATGTTTACTACACCACGGACGGCTCGGATCCGAGATATTCGGATACTGCAGTAAAGTATACCGAAGCATTTACAGTTTCGGGCACGGAAACCGTTAAGGCGTATGCGACAAAGGCGGATGGCTTTACATCTGCAGTTGCCGAGGCATAATTGTCTTAACTTACAGTTCTGCCGCAAGCGAAACTGCTTGCGGCAGTTTTTGGAGGTGAATGAAGATGACGGTATCAGAGCTTTATAACACAGCGCTTGCGCTGTTAAATGAAATCGGAACGGATGCCAAGGATTATCCGACGCTGAAAATTCCGTATATCAATCTGCTTCTGGCGCAGAGCTTTACAACAGAAAACTGGATTCGCCGCAGCCACGGGCTTGCGGTGTTAGACAGTATTCCTGCAGTTGCCGGCGATGGGGATATTATTCCGTACGATGCGGCATTTGTACGCGAATGTCTGCCGTATGCGCTTGCGGCAATGCTTGCAGTTGATGAGGATCGCGACCTTGCCAATGTGTACAGCACGATGTATACGCGTCTTGCGGATAAGTATCTGCAGGTGTTCGGAGAGTCGGTTTACGATGTGTATGGGGAGGCTACGGAGCAATGATGAGATTTACAGACGGACTGCACCGTAAAACCATGGAGGTAAATCAGTTTTCCGGTGCGGATTTTTCAAGTGCGGAAGCACAGCGCACGCCGGATGCGGCGGCAGATATGGCAAATGTTTATGTCGACGCACTCGGGCGAATCTGCAAGCGCACGGGCTACAAAAAGCTTATGCAGGGCGAGGCGGGTGTCAACGGTATTTTCTGTTATGCATACCGCGAGGACAATGCAGAGAAAAAACAGTATTTCGTGCACATCGGCACAAAGCTGTACTTCTGCAATTTGAATCAGGACGAAATGACGCTTGGTACGTGTATCAGCGAGGGACTGGAGGATAAAAAAAGCCGCAGCTTTATGTTTGGCGGCGCAATGTATCTTCTGGGTGCCGGCTATTATAAAATTATGTGGGATGCGGCCTATGGTATGTTTGCCTGCGGACGTGTTTGTAAAACCGAGACGGATACGGAGGGCAGCAGTGTTGTGCGCCGCGCTTGCACGGCGAACAATCAAAAGCTTGGCGGTGAGAAGGGTGCGTTTATCTGCGCGGAAAAAAGAAACAAGGAGATGCAGTTCGGCTTTCGCTATTATGATTTTACAGGTGGAGACAAGCTGTATATAGCGCCGGCTTCAATTGCGGACCGGGTGCGCATTATCCGTGTGCAATATGCAAAAGAGGAAGGAAAGTATTATACCTTGGAGCCGGAACGCTATGACATTCATACGGACAAGCATGGATTGTATGTGCTGCTTGACCGCAATGACATCTATTTTGATGCAAGCCTGTATTGTGCGCCGCGTGTGGTGTTTAGTTATAATAATTTTACCTACACACCAACGAATATCGTAGGGCGTGCACCGTCGGTTTTGAAGGCGTTTGGCGACAGTCTGCCCATCGGAGAACCGATTTACGACGGCACACTTCTGGAAGGGTATAATTTGTGCGCGCCACAGCGAGCAGTGGAGTTTTATATTACGGAATCGAATCAGTCCGGTGGCGGCGGTCTGAGGCTGTATCTGGAAAATAAGGAGCGTGAAGGTGCAATTCTGCGTGTTTATATAGACGGTGTCCTTTTGCAAAAGTATACCAAATTCCGAAATGGGCACAGTGAAGCGGTGTTTGGGTCTTACAAGGCGCAGTATGTGGAAATGGAGAGCGCGCTTTTGCCGAGCACGGACTGCGTTGTACGTGTGGAATATATTCTGGATCAGGAAGAAGATGAAACCACGTATCCGATTGACAGCTGCAATGTAGTCGGTCTGTTTGGCGGTAAAAATGATACGCGTGCGTTCCTGAGCGGTAATGCGAGCTTTCCGGGACGTGACTATGCAAGCGGACTTTATGATGCAACCTATTTTCCGGACAGCGGTTACACGGTGGTCGGTTCCGATCAGTCGGCAATCGTCGGCTATCACAAAATCAGCGGTTATCAGGTGATTATCAAGGATGGAAAATGTCTGGATGCAACGCAGTATTTGCGCAGCTATACACTTGACAGTGAAGGGAATGCAGTCTTTACGCTGCAGCAGGGTGCGCCGGGAATCGGGGCAAGCAGTCCGTCTTCGTTTAAAACCTGCCGCGACCGGATGCTGTTTGCTGCAAGTGACGGCGTGTATGAAATCAAAAGCACGAATGTGGAAGCGCAGACAAATCTGAAGTGTTTGTCTGCACGCGTGCGTGAGCGTCTGCGCAAGCAGGACTTGTCCGGTGCTGTCTGTGCGGTGTTGGGCGATTGGTATTATATGTCTGTGGGAACACAGATGTATATTTTAGATACGATGCGGGAAATGCAGTGGTATTTTTATCAGGATTTGCCGCATGTCTTGTGTCTGTACACCGAGGGAGATGCATTGTATTTCGGCGCAGCGGATGGCGGTGTATACCGTTTTATGGCAGAGACGGAGCCAAATGCGTATTATGATAATGTCGGTGCGGATGCTGCGTTGTCGCAGGCGCGTGCCATTTGCGCTTATTGGGATGTGCCGGTTTCAACGCTTGGCAGCGGCTACAGCAGGAAAAGCATAGAGGATGTTTGCATTTACCTTACACCGCTGCGTAAAAGCAGTGTGCGGGTGCGTTATACCACGGAGTATTGCAAGGATGCGCTGCGGCACAGTGAAGGTCTGGGACGTTTTGATTTCTCGGATACCGACTTTTCGGACTTCTCATTTGTTGCAAGTGATTATCCTGTTTGCATCAACACGCGTGCCAAGGCAAAGCGCGTGCGCGTTTTCGGCGTGCGTATTGAAAACGCACAGCCGGGCGAGGGACTTTGCGTCAGCGGTATCGCGGTTACGTACCGGGAAAATAAATCTATAAAGTAGACGGAGGAAAAAGATGTTTACAGAAAATAAAATAACAGAATTTAAAAACAAAATCGCTGCACTTGCCGACCGTCCGCAGATGCGTGCGCAGGAATTGAAGGAATACTTTGATTCCTCCTCTGAGGAGCTGCGCACAGCGCACAATGCATTGATTGATGCGCTCTGCATTTTCGCAGCAGGCACATTTACGGACATCAGCTACAATGCAGAGGAAGGCAAGCTGATTTTGCAGATGAACGACGGAAGTGTGAAGACGCTGGATTTACCGTTTGCAGATGAAAATACACTTACGCAGACGGTGGAAGCCGGGAAGATACTGCTTTCCGTCAAGGAAGGCGTGTTTACCGAAGAGGCGCCGTCCGATCAGAAACTGTATGCGCGCAAGGATGGCATATGGGCAGAGGTGCTGAACGGTTTGCCGAGAATTACGCCTGCAGAAATCAACCGTGTTTATGACGGTGTGTACGTCGTGGAGGATGTATATTTCGATACAAACACGCCATCCGTAACCAAGGGAGTGCAGCTGCTGTTTGCGGCGCATTTTGCCAGCTACGATGAAGCGAATCAAAAGGGATACGTGAAAGTGTTTCAGACAGTATTCGCCCCGGGTGGATATGCACAATGCCGCACAAGGGAAGGCAATACCGCGCCGCTCGGCATAACCGATGGTAAAATTGAAATGACGGATGCTGATTTTGCAAATACCCGCTGGAACAGCTGGAGCGATTGGGCGGACGTGGTAGATCTTACGGATTATGCAACGAAAGCCGATGCAGCACAGCAGGCAATGACAGCCAGGACGGAAGCGGTCGCCTATACGGATGAACAGACTGCAGCGCTGAAAGCAGACAGAAAACTGAAGCTTTTAAAAACCGTCACGCTGGAAGAAAATGTTGCGAGCATCCGTGTCGAGTTTGACAAACCGCTGGATGAAATTGCGCTTGAATTCTACGGCACATTTGATCTGGAAGCCTCGACAACAGGTGCGCTTGCGGCATCGTCGGATGGGGGCGCATGGTACATGTTTTATGAAACCATC
>JAZSGM010000066.1:0-3291 GCA_045532715.1 Clostridia bacterium
CACTTCTATAATAACGAAAGAATACAACTAAAAACAAAACTGACTCCGCTTGAAAAACGAAGTCAGTATGTTGCTTAAAATTTAATACTTATGCCATAGACACTCTTTTTTGTGCTGTCTGCACAAACTGGTGCAGTTCACAGAGTGACAACCTCTTTTTTATTTGTGTATTACAGCCACCCGTTCAGCTTCAGCCATTCAAGCAGCATGCCGCTCCAGCGTGCGATGTACTCGTTTTTGGTATCACGACCGTATGCCGGGTCACTGTCAGCCAGTCCCAGACCGTGTCTGCCTTCCGGGAAGACGTGCAGCTCCGTCGGAATTTCAAGTGTGCGGAGCTTCTTTGCATAATCCAGGGAGTTGATTACGCTGACGCCTGCATCGGCAAAGGTGTGCCAGATAAACGCCTTCGGTGTTCTTTCGTTTGCAATCAAATCCGGACTTAAATCCCAGCCGAGCTCTGCGTGGCGTTCGGCAAGCAGGTTCTTGCCGCTGCCGATGTGCGTGGAAATCGGGTCTAACAGCTTGATAACCGGATAGCACAGAATCTGTGCATTCGGGATAAAATCTTCGTTGTCAATTGCGTCTGCGCCTTCAAAATCAATCGGCGCAAAGTAGGTGGAGGCGAGTGCCGCTAAGTGACCGCCTGCGGAAGAACCCATCACGGCAATTTTGTTTTTGTCGAGGCCGTATTCATCTGCCATAGAGCGCACAAGGCGTACGGCGCGGCGTGCATCTAACAGCGGCAGCGGGAAACGGTGCGGGGAGACGCGGTAGTTGCATACAAAAGCGGTGATGCCGCTTTTGCAGAAAAATCTTGCATAGCCGTCACCCTCGTGCTGCGCGCGTCCGCTGTAGCCACCACCCGGGAAAATAATCACTGCCGCATCGGAGGTTTTGTTTTCCGGTACGAAAATGTCCAGCGTCGGCACTTCCTTGCACAGCCCCGGTGTTTCATCCCAGAGGTTCATGGTTTTCGTAAGCGGCTTTAACATTGTCTTTAAGTTTTGTACGCTCTTTGTTACGGCTGCAATGGCATCCTTGCCGAAATCCTCCCATTCGATAACGAGCCATTTTGCACCGATGCCAACGCTTCTTGCAGCGATTGCCTTACTGTCTAAAATGCCTTCGCCGAACACTTCGGATTCCTTTTTGCCGTCCGGCAGGACTTGCATATCCTTTAAATGTACAATCGGAGAGCGCAGACGGTTATCCGCTAAATATGTCAAGGTATCCACACCGGCGTATTCGCTCCAGTAGGTGTCAATCTCATAAATCATACTGTTGTCACCCGAAAGCACGATGTCGTAGGCATATTCATCGCCGAAACGAATAAATTCATCTGCGTGACAGTGCCAGCCGAGTCTCATACCGTTTTCACGGATTTTCTTGTTCCATACAAGCATATCCGCGTTCATCTTTTCCCAGGCTTCGCGCGTGGTTAAATCGTATTCGCGGTTCGGTGCCGGCACAAGGATGTACGGCGTGCCGAGTACTTTGTGGTAGGCAATCGTTTCGTCCAAGCTGTCGCGCAGTGTCGCATAGCCGACATGTGCACCGCAGGAAACGAGACCGAGACTGTCTAAATATGCTTTTAACTCCGCCGCTTCCATGTTGCCGTAGAACTTAGCGTCACCGCAGAATTCAATGCCGTCGTAGCCTGCCTTTGCAATCGCTTCGATTGTACCCTTGAAATCGCTGATGACGTCTTTTAAACTCCATAATTGTACTGCAAATTTTGCCATGATTTTCAACCTCGCTTTATCAAAATAATAAGTTGAGTTTATTATCTCATAAAATAATGGATTTGTATATAAATTTATTGCAAAAAAGTATAAATTATTTTGTAAAAATGCTTGACATGTGGAAGAATTTATTGTACAATAGCTAAGGTGTAAAGCGAAAAGCTTTACAGTGCGCAGAGGTGAGATTGTGGAAAAGGAATTGCATATCGGCGTTTTGCTGGATTATTACAAGGGCTTGCTGACGGAAAAGCAGGCGGAATGCGTTGACTTATACTACAATCAGGATTTATCGCTGTATGAGATTTCGCAGCTGCTGGATATTTCCCGTCAGGGCGTGCGCGATAACATCAAGCGCGGCGAAAAACAGCTTGTGCATCTGGAGCAGATGCTCGGTCTGGCTGAAAAGTATGAGGAAATTGAGCTTTGCTGTGAAAAAATTGAAGCAGGCCTTTCCAAGCTGAAGGATACGGATGCGGCGCGGGAGCTTGCCGCATATACGGAATTGATTCGTAAGACAGTTTCTTGATGAGAAAGGGAATGTTATGGCATTTGAGAGCTTGGGCGAAAAATTAAACGGCGTATTTAAAAAGCTGCGCTCGAAGGGTAAGGTTTCCGAAGCAGATGTAAAGGCGTCTATGCGCGAAATTAAGCTGGCGCTTCTCGAGGCAGACGTAAACTTCAAGGTAGTCAAGGCGTTTATCAGTCGCGTAACGGAGAAGGCTTGCGGTGCGCAGGTGCTTGAAAGCTTAACGCCGGGACAGCAGATTGTTAAAATCGTTAATGAAGAACTTACGGAATTGATGGGCAGCACACAGAGCCGTATCAATTTTTCTTCGAAGGGACCGACGGTGATTATGCTTGTCGGCTTGCAGGGTGCCGGTAAAACCACCACCTGTGCAAAGCTTGCGTCCCAGATTAAAAAGCAGCACGATAAGCGACCGTTGCTTGTTGCCTGCGACGTTTACCGTCCGGCGGCAATCAAGCAGCTGGAGGTTGTTGGTGCGCAGGTAGAAATTCCGGTATTTACGATGGGCGATAAAAAAAGCCCGGTAGATATATCTAAAGCAGCGATTGAGCATGCAATCAAGCACGGCAACGATCCGGTGATTATCGATACTGCCGGTCGACTGCACATCAATGAAGAATTAATGGAAGAGCTTGCAAACATAAAAGCAAGCGTGAAGCCGAATGAGATTTTGCTCGTGGTCGATGCTATGACCGGTCAGGACGCAGTCAATGTGGCGCAGAGCTTTAATGAGCAGCTTGGCATTGACGGTGTAATTATGACCAAACTTGACGGTGATGCCCGCGGCGGTGCCGCAATGAGCGTTAAGGCCGTAACAGGTAAGCCCATTAAGTTTTCGGGTATCGGTGAAAAGCTTGAGGATATCGAACCCTTCCATCCCGACAGAATGGCTTCAAGAATACTTGGCATGGGTGACGTGCTTTCTCTTATTGAAAAGGCACAGGAGAACTTTGACGAAGCCGAAGGAATGAAGCTTGCGGATAAGATCAAAAGCAATAAGTTTGATCTGCAGGACTTCCT
>JAZSGM010000079.1:0-10319 GCA_045532715.1 Clostridia bacterium
CTTACCGCAAACTTCACACTTTGCCATGTCTGATTACACCTCCTGCATACTACCGAATATATATATCGGAAAGTAACTACTCATAATAAGCAACCACTATTTTAACACATGAAAATAAAAATAGCAAGAGTTTTTTTCAAAACTTTCAAAAAAATTTGTTCACAAATTGTTCAAAATAAAAATGTTGACAATTCCGGAGTAGGGTGCTATAGTATAGTCAAACGAAGGTCAAAGAAAGTCAAAGTCAAAAAACGGGGTGAAAATCATGAAGATGAGTGATGTAATAGAGCAATTCCTGCTGGAGATGTTGCAGGATGATGCGGATATTGTATTAAAAAGAAACGAGCTTGCCAGCCGGTTTTCGTGCGCACCGTCACAGATTAATTATGTTATTGGTACACGGTTTACCGGGCAGCGCGGCTATGAGGTGGAAAGTCAGCGCGGCGGCGGAGGTTACATTCGTATTCGCCGTGTAGCGCCGGGCGGTTCAAACTATATCATGCATGTGGTCAATGCCGTAGGCGATGCCATCAGCTATGCCAGCGTGCAGGCGATGGTTGTCAATATGATGCAAAGCGGTCTTTTAAATGAGCGCGAGGGCAAGCTGATTTGTGCAGCCGTGTCGGACAGAAGTCTGCCGGTTTCGCAGCCCGTAAGAGACCAGCTCAGGGCAACGGTGTTTAAAAATATGCTGATTGGCTTAGCGTAAAAGGAGGAATGGAATATGTTGTTTGATTTGTTTGATGATTTTTTCGGTGGGATGGAGAAGGATTTGCATTTGTTTTACTCCACACCAAGTGCGCAGTATAAGGATGAGCTTTGCCCGGTGTGTCAGACGCGGCTGAGTGAGGTTGCCAAGACGGGCAAGGCGGGGTGCTCCGAATGCTACACGGTGTTTCGGCCGCAGCTGGAGTATATGCTCGGCAGAATTCATGCCAACACGCAGCATACAGGGAAGGTTTCGGAAAGTGCCGGCGCGCGGCTGAAGCTGCAAAAGGAGATAGAAACATTAAAATCGGCATTGCAGGCAGCCGTTGAAGGACAGAATTTTGAACAGGCTGCCGTATTGCGGGATAAAATCAAGGCGCTGGAAGCAAAGGAGGCGGAATAAATGCGTATGTGGTATCATGAAAAGGGAAAAGACAGCGACGTGGTTGTCAGCACGCGTGTACGCCTGGCAAGAAATGTGGTACGGGTGCCGTTTCCGCCAAAGTGGAGTGACGAAGCAGCTAAGCAGATTATTGACAGCGTAAAGCACGCGCTTGACGGAACGGAGCACACATTTTCATTTTTGAATCTGGACAATGCACCGCAGCAGAATAAATCTGTGCTTGTGGAGGATCATATCATCAGCCGTGAGATGCTCGGCGGCAAAAACAAGGCTCTGTTTTTGAACGATGCCGGTACGGCGGCGGTGATGGTCGGCGAAGAGGATCATTTGCGCATTCAGGCGATTGCACCGGGCTTTGCATTAGAACAGGCCTATGCAGCTGCCGATGCCATGGACGATGCGCTGGGCAAAAAGCTCGACTATGCATTTGACGAAAAGTTCGGTTATCTGACACATTGTCCGACCAACGTCGGCACAGGGATGCGTGCGTCCGTGATGCTGCATCTGCCGGCACTTGCCATGGCGGGCAATATCAACTCGCTCATCGGGCAAGTTGGCAAGCTTGGGCTGACCATTCGCGGCGTGTATGGAGAAGGCAGTGCATCGCGCGGAGATTTGTATCAGCTCTCCAATCAGATTACACTGGGACTTAGTGAACAGCAGACGGTGGAAAAGGTAAGCGAAATCGTAAAGCAGATTATTAAAATGGAGCGCGATATGCGTACGCGGCTGTACGAAAATGATAAGCTTTCGTTTGCCGATACGGTTTGCCGTGCATTCGGCACATTAAAGTTTGCGCAAAAAATTTCCTCACAGGAGGCACAAAAGCTCCTGTCCTATGTTAAACTCGGGGCAGAGCTGGATATAATAAAGGATACAGACACCTTGAAGATTACGAAACTGATGATTGAAAGTGAGCCGCATCACATTGCGCTGGCGGAGGGAAGTGACCTTACGCCGCTTGAGAGAGATGAAAAACGCGCGGCGCATATCAGAAAGGAGCTTGGTTAAATGAATTTTGATAACAGATTTACACAAAAGGCACAAAATGCACTGCGTGGCGCGCATGCCTGCGCCTGCGAGCTCGGACATAACTATATCGGCACGGAGCATATTCTGGCGGGGCTTGCCTCGGAAACAAGTGCCGTTGCAGCACAGCTTTTAAGCACAAAAGGCGTAAGCTATGATGCGGTGAAGGAGAAAATTGTGGCACTGACCGGGCAGAATGAAAAGCTCAGTGAGGGTGCACAATTGATGATGACGCCGCGCACAAAGCGTGTGATTGAGCTGAGCCTTGCCGAGTCCAGAAAGCTCGGACACGGCTTTATCGGGACAGAACACCTGCTGCTGGCGCTTTTGCGCAGCGGTGAGAGTGTTGCGCTTAAGATTTTAGTGGAGTGCGGCGTAGATTTGCAGGGATTTTACGCGGAGATTGCCGCTTCCGTTTCAGGCTACGCAGCGGCGAGCAATGCGGGCACAGCCGGCGAAAGCACAGCCGGCGCACAAAAGCAGGAAACAAAGACACCGACACTGGATCAGTTCGGACGTGATTTTACGCAGATGGCGCGCGACGGTAAGTTCGATCCGGTCATCGGCAGAGATAAAGAAATTGAGCGCGTGATTCAGATTTTGTCGCGACGCACGAAGAACAACCCTTGCTTAATCGGTGAGCCCGGTGTCGGTAAAACCGCTGTTGCGGAAGGTCTTGCACAAAAAATTGTCGCAGGAGATGTGCCGGAGATTTTAGTAGGCAAACGCCTGTTTACCCTCGATTTATCCTCAATGATTGCCGGCGCGAAGTATCGCGGTGAGTTTGAGGAAAGACTTAAGGCGGCGATGGATGAGGTCGTGAAGGCAGGCAATGTGATTTTGTTTATTGACGAAATGCATACAATCATCGGCGCCGGCGCAGCGGAAGGTGCAATTGATGCGGCAAATATCTTAAAGCCGTCGCTTGCACGCGGAGAAATTCAGGTCATCGGTGCTACTACGCTCAATGAATACAGAAAACATATAGAAAAGGATTCTGCGCTTGAACGACGTTTCCAGCCGATTACGGTCGGTGAACCGACGGAGGCGGAAAGTATTCAGATTTTAACGGGAATCCGCGATAAGTATGAGGCGCATCACGGCGTAAAAATCACCGATGCGGCGCTTAAAGCGGCGGTTGAACTTTCTTCGCGCTACATTACGGATCGTTTCCTGCCGGATAAGGCGATTGATCTGGTGGACGAAGCGGCGTCTAAGGTTCGTCTCGGCAAGCTGACGGCGCCGCCGGAGCTGAAGGCGTTGGAGGAAAAGTATGCCGAAATCATTAAGGAAAAAGAATCTGCCATTGCCGTGCAGGATTTTGAGCGGGCGGCGACGCTGCGCGATGAGGAAAGCAAGCTGAAGGAGCAGCTTGACGGTGAAAAGGCAAAGTGGGATGATGTAAAGTCGACACAGAAAATGTGTGTGGATGAAGAGCAGATTGCCCAGATTGTGTCGCAGTGGACAAATATCCCGGTTGCGCGTTTGAGCACGGATGAATCGCAGAAGCTTTTAAATCTGGAAGAAAGCCTGCACGGTCGCGTGATTGGCCAGGATGAGGCTGTCCGCGCGGTGGCAAAGGCGATTCGGCGCGGCAGAGTCGGCCTCAAGGACCCGAAACGCCCGATTGGATCGTTTATCTTCCTTGGTCCGACCGGTGTTGGTAAAACGGAGCTTTCCAAGGCACTTGCCGAGACGATGTTTGGCTCGGAGGACGATATGATTCGTATTGATATGTCCGAATATATGGAAAAGCACTCCGTATCCCGTCTTGTCGGCTCGCCTCCGGGATATGTCGGCTACGACGATGCCGGGCAGCTGACGGAGAAAATCCGCAGAAAGCCGTACAGCGTCGTGCTGTTTGATGAAATCGAAAAGGCGCATCCGGATGTGTTTAATATTCTGTTGCAAATCCTGGAAGACGGTATTTTAACCGATTCGCAGGGCAGAAGAGTGGATTTCCGCAATACGGTGATTATTATGACCTCGAACATCGGCGCAAGACTGATTACTGCAGAAAAGAGCACGAAGCTTGGCTTTGCATCGGCGACAGAGGACAAGGAGGCACGCACCTATGAAAAGATTAAGGCAGACGTGCTTGGTGAGCTGAAAAATCACTTCCGTCCTGAATTCTTGAACCGCATTGATGACACAATCGTGTTCCATCCGCTGGATGCAGCACAGATTAAGGAAATCGCTAAGCTGATGTTAAACGCGCTCTCAGCGCGCCTGGCGAAAAATGAAATTGCGGCAGAGTTTACCGATGCGGTAGTGGAAATGGTATCAAAGGAAGGCTTTGACCCGGTTTACGGTGCGCGCCCGCTCAGACGCGCGATTCAGACCAAGATTGAGGATGCACTTGCAGAAAAGATGCTCGATGCCGACATCGGTGCGGGTGACAGCATCACGGTCGATTTTAAAGATGGCAATTTGGATGTTGTAAAGAAGTAAGTAAAAAGAAGGCGCCCTGAGGGCGTGCGCCTTCTTTTCGTTTACACAATTTCGTATGTGTCTTTTTCGGTTAGCATCAATGGGTAATCCTTGAGCGGCAAGCTTTTGTATGCCACAATGCCCGGATCGTACGGACTGTCCGGTACGGGGGCATCGAGCGAAAATACCTCACCGGTGTATGGGTCAATCAGTACGGCGTCCTTGAGCGCACCGTGGATGCAGACATCCGCCGTATACGGAATTTCCTTATTTTTGGCAAGGTCGGTCGGCAGGTAGTAGGCATAGACCGGCTTGCCGTTGCGGCTGTAGGTCAGCATCTGGCAGGAAAGTGTTTCTAACGGTGACGATGCAGTTGTGTTTATATGCATATAGTGCGTATCTGCGTTTATGTCACCCGAAAAAATTGCCGATAAATATGCGATGGTTTCATACGATTTTTTCGGCGTGTAGGTAAGACCGTTTAAGATGCCGTGTGCGGCAGGCTTTTTAAGTACCTGTACCGCTTTGGCGTACGGCTTTTCCCACATATCTGCCATCTGGAAAAACGAGCTTCGTTTTGCACCGTAGCAGATGTCTAAAAAATAGCGGCGCAGCTGAAATACGGCTTGTGCGCGTTCATCGTCGCAACCGGCTTTCACGAGCCAATGTCCCTCGTATGCCCAGGACGGATAACCGCCCTCGCCCTGCCATAAATCGACGTGCGTAAGACCGTTTGCATCGAGGCTTTTGCGGTGGTGGGTGATTAAACCTTTGAAGCGGTACTCCGGCATAGCGGAATAGGCGTGATAGGCAAAAAAGTGGAGCTTGCTTTTGTCTACACTTGCGTAGAAGCGGTCTGTATAATCAAAATAGTACGGTGCAGAGACGTTTGCACCGATTTTGGCATCCGGCTTTGCATCTAAAATGACCTCAGCGGTCAGGCTGACGAGGCGCGCATATTCCTCCGGGTTTGCCGTGGACGGATACCAAAAGCTCTTGCCGTCCGCCTCGTTCCAGATTTCATAGTGCGAAACACGGTCTTTGAAGTGCAGCGTCAACGCACGGACAAAGCTTTTCCAGGCGCTTAGGCATTCGTCGCCGTAGTAGAGCGGTACGCAGCCGACTGCCGTCGGGTTTGGCACATCCGGCATATATACAGGGTTGCCGTAGCCGATGTTAAACCATGGGAGAATTCCGCGGCAAAGCAGATTGTCTACCACATCGTCGAGCCAGGCAAAGTCATAGACGCCCTTTTCCTTTTCGCATTTTGCCCAGCCGGTCTGCACGCGCGCGTGCTTTACGCCGGTTTTGGCGAGTGGGTCATAGCATTTATTTGCATCAAACAGTTCGCGGTCCAAGCACTCAAAGCCGATGCTGACGCACGAGCTTTCAATTTCTTTGGAAATGTAGGTTTTAAGTTTTCCGATTTTCTGCATAAAAGCACCTTCTTTTATGGATTTGCCTTCATTATAGGAAAAAACAGAACTGATTTCCATTTGAAATTCAATCATTTTTTAAGTGATTTGCTCATTTTGATGCATATAAGCTTGACAATTTTTCCAAATGCGATAGAATGAAATCGGGTGATGCAGTATGCCGCGTTTTCAAAACTATGCCGCACAGACGGCACTTGAAAATTTTTTTGTATTTAAATACCGCCCCAAAATCTTTCGTAAGCAGATTTTGAGCCGCGCAAGCTCCTCGTTTTTGTATCTGATTGAGGGGCGCTATCTCTATGAGATGGAAAACGAAAGTGTCTATCTGGAGGCGGGCGAGGCAGTGTATCTGCCCAAAGGTGCGCGCTACACCTACAATGTTGTGTCCGAGCAGACGCTTGGTATTCAGGTGGAGTTTGATTTAAGTGAAGACGGTAAAACGGTTGTCTTCTCTGATACACCGGTCATTTTCAAGGAAAAGGCAGCGGAGATTTATACGCTTTTAGAGGAAATGGAGCGCACGAGCACGCAGGATAAGTGGCTTACTGTCAGCAATTTATATCGGATTATCGGACTGTTTTGCGAGGGGATGCGCATGGCAAGCGTGTCGGGCGTATATGAAGGCATTGTGCCCGCTGTGCAATACATCGAGTCGCATCTGCAAAGTAAAATCTATGTAGAAGACCTTGCAAAGCTTTGCGGTATCAGTCAGTCGCATCTGCGCAGGCTCTTTATAAAGCATCTTGGCATGTCGCCGATTCAGTATAAAAACAGGGTTTTAATGCAGGCGGCGTGCAAGCTGCTCAGGAGCACGGGAATGAATGTGAGCGAAACGGCGGATGCACTCGGCTTTAATGATGTATATACTTTCAGCCAGCTGTTTAAAAAGGAAATCGGGATTTCGCCGAAAAAATATATGAATCTGTTGTGATTTAAAGCACTCAAATCGGGTGCTTTTTTTGTGTGCAAATGAGCGAATTTTCTAAAACAGAGGGGCGCATTTTGCATTGTCTTGCCTTTCGGATAAATTTATAATGAAGACAGTAAACGAAAAGAAAGGCGGGGTAGAATATGCCGGTTTGTTTTATTACGGGCGCAACCAAAAACACGGGCTATGCCATAGCGGAGAAATTTGCCGAGAACGGTTATGCGATTGCAATTTCGTCGCGTAGGGAAGCGGATGCGCAAGCGGCAGCGCAGCGACTTAAAGAAAAATACGGCGTAGAGTCAAAAGGCTACGGCTTGGATTTGACGAGCACTTTAGATATCTGCCGTGTGTTTGCACAAATCAACGCGGATTTCGGCAGGCTCGACACCTTTGTTGCAAACAGCGCGCACTTAGGCGTTGGCAACAAGCTTTTGACGGCAACGGAGGAAGAGTTTGATGCTTTGATGGATGTCAATTTAAAGGGGAATTACTTTTGCTGTCAGCAGGCGGCACTGCTGATGAAAGAAAACGGCGGCGGTGCGATGGTGTTTATCAGCTCCGTCCATTCGAAAAAGCCTGCAAACCGCAGCCTGTATTCGACCTCGAAGGCGGGCATCAATGCGCTTGCAAGTGCGGCGGCTTTAGAGCTTGCGCACCTAAACATCCGTGTCAACACCATACTTGCCGGTGCAATCCGGACGGAGCGTTGGGACGATTTGACGGAAACAGAAATTGCCCAAAAACGCAAAAACTGGCCGCTTGGCGTAGAGTCCACGGGCGAGGATATTGCAAACGGTGTGTTTTATCTCGGTACGCCATTATCCAAAACCGTGACGGGCGCGGAAATTGCAATTGATTCGGGTGTGCTTTTAAATTTACTGCCATATAACGGAGGGGAAAACAAATGAAAATTTCGGATATTAAAATTTATACTTTAGATGCCTTCAGAACAAACTGGGCATTTATCAAGGTCGAAACCGACGAGGGCTTGTACGGCTGGGGCGAAGCGTCACTCGGTACAAACGAAAATGCACTCGAGGGTATGGTTGCGGATTTAAAGCGACTCGTGGTCGGCAGAAATCCGCTCGAAATCGAAAAAATGTGCTTTGAAGTGTACCGTGACATTTACTGGAAGGGCGGCCCGGTGCTGATGAGCGCCATCAGCGGCATTGAAATTGCGTTGTGGGATATTGCCGGTAAGTATTTTAACACACCGACCTATACTCTGTTTGGCGGTAAGATGCGTGACAAGGTGAAAATGTATGCCAATGCGTGGTTTGTCGGCGCAAGAACACCGGAGGAATTTGCCGCAAAGGCAAAGCGCACGGTGGATCTGGGCGTAAAGGCGCTCAAGTGGGACCCGTTCGGTGCAGCGCACATGACCATCAGCCGCGAGCAGTTGGAAAAGAGCGTAAACATTGTCGGTGCAGTGCGTGAGGCCGTCGGTGACAAGGTGGATTTGCTCATCGAGTGCCACGGCCGCTTCAATCCGACGACGGCGATTGAAATTTCCAGAGAGCTGGAGCAGTTTAAGCCGATGCTGATGGAAGAGCCGTGTGTACCGGACAATATGCGCTCGACGGCGTATGTGCGTGCGCACTCCAATATACCGATTTCTGCAGGTGAAAGAGGCTATACAAAGTATGCGTTCCAGGAAATGTTTGAGCTCGATGCCGTAGACTATGTGCAGCCGGATGTATTCCATACCGGTGGTCTTATGGAGGGTAAAAAGATTGCCGCTATGGCAGAGGCGAAGCACTTGATGGTGTCCTTCCACAATCCGAGCGGTCCGATTTCCAATGCGGCAATTCTGCAGCTTGCGGCGACGGTGCCGAACTTTGTAATTCACGAAATTATGCTGACGGACGGCAGCTTCAGAAAGAAGATTACCAACGAAGAGGTTGTCTTTGACGACGGTTATATTCTGATTCCGGACAAGCCGGGTCTCGGCATTGATGTCAACATTGACGAGGTGCTCGCGCGCCCGTATACGCCGAGAAACCTGCGCCACTACACCGGCACAGTGACGGACATTCGCCCGAAGGACGATACGATATACTACTTCAAGGGATTGGAGGACAAGATTTATGAGTAATCCGATTTTAGAGCAGGGTTTGGTTGTGATTTTCCGTGGTGTGCCGCTGGAGAAAATGGCGCCGGTGTGCAAGGCGCTTTACCGTGCGGGCGTGCGCGTGATGGAGGTTGCGTTTAATCCGAGTGATGAAAATACAATCGAAACGACGCAGGCGCTCATTCGCCGTGCGTACGAAAGCGTGGGCGACGATGCATTTATCGGTGCAGGCACGGTCGTGAAGCAAGAGTTCGTGCAGGCGGCATACGATGCCGGTGCAAAGTTTGTCTATGCGCCGGACACGAATGTGGAAATTATCAAAGAAACGAAAAAGCTCGGCATGCTTTCCATTCCGGGTGCGTATACGCCGACGGAAATGACTACGGCATACAACGCCGGTGCGGATATTGTCAAGCTGTTCCCGATTACGGTAAATGAAATCGGCTATATCAAAAATATTGCGCGACCGCTGTCGCACATACCGTTCCTTTGCACGGGCGGTACGAATGAGGATACCATTGAGGCGTTTATTTCTGCAGGTGCGGTCGGCGTCGGTACGGGCATTTCAATTTTAAAGCCGGAGCTGATTGAGGCGGAAAATTATGCTGAAATTGAAAGACTTGCCAAGCTGCATTTGGACAGAGTCAAAGAGGCAAGAAGCAAGCTATAACACAAAAAAGCTTTCGGAATTTCCCGAAAGCTTTTTTGTTACAGTAAATTGTTTTTCTCAATAACCTCTGCAATTGCATTCGCCATAATGTGCATACCCAAATCATTCGGGTGCACGCTGTCGGCGCTGCAGTCGCCGGTCGGGATGTCACTAAAAATCTCCTTGCCGTCGATGAAGTATACATTTTTATCGCCGCTTGCAATCGCATTTTTGTAGGTCGTATAAATGATTTCTCTGCGGCGGTCGTTGATTTCGTTGTCTAATTTATAATGCAAAATCGGCTTTGTAATCATAATGTACGGCACATCCGGATGCGTAGCGCGTATCGCCTTGTAAAGCTTTTCATGCGTAGCCTCCAAATGCGCCGCGCTTGGTGCGTTATGGTCGTAGTCAGACACAAAGATGGAGTAGTCCTGCGCTGCCATGTATTCAATAATTGCATCTTCCGCCTTTGCGCCGCTGGCAAAGCCCAGATTGATAAAGTTTGTGTCGAAGCGGCGCGAAAGCATTGCTTCATACGTCTGTCCGGGACGGGATACGCTTGCGCCGTGTGTGATGGACGAGCCGTAGAAGAAAATCGGCTTTTCGTAGGTATAATCGTCTGCCGGCAGAAGGCTTGCGCCCTTTTCAAGACCAATCCATAC
>JAZSGM010000175.1:0-10377 GCA_045532715.1 Clostridia bacterium
CCACGTACGGTGTTTCAACCGCAACGTCTGCATTGTTGATTTTCAGCACGCTGTCGCCGACGCGAAAGCGAATTTCCACGCGCGCATCTTCGTTTGCGCTCGCAACGGAGGTCAAGCATACAAAAAGCATGCAGAACGCGAGCAGTGTACAAAGTGTTTTTTTCACGATAGTGTCCCTCCCTTATCCGTAGATGGTCGTTTGTGCAGCAGCACCATTACGCGTGTAATCTAAAACTGCGCTTTGTCCGTTGTAAGTGGATTTGAGTGCTTCATTCCAGTCTGTGATGCTGTGCACTTCGATGCCGTTAACGGCGGTAATAATATCACCTGCAACTAAGCCGGAAGCAGCATCCGCAGTCTTGACCGTTAAGCCTTTCTTTGTTGGCAGTCCGATTTTGGCTTCCCAGGACTGCTCTAACGTGAGGTTGAATTTCGGGCGCAGGATTTTGCCGTTTGCTTCATACTGCGCAATCGCATATTGAACGGTGTCAATTGGGATTGCGAAGCACATGCCTTCAATGCCGACACCGGAATACTTATTGGAGTTAATACCGATGAGCTCGCCCTTGGTGTTTAAAAGCGGTCCGCCGGAGTTGCCGGGGTTGATGGAAGCATCTGTCTGTAAAAGCTTGTAGTATGCGCCGCTGACGGTTACGCCGTTGCCGCTGATAATGCCCTTGGTTACGGCGTTGCGCATCGACATAGAAATCGGTGTGCCAATGGCGATAGCCGTTTTGCCGGCAGCGATTGTGCTTGCATCTGCCATACGAATCGGTGTTAAACCGATTTTGCTGATTTTCACAATTGCGAGGTCGATGGTTGTGTCCGAAAAGAGGACATCGCCGGCAACTGTTTCACCATTGTTTAATACGACAGTCAGATTCTTTATGTTTTCCACCACGTGTGCGTTGGTTAATATGTAACCGTTGCTTCTATAGATTACGCCGGAGCCATGCGCTGTCGGGTTTGTGAATTTGCTGGCCTCGTTGTCGGAAATGTAGTTGCCGACGATGGTTACCACGCTCGGGCTGACATCTTCAACAATTTTCGCAATGGTATCATCTTCGGTGAAGTTGATGTGTGCGCTGAAGGTCTCTTGATCCCAATCTACTTGTGCTCCAAGGCTTTCACTGACAGCACGAAGGGGAACATAGGTGCGCCCATCCTGCAGAATCACATCTTCGTTGATGCGTGTGCCGTTTACGTATACGCGCACATTGCTTTGCGCAAACACGATGCCGCCCAGCAGGGCAAGGGCAAGGCAGGTGCACAGTATTGTTTTGTTCAGTTTTTTCATAGGGAGACCTCCTTGGAATTTTCTTATGAAAAAAGTATAACATATTTTGTGAAAAACCGCAATAGAGTAATGTTTTGTTGTTCTGTATATAATATATGACAAATTGTCATAATTGTCAAGCGAGTTTTATGACAAAATGTCATTAGGTGATGGGGATGAAAAATAATTTGCTTAAGCTTCGAAAAGCGCGCGGTTTAACCCAGCTGGCACTGCAAATGCAAACAGGAATTGAGCAGGCATTGCTTTCCAAATTTGAACGCGGTGAGCGTACGCCGCCGACGGAGACACTTGTAGTGTTGGCGGAATACTACAATGTCAGCATTGATTATATTTTGTGCCGAACGGAAAACCCGAAAATCAACCGATAGTGGGTTGTATTGACAATAAGAGCAGTTTGTGTTACCTTTTTTAAGGAGGCGGTTGTATGACAGATATGCCACTGGAAATTGAACGAAAATTTTTAATCAAGCATCCGGAGGATGCAGCGCTTTGTGCGCTTCCGGGATGCGATAAAACCGAAATTGCACAGACGTATTTGACGCCGGCTGCAGACGGGGCGGAGCGCAGGGTGCGTATGCGCGGCGCGGACGGAAACTATGTATACACCTATACGGAAAAGGTGTTTTTAAGCGCGGTGCGCCGCATTGAGCGTGAGCGTGAAATTGATAAAGAAGCCTATGAAAAGCTGCTTTGTGAGGCAGACGACAGTATGCACACGCTCAAAAAGTACCGCTACTGCATACCGCACGGCGATGTGGTTTGTGAAATTGATGTGTATCCCGCCATTACGGATTGGGCGGTTCTGGAGATTGAGCTTTGCGATGAAGCGCAGGAAATTCATCTGCCGGAATTTGTAAATGTAATCCGTGAGGTAACGGGTGAAAAGGCATACAGCAATAAATATTTAGCGAGGAGAAAAGAAAATGAATAAGCTTGAAAAGTACATTGATGTTTGCGATTTTGAAGGCGAAGGTTATTCGCATGTGGTGGATTTCGGCGCGTGGACGGCGGCTGTAATCAATTATGCGCCGCGCTTTGATGAGGCAGAATTTAATAAAATGGAAAGACACAACGAAACGGATGAAGTGTTCATATTGGTAGAGGGCAGCGCAAAGCTGTACTACGGCGGCGATCCGGCAAAGCCGGAGAGCGTGGAAATGATAAAACATAAGTTTTACAATGTCCGTAAGGGAATGTGGCACGGTATTACCGTCAGTCCGGATGCGCGCGTCATTATTGTGGAGAATGCGGACACGGGCACGGCAAACTCGGATTACTATTATTTTAAATAATTTAAAAGAGCGATTTATCGCTCTTTTTTTGCGTTTTGTATATTGATTTCCACGGCGCAGAGGAGTATAATATTAGAGTTGAATTTTTGTAAGGGGATGAATTCTTTTGATTAAGAAGTATTTTCGTGACATGAAAAAAGAATTTGCCGGCTACAATGCTTCGAAATTTTCGAAGGATTTGATGGCAGGCATTACGGTGGCGGCGGTTGCACTTCCGCTTGCGCTTGCTTTCGGTGTCAGCTCGGGTGCGGATGCGGCGGCAGGTCTGGTGACTGCGATTGTGGCAGGTATTGTGATCGGCGGTCTGGGTGGTGCGTCTTATCAGATTTCCGGTCCGACCGGTGCGATGGCGGCGATCCTTATGTCCCTGTCCGTGACCTATGGCATCGGCGGTGTGCTGACAGCGGGGCTTTTGTCCGGCGTGCTGCTGCTGATCATTGCCGCGCTGCGTGCAGGTAAGCTGGTTTCCTATATTCCGGCACCGGTCATCACCGGTTTTACCTCCGGTATTGCCATTATCATTGCGCTCGGACAGATTGACAACTTTTTAGGCACCGCCTCGGTGGGTACCGGCGCGATTGAAAAGCTGATTTCTTACGGTGAGCTTGGTTTTACACCGCACGTACCGACACTGCTGTTCGGTCTGGCGGTTGTTGTACTGATGCTGATTTATCCGAAGAAGTGGCAAAGTAAGTTTCCGTCTTCGCTGGCGGCATTGATTGTGGCGTTGGCGGCAAATCTGCTTTTGAATGCAGAACCGATTGTTACCGAAGTCGGCAGCATTCCGCGCAGCCTGATGACGGACAGCGCACTTTTGAAAACGGGGATTGATTTTAAAAATATTGCAGCTTATATTGCACCGGCAATTTCCATTGCGGCACTCGGTATGGTCGAGAGCTTGCTTTGCGGTGCAAGCGCAGGTAAGATGAAAGGTGAAAAGCTGGATTCACAGCGCGAGCTGGTGGCACAGGGTATCGGTAATATTGTGATTCCGCTGCTTGGCGGTGTACCGGCAACGGCAGCAATTGCACGTACAAGCGTTGCGGTTAAGAGCGGCGGCTTGACGCGTCTGGTAAGCGTGGTGCATTCCGTGACCTTGATTTTGTCTATGTTCCTGCTCGGACCGGTGATGTCGAGAATTCCGCTTTCCGCACTTGCGGGTGTGCTGATGGTTACGGCGTGGCGCATGAATGAATGGGAAGCCATCCGTGAAATTTTCAAAGGCAAATTCCGCACGGAAACAGCACAGTTTTTGATTACGATGCTGGCGACGGTTGTATTTGATTTAACGACGGCAATTATTATCGGTGTTGTTTTCTCCATGCTGATGTTTATCATCAAAAGCTGTAACCTTACGGTCAGCATCAGCAGCGTGGACAGAGAGAAGACCGAAGCGCAGGGCATTGTCGGCAGCTACAAGCATACGAAAATCGTATACCTGTCCGGACCGATGTTTTTCGGTACACAGGACCGCCTGACGGAGGCGCTCGGTGAAATTGAAGCAGATACGATGGATGTGATTTTTTCGATGCGCGGTGTGCCGAGCATTGACTCCAGTGCGATGACGGAGCTTGAGGAGATTTATGACGATTTTTCGGGCAAGGGGATTCGTGTGCTGCTTTGCGGCGTGAATGCACGTGTAATGCAGGAGTTTGAGCGCAGCGGCTTTGCTGAAAAGATCGGCACGGAAAATATTTTGTGGGATGCGGTTGCGGCAATGCGTGTGATTGAGCGCGAGGTGTTTATCCCGGCGCAGGACAATAAAGAATAAAGCGAAAACGGTTGTGCTTTGGCACAACCGTTTTTAATTTGAGTGAAATTAAAATTTTGTGAAAAGTTTTTTAACAATTTCGAAAAGGCATTGCCAATAGGTCTGTTCGGCGTTATACTTGTATCGATGAATTTACATATTTTTGAAATTGCGGAGCGGAGGTTTTTTTATGGAGGTCAGGGAAAAGGTAAATGCTGTGGTTGAAGAAACGCAACAGCCGAAAAAAAGAAAAAGCAGGAAAAAGCTGATTCGCAACAGCATTATCGCTGTGCTGGTGCTTGCAATTCTGGCGGGCGCATTTTGGTTTTTTACACGCGACGAAGAAGAGGCTGCAACGGCGGTCATTTCCGCCGAAGCGGTGACGCGCGGTAATGTGACAAATTATTTGTCCGGCAGCGGTATGATTGAGGCGATGGATTCTTATGATATTGTTGCGATGGTGCATGGGGATATCCTTTCCGCTCCGTTTGAAGAAGGGCAGATTGTCAATGAGGATGCTGTTTTATACACCTTTGACAGTGAGGATGCGCAGCAATCTCTGCAAAGCCAGCAAAACAGCTATGACAGCCAGAAAATTTCGTATGAGACGGAACAGAAAAAGTGGGAGAAATTTACTGTAAAGGCGCCGGTGAGCGGTTATGTGAAAGGAATCGATTCCAAGCTGCGGATTGGCGATGAAATCGGAAACGGTGCAGTGCTTGCCACAATCAACAGCGCGACGGTAGAGGTAACCGTTCCGTTTGCGGCAGCGGCGCAGGGCAGTATTGCCGTAGGTGCACAGGCGCAGCTTTCCAGCTCAAAGTATATGACCAATAATATTTACGGCACCGTAACGGGTGTGGACGGCGTGTACGCCGGCAGCTTTGATGTTACGGTTGCATTTACAAATCCGGGCCGGATTGAGGAAGGGGATGTGCTCGGTGCAGCCGTGAACGGCATTTTGTCCTCCGGAACGGGAACCTGCCGGGTTGCCAATGCGGTGGAGGCTGAAATCAAAGGTGAAATTGCAGGCATTCATGTAAAAAACGGTGACTTTGTCAGCGAAGGAACTGTGATGTTTACGCTGGAGGATGAGGACACGAAAAACAATCTGCGTCAAAATCGTCTCAGCTTTGAAAATGCAGGCATTTCCTTACAGAAGGCGTATGATGCTTTGGAAAACTACACCATCAAATCCCCGATTACGGGTACGGTGATTCAGAAAAATTACAAGGCCGGTGATACGCTCGGCAACTCGTCTAACTCTGCGGTGCTGGCGACCATTGCGGATATTTCTAAAATGAAGTTTACAATCAATGTGGATGAATTGGATATTTCCGGTGTTGCGCTCGGACAGAAGGTGGAAGTCACGGCGGATGCGATTTCCGGCAAGGTATTTGAAGGCGAAATTACAAAAATTATCCAGCAGGGCACGGGTACAAGCGGTGTAACAACCTATCCGGTTGAAATCACGATTGCACAGCCGGGCGAGCTGAAAATCGGTATGAATGTGACGGGTACCATCAGGATGAGCAGCGCTGAAAATGTGATTAAGGCGCCGCTTGAAGCGGTCAGCATGCGCGGCGGTAAAACCTATGTGCAGGTGCTCAAGGCAGATGTGCAAAAAAAGGTGTTCGGTGATGCAAGCGCCGCTGAGGAAGCTGCGGCACCTGCTAAAAAGGAAGGTATGCAGCAGGGCGGAAAAATGCCGGACGGCATGATAGAAAGGGAAGCATCTGGTAAAGCAATGCAAGGTGCAATGCCGCAAGCCGGGGAAATGCCGAAGACGCAACCGGAGACGGCAACGGCAGATGCGGCGAAAAAAGAACAGACGGAATACACCTTTACGGATGATGATTTTGAAATGCGTGAGGTGACGACCGGGGTAAGCAGCGACGATGAAATCGAGATTGTCAGCGGGCTTTCGGTCGGTGAGTATGTCAAGGTTGTGCAAACAATAAATAATCGCACCAACACCGGCTTTGGCGCCTTTGGCGGCATGAGCGGTATGAGCGGCAGAATGCCTTCCGGCGGTATGAGCGGCGGTATGAGCGGCGGTATGCCGAGCGGCGCAGGGGCTATGCGCGGCGGCATGCAGGGAGGTAGATAAGCGATGGAGAGAACGCTTGTAACCGATGCCGAATACATGGTGGACATTCGTAATATGTACAAAATCTATAAAATGGGCGATAATGAGGTGCGTGCGCTCGACGGTGTGGATTTGAAAATCCGACCGCATGAGTTCGTTTCCATTATCGGTCCG
The DNA here is from genome assembly GCA_045532715.1 of Clostridia bacterium. Taxonomy (GTDB): domain Bacteria; phylum Bacillota; class Clostridia; order UBA1381; family UMGS1253; genus RGIG2041. The sequence continues at coordinate 6,603 of JAZSGM010000175.1, forward strand.
TCCGGGTCCGGTAAGTCCACTCTGATGAATATGATCGGGTGCCTGGATACGCCGACGAGCGGTGAGTATTACATTGACGGCAATGAAGCTGCTACACTCAATGATGATGAGCAGGCTTTTATCCGCAACAAAAAAATCGGCTTTATCTTTCAGCAATACAATTTGCTTGCGAAGCTGACGGTGGAGGAAAATGTGGAGCTGCCGCTCATTTATGCCGGCTATGAAAAGGAAGAGCGCAGGGAAATGACGCGTATAGCCCTTGAACGCGTAGGGCTGTATGACCGCAGACTGCATAAACCGACAGAGCTTTCAGGCGGGCAGCAGCAGCGTACCTCTATTGCGCGTGCGCTTGCAGCAAGGCCGCCGATGATTTTGGCGGATGAGCCGACCGGTGCGCTGGATTCCAAAACCGGCACAGAGGTGCTTGATATGCTCAAAGAGCTGCACAGCGAGGGAAAAACCGTTGTGCTGATAACGCACGATAATAAAATTGCGCATGCGGCGGACCGCATTGTGCGCATTATGGACGGCAAGATTGTCTTTGACAGTCTGACGGACGGCAATAAAGAAAACGTCAATGTCTGAGTAGCGGAAAGGTGGGAGAAATGTGAGCTTTTCACAATGCCTGAAAATGGCAATCAAAAGTATCATGTCCAACAGAATCCGCTCGCTTTTGACGATGCTGGGTACGATTATCGGTGTTGCATCTGTGATTGCGCTGATGGCGATCGGTCAGGGTACAACCAATACGATTACCGATACCATTGCATCGGCAGGAACCGATATTGTTACGTTGACCATACCGGGGCGCGGTGATAAAAGACTTGAGCCGGAGGAGTTGGAAGCTTTTGTTTCGGAAAACGAAACGTATTTTACAGCGGCGGTGCCGGTGATTTCATCGAGTGCAACGGTAAAAAACGGAAACAAAAATACGGAAGGCACTACATCGCTGACCGGTACGGGACCGGCGTATCAGTCTATACGGGATGTCGAACTGGAGAGCGGCAGATATATTACAGACATTGATATTGCACAAAGAAAACGAAATGCAGTTGTCGGGACCTACATCAAGCAGGAGCTGTTTGGTGGGATGAACCCGATCGGACAAAAAATTAAAATCAACGGTGAACCGTTTAATATTGTCGGCGTGATTGAGGAAGCGGACGACAGCGAATCCGGCGGCGCAGATGACGCGGTTGTGATTCCGTATTCTGTGGCGACGCGCATTTTGGGCAATGCAAGAATGAGCACTTACACGTTACAGCTGACGGATGAAAATCTGCATGACGTCGCTACGGCGGTTTTGGAAAACTTTCTGTATGATAAGTTTTCCGATGAGGATGCCTACCGTGTAATGGACAATGCATCCTTGATTGAATCCCTCAATGATGCCATGAGCACGATGGTGGCAATGCTTGCCGGTATTGCGGCAATTTCTTTGGTGGTTGCAGGTATCGGTATTATGAATATCATGCTGGTTTCCGTTACGGAAAGAACGCGCGAAATCGGTATCCGCAAGGCCATCGGTGCGAAGCGGAAAAATATTCTGTTGCAATTTTTGGTTGAAGCGATTATGATCAGTTCGCTGGGCGGTGTTGTCGGTATTGCAGTCGGTATGGGACTTGGCGCCTTGATGGGCTCGCTGATGGGAATAGAGGCAACGCCGGGCATCGGCACGGTTATGCTATCCTTCGGATTTTCGATGGCAATGGGTATTTTCTTCGGTTTTTATCCGGCGAACAAGGCATCAAAGCTCAATCCGATTGATGCGCTTAAGTTTGAATAGAGGTGGACAGAGAATGAAAAAGAGTATAGCAGTTCTGCTTTCCTGTATATTGCTGCTGTCAGTTTGCAGCTTTGCGCATGCAGCGCAGTTTTCAGATGTACAGACAGAGGATTATTTTTATGACGCAGCACAAACGTTGGCGGCGCTCGGTGTTGTTGCCGGGGATACGGAGGGGACGCTTCGTCCGTACGCGCCTTTGAGCCGTGCGGAGTTTTCGAAGCTGGCAGTCAGTATGTGCAATCAGGCAGAGGAGGCTTTGATGCAAAAGGGCGCAAGCCGGTTTGCAGATGTACCGAATACGCACTGGGCAGTACCGTACATCAATTATGTTGCGAAGACCGGGGTGATTGTCGGCTATCCGGATGCTACGTTTCATGCAGAGGAACAGATTACCTATGCGCAGGCAATTACGGTCATTTTGCGTGTGCTCGGTTATGATGAAACAACGATAGACGGCTTCTGGCCGGACAGCTATGTCAGCAAGGCAGCAAAGCTGGAGCTGACGGAAGGGATGCTGTTTGATCCGTATGCAAGCATTACACGTGCGGATGCATTTGTGCTGATTGCGCGCGCATTGGAAACGGAGATGTACAATGCAAAATCCACTTTGGCGACTTCGTTCGGCTACAGTATTTTAGAAGACGTGATTGTGCTTTCAACCTATCTGACGGATGATGGACTTGCAAGCGGTGAGGTTAAGACGGCAAATGCAGTGTATAAGTGCGCAGAACCACCCCTTGCAAAAGACCTTGACGGACGCAAGGTAAAGCTGTATCTGAATGAAAAGCAGGAAATTGCAGCCGTGGCGATGTGTACGGACCATCCGACTAAGCTCGTGATTAAGAAGCATCTGGGTGGTAACGAATATCTTTGTGTGGCCGGCGGGGAAGAAATGCAGTACAGCTTTTCAGATACGATGAGCATTTATTCCAAGGACGGCAAAAGCAGCTATGCGCAGATGCGCGCTCTGTTTACAGCCGGGGCGACGGTCACCCTGCACGGAGAAGCGGTTGGCAGCACGGATTATGCTTATCTTCGTGATGCAGAGGAGATTACGCCGGTCGTTGCGACAAAGGATTTCCGTGAAGGGGATACTTCGGTCGGCGGTATTGCGCTTGCGGATACGGACAGCCTTGCGGTTTACCGTGACGGATACAGTGCGACACTTTCGGATATACGTGCAAATGACGTAATTTATTATAATCCGGCGATCAACACAATGGAGGTTTATATCGACAAGGTCACCGGTCTTTACGAAGATGCGCTTCCGAACAAGGCAAATGTGACGCAGGTCGTTGTGGGCGGCAGAACATTTGAACTTGGCAGCGCTATGGCAACGAGAATGCTGGATGAGTCGAGCGGCAGCTTTAAAATAGACGACGTAATTACGCTGCTGTTGGGCAAAGACGGCGATGTGGTCGGCGTATGCAATACGAAAACGGCATCCGTTGCTGCCTCGTACGGCGTGCTGATTGGCGCAGGCAGATATGTAACGGATACGGTGACGGATGCGGGTACATCGAAATATCAGATTAGAATTATGATGTCAGACGGGTACGTTTACACCTATGATGCCAAGAAGGATTATGCGGATTATAAGGGTGCGCTCGTGCGTTTGAGCTTTGAAGGCAGCAATGCGGTCTTGGCTGAAATCGAAGGGGGCGACTTATACGGCGATGTGTCGCAGAGCAAGCGCAGCATCGGCTCTACGCCGGTTGCGAGCGGTGCGGTCATCTATGACCTGGTTTCCAATCCGGACAATGGCGATGCCGAAGTCATCAAACTCGATTTCGAAGATTTAGGCTCGGTATACGTTGGACTGGATGCAACACTCGGGTGCGTTAAAGAGGGGAGCTTCGGCGAAGTTGCGGTTTTGCTTTTGGACAATGTAACACGCAAAAATGTGAAGTATGGTGTTGTGGAAAAGATAAATGAAAAAGTAGCAAAGGACAAAGACGGCATTGTGCAGAGTGTAACGAGAACGTATAC
>JAZSGM010000311.1:0-18090 GCA_045532715.1 Clostridia bacterium
GACTTCGTCCGTGCAGCGGTAAAATTGACGAAAAGAAGCACGCGGAAATGTACAATAAATGTGTTGCGCTTTGTGAAAAATACGGCGGTGCAAAATGCGTGCTCGAATCTGCATCGACGGATTGCAATATACCGATGTCGCTCGGTATACCTTCGGTATGCCTCGGTGTTTGCGATGGCGCGGGCGCGCACACACGCGAGGAATATGTGTATATCGACAGTATACCGAAAGGCTTGAAGATTGCGGCGGAATTGATTTTAGGTTATTGTTAAAATAAGAATCCCTTGTCAACGACAAGGGATTCTTTGTTCTTATTTTTTGATTACGCCGACATCGGACATATCAATTTGTCTGAAACCGAGCTTAAAAGCAGGGGAGTCGGGCATTAAGTTGTAGTCGTGATTCTCGAAGTCGACAAACATCGGGTCTGCGACGATTGAGCCGTTATCGAAAGCGATTTCATCACGTGCTTGCAGCATAGAATATAATTTTTTCTTTTCGTTTTTAGCAAGCTGCATGAATACAGGTGTGTTACTGCTGATGTCGAAGAGCAGATTTCTTATTGAAATAAAATGTTTGTTACGCAACTCGTAATAAGCATTCCCGAGGTTGTCTTTAGTGAGTCCAATTGTGAAGAATGGCTTGTTGTCAGAAACAATAATATTATTTTCAAACAGCAGGCTTGTGTGGTCTTCGCCACGTGTCATTGCAATAGGTGCGTCACCGCTGCGAACAAAAATGTTGTTTCTTACAGTATTATTAAAGCCGTAATGATTGTGGAAACCGTTGCTGGTTAAGTTATAGCAAATGTTGTTTTCGATTAGCAAATAGCTGCTACCCTCGTCCGGATAAATGCCCCAGCCGCCGTAGTGTTTGCTTTCAACATCATGAATTAAGTTGCCGCGAATGATTGTACCCGGCTGTTCACTTAAAATGTAAATACCGCCCATGTCGGAAAGCTTGCCCTGACCTAAGTGGTGCACGTGATTTTTCTCGATGATGTTGTCGCGGTTGACGCTCGGCTCATAGCGCCAGGTCCAGCCGCAGGAAATACCGGAATAGTAGATGTAGCTGATTTCATTGTGCGAAATTTCGCATTCGTATGCCTCTTTTACAAGAATACCGCAGCCGGCAAAATAACGATTGCCACACCGTGTGATATAATTGTTTCGGATATATACGTTGTGTGTATATGTATGCGCTGGCATTGCGAGTATGCCGCCGTCAATTTTGATACCTCCCGCGCCGATCTCTTGAATTTCGTTGTCAGTGATAAAGATATGGTCACAGCCTTCTTTTATATTGATGGCGTGTACGCCCATATTGACGAGCTTGCAGTTTTGAATAGCACATCCGTGCGCATAATGCATTTCAATGCTACCGTGTCCCCAGCATACAGATTGTATATCGGAAGCATAGCCATCAAAGCTGTCGTCAAATGTGTAAACATCGTTTTTGTCTCCGGGTACCTCTCTGTATTGACTTCTGTAATCTCCTTTTGTGCAGTTGAATTCAAAATTGCGCAGTGTAATGCCACGCGCCTTTTTGTCTTGCGTGCCCCTGATGATAAAGAGTTTGTCTGTCACAGGGGCATACGCAACGATGTTTTTAATGGATTCGTTCTCGCGCGGGATATAATACACCTTGCCCTCCGGACGGTCTAAATACCATTCTCCCGGATTTTTAAAGGCTTCGGCAACATTTTCAATTACATACCGCAGCTTTGAGGATTCGTGTGTCGACTCAATGGTAAATCTGGATAAATATTTAAACACAATCTTACCGGTTTCGATATCATAGCTTTCAATTGGCGTATGCTCATCAATCCAATAATGATTGTAGCTGATAAAGCAGTCACCGAAATTGCGAAAGTCTTTAATGATGTTTAAATCTTCGGCTGCAGCAATAAACCATTTGGAATGCTCATGTAAGTTTGTGCCGTGGTTTTCGACATCTTTTGCGTACAAAAAGTCATTGTCCGGATAGCGTGTAAATGCTGCGGCTTTATCGTTAACATATAAATCCGTAAACCAAAAATCGCCTTCCTTTACACCCGGAGCTTGTGCGCTTAAACAAGCTACGCCGTTAAAGGTGTCCGCTGCAAAGTTTTCAATGCGCATACCGCCGCTGATACGTGTGCTTGTATGTGGCTCAAGCACAACATCGCTGATGCTTTCGTCGATGACAATCGGTGCTTTTGCGAAATATTCCTCGTCAAGGACACGGATGGATATAGGTTGTTTTCTGCCGAGCGCACGCACCTCGCTTACGACCTGCAATGCGGCTTCTATACTGTCGAGCGGCGTTTCAGCTGATAAGCCGTTATATTCGCGTTTGCCGCTTGTTTGAGATACAAATACGCTTGTAGCATTTTCTTTTGTAAGCATAAAATCACCTCTGTCAAACAGTATATCAAAGTAGAAGAGGGGATACAAGACAAAAAATGATGAGTTTTGGACAGGTTTGTTGTGAATCAAGAAATAAAAAGACGGCAAACAAAGAAGTTTGCCGTCTTTGGTACGCCTGATGCGATTCGAACGCACGACCTCCAGAGTCGGAGTCTGACACTCTATCCAGCTGAGCTACAGGCGCATATGCTTTTGCGGTATTCAGTTTATCTTGTTTTCGTGTTTTTGTCAAGAGTGTAGGCGTGAAATACATATATTTTCACTGAAAATCCGCAATAAGTTTGACTTATATAAATAAATATGGTATTATATTATGTAATTATGATTTAGTATGGATATTTGTGCCGTTTTTAAAGGAGTGACAGTTGTGGAGGAAAATAAAAACGTAACAGCCGGCGAAATTGCGTTGGTGTATATTGCGTTATTTTTGCTTATTCTTACAGCTTCCTTTGTCGGACTGTCTGAGTTTGTTTCCTTTGTGATTTTGCCGGCACTGCTTGCTTATTCTACGGTGCGGCTTGGTTACAGACATGCATTGTTGCAATGTGGGTTGATTGTTCTTTTATATAGCTTTATTTCCGGCGGGCTTTATGAAGCGGCATTGCTGACTGTACTGCCCGGGTTCTGTGTTGGAATCTGTGTGCGGAGAAGAAAGACACTGTTGCATACAGTTACGGCATCTTCCATAGTAATGGTGCTTACAGAACTGCTTATGTATTTAATTGAAGCCTTCCGCTCACAGACGGATGTGCAATTTCTGGAAAGCTTTTCGCAGCAGGGCGCGCAGTTTGTTGAAATGCTTGCGTTGCCGGCAAAAGAAAGTGCTGTTGTTTTGGAAATGCTGAATCTGTATATTCCGGCAATTCTGGTTTTGTCTGTGGCAATGATGAGTTACGGGATTGTTTTCGTTCTGCGGTTTATGCTTGTATGGCGTGCGCCGGGGTATGCTTTGATTTATCCGCGCTTCCGTGCGCTTAAGGCATCAAAAAGCTGCCTGTTTTTCTGGGGGCTTTCGTGGATTGTCTCTGTTATCGATGATAGTACAATCGGCATTGCATTTGCAAATATGACGACAATTCTGAGCTGTTATATTGTTGTCTGTGGTTTCGCGGTTTTTGTATCGTGGATTTCGCGCATGCGTTCGTTTGTGATGCGTATGCTGTTGTATATAAGTCTATTTTGGATGTTTTCTTTGCTTACACCCGCTGCTTTTGTTGTGGGTACGATAGATGCGGTTGTTTGTTTCCGCAGGAAAGGAAGGGGCGATACACATGAAAAGTAAATATTTTCTTCGCAGACTGAACAGCGCGATGAGTGTTGCACAGTGGTGTGTGCTTGTGTGCGCCGTGCTTACATTTATAACCGGTCCTGAACAGTACGGGCTTGCCATTGCGGAGGTCGTTTTGTTCCTCGTGCTTCTTTTGTTGAATTTTCTGGAAAAGAAGTATCGTGCACACGATGTGGCAGAGTATGCGAAAAAGCTCAGCGAGCATATGGACTCCGCGACAAAGGATTCACTTGTAAACTTTCCGTTCCCGATGGTTGTTACCCAATTGGACGGTAAGGTGTCCTGGTATAACCATGGTTTTGCAAAAATTGTGCAAGGTGAAACTTTGTTTGACAAGTATATCATGGAAATTGTCGAGGACCTGAACTGGGGCGATGTTTTGCGTATGCACGAGGGCATTGCACTTGACGTAACCTACAATGCGCGTGAGTACAGCGTGTCCGGTAGTATTATCAAGCCGGATCAGAAGCGCGAAAATGATTATCTTGTATTGCTTTATTGGCTTGATGTGACGGAAACAAATGAGCTGCGCAGCAGATATTTAAACGAAAAGACAGATGTCGCAATCATTATGTTTGATAATTATGATGACATTTTAAATAATATGGAGGATGCGGCAAAACCACAGCTGATTTCGGCAATTGACAGTAAAGTCAATGCCTGGGTTTCCGGTATTTCGGGCATATTGAAGAAAACGGAAAGAGATCGGTATTTGTTTTTCTTTGAGCACCGTTATTTGCAGAAGTTCATTGACAGAAAATTTGAAATCTTAGAGCAGGTGCGCGAATTGAACATGGGGAATAAGGCGCCTGCAACGGTCAGTATCGGTATTGGTACCGGCGGCGAGAATCTTACCGTAAATGACCGTTATTCAAGGATGGCGTTGGATATGGCGCTCGGTCGCGGCGGTGACCAGGCAGTCATTAAGGATGAGGCGCAGTTTAAATTCTACGGCGGTAAAACGAAGGAACATGAGAAGAGTACGCGTGTAAAATCCCGTGTGGTTGCCTATGCGTTGCGCCAGCTGGTAACGAGCAAGGAACGCGTTGTTATTATGGGACATAAGAACCCGGACTTTGATGCGATTGGTGCCGCAGTTGGCCTTTCGCGCGTTGCCAAGAACAGAAATAAGCCGGTCTATATTGTATGCGGCGAGCATGGAAGCAGCGTAGACGGCATTTTAGAAAGTCTGCGTCATCAGGAGGATTGTGACGGCATGTTTGTTTTGCCGCAGGATGCAGATGCGCTGGTAGATGAAAAAACCCTTTTGATTGTCGTAGATACACACAGGCCGTGTATGACGGAGAACAGTACACTTCTGGAAAAGGCAGGCGAAATCATTTTGATTGATCATCATCGCCGCAGCACGGAGTTTATTGAAAACTGTTCTTTGGTATACCATGAGCCTTATGCATCCTCCACCTGTGAGATGGTTGCAGAGCTTTTGCAGTATACGGACAACCGTGTTGCGCTGACGAAGCGCGAGGCGGAAGCGATTTATGCCGGCATTTGTCTGGATACGAAGCATTTTACATTCAAAACCGGCGTGCGCACATTTGATGCGGCATCATTTTTGCGTAAACACGGCGTTGATACAACGACGGTAAAGAGAATGTTCCAGTCAGATTTAGAGCAATACAACAGTCGAAGTGCGATTGTCAGCCGGATGGAACTGATTTATGACAGTGTAGCCGTTTCGGTTTGTGAGGAAGAAATGGAAAATGTCAATGTACTTGCTGCGCAGGCAGCAGACGAAATGCTCAACGTGGATGGTGTAGAGTGTTCGTTTGCAGTTTTAAGGGCTGAGGATACAGCAATTATCAGCGGACGTTCCTGGGGTAAGATTAATGTGCAGGTGATTTTAGAAAAGCTTGGCGGCGGTGGTCATATGACGGTTGCCGGCGCACAGCTGAAGGAAACAACACCGGCGCAGGCGAAGGAACAGCTTAGTGCTGCGCTTGCAGAGTATTTCAGCGAACAGAGTGAATAACAGATTATATTGAATTGGAGTGATAGATTTGAAGGTAATTTTTTTGCAGGATGTAAAGGGGCAGGGCAAGAAGGGTGAAATTAAAGACGTATCTGACGGTTACGCACGTAATTTCCTTCTTGGACGTAAGCTGGCGATTGAAGCGACGGCAAGCAATTTAAATGATATTCGCGGTAAAAAGGAAGCGGATGCATTTCATAAGGGGCAGGAGCTTGAACAGGCGAAGGCGCTCAAGGAAAAGATAGACGGTATGTCCGTGAAAATGTCTGCGAAAGCCGGTGACAACGGAAAATTATTCGGCTCCATTACGAATAAGGATGTTGCTGAAGCACTGAAAATGCAGCAGCATATAGTGATTGATAAAAAGAAATTCCATATGCCGGACGGTATTAAGCAGATTGGCACAACAAAAGTAGAAGTGCGTATTTATCCGGAGGTAACTGCAACGTTGAGCGTTGTTGTAGAAGCGCAGTAAGAGGTAGGAATTATGGATTTGTCAGGAAGAAGCATGCCTTACAGCATGGAAGCGGAGCAATCGGTGCTCGGTGCGATTTTAATTGACCGCAACTGTATTGCGGTTGCGAGTGAAAAGATTCGTGAAGATGATTTTTACTTTGAGCACAATCGTACCATATTCGCTGTAATGCAGGAGCTGTTTAATGTAAATATGCCGATTGATCTGGTTACTGTAACTGACGCGTTGAAAAAAAGCGGTCAGCTCGAGGCAATCGGCGGTATCGGTTACCTTTCGAATATGGCGGCAAGCGTGCCGACTGTATCGAATATTGAGCAGTATGCGCAAATTATTTCTGAAAAGGCACTGTTGCGTCGCTTGATTGAAGCTGGTGAAAATATTGTAAACATGGGCTATGAGGCATCCGGCGATGCGTCCTTTATTTTAGAACAGTCCGAAAAGCAGATTTTTGATATTTTGCAGGGCAAGGATTCGAAGAGCGTTGTCCCGATTCGTGAGCTTTTGGGCGACAGCTTTAAAATGATGCAGGATATGGTTGCGAAGAAGGGTAAGGTTACAGGTGTACCAACCGGCTTTGCCTACCTGGATCAGATGACGTCCGGTCTTCAGAAGACAGACCTGGTGCTTATTGCGGCGCGTCCCGCAATGGGAAAGACGAGCTTTGCGCTGAATATTGCGCAAAATGCAGCAATTCGAAATAATGTAACAACTGCAATATTTAATCTGGAAATGTCCAAAGAGCAGTTGACGAACCGTATTATCTGTTCTGAGGCGTATGTCAGCGGCAATAAGCTGAAGGAAGGGACGCTGGATGCAAATGACTGGATGAACATTGGCGAGCATCTGGCAACCTTGGAGAAAGCACCGATTTTTATTGATGATACATCGACGGTGACTGTTTCGGAAATCCGTGCAAAATGCCGAAGATTAAAGCAACAGCACAATCTCGGGCTGATTGTGATTGACTATCTGCAGCTGATGCAGAGCGGTTCGAAGTCGGATAACCGACAAAATGAGGTTGCTGATATTTCGCGTTCGCTTAAAATCTTGGCAAAAGAAATTGAGGTGCCGATCATCTGCCTTTCGCAGCTGTCGCGCGGACCGGAGAGCAGAACAAATAAACGACCAATGCTCTCTGACCTTCGTGAATCCGGTGCGATTGAGCAGGATGCCGATATTGTAATGTTCTTATACCGTGACGAGTATTATAATCCGGATACGGCAGATAAGAATATTGCGGAATGTATTATTGCAAAGCACAGAAATGGTGAGGTCGGCACAATTCGTTTATACTGGGATGGTGCGCATACGAAATTTATGCATTGTGATGACCAACGCAGCGGTGAGGAAATGTGATTAAAAGAGTTCAAAGCTATATTGATGAAAACGGTTTGCTGTCGCAGGGGGAACGTGTGCTTTGTGCGTTATCCGGTGGGGCAGATTCCGTATGCTTGCTTTCTATATTGCTGCGCCTGAAAAATGTGTATGGCTATTCGCTTGCTGCAGTTCATGTAAACCACTGCCTGCGCGGTGCGGAAGCTGAGCGCGATGCAGAATTCTGCGTTGCACTTTGTGAGCAGCTCGGCGTAAAACTGCATATGTTTTCATTTGATGTAAAGGCGTATGCTTTACAGAACAAACTCGGTATTGAGGCGGCGGCAAGAGAAGTGCGTTATATGCATTTTGACAGATTATGCAAGGAATATGGTTATACAAAAATTGCGGTTGCACACAATGCACAGGATAATGCTGAAACGGTATTGATGCATTTGATGCGTGGCAGTGGGCTGGACGGACTGCGGGGAATTTTGCCGCAACGCGGAAATATTATAAGACCGCTGTTGTGTCTTGCGCGTAGCGAAATTGAGGAAGAACTGCGCACGCAGAACATGCAATTCGTTACGGACAGTACAAATCTTATGCCGGACTATAACAGAAATCGTGTGCGACACGAGCTGTTGCCGATGATTCTTGCCGTGTATAACCCGAATTTTGTGTCTACACTGTCGGAAACGAGTTATCTTCTGTCCAGAGATGCAGATTATTTAAACACGCAGGCGCAAGCTGCTGCGGATTTAGTGCTTCATACGGAGCAGAAAAGGATTTGTGTGGATGCAGATGCTTATCTTGCTTTGCCGGAGGCTGTGGCACTTCGTGTGATGAAAATTGCTATAGCGCGTCTGCTTCAAAAACAGCAGGACATTCCGTTTGATACGGTAAAACGTTGTCATCGCTTATGCGTGAGCCGTGCAATCGGGAAACGTGTGGATTTGCCGGATGGCTGCTGTGCTTGTATGGAGCATGGCAGATTGCTGCTTGGTAAAAAGCAACAAGTGGGGCATTACTGCTACGGTTTGCAAATCGGAGAATCGGTGTTTATAGCGGAATGCGGGGCATCGGTTACTGCATGTGTTACGCATTCGAGAGAAAAAGAAACAAAAAACTGCGTGTTTTTGGATATAGATAAAATCAAGCTGCCGCTTTGTGTGCGTAATCGTCGCAGCGGCGACCGTGTGCAGTTGAACGGTATGACAGGCACAAAGAAGCTGCAGGACTATTTTGTGGATGAAAAGGTTGCAAAACAAAAACGCGATTACTGGCCGCTGGTTTGCAGCGGCGATGAGATACTTTGGATTTGCGCTAAACGCAAGTCCGGGCGTTTCGAAACCGATGAATCGACCAGAAATTTTTTGAAGCTTACATATGAGGAGAGAGAACAATGAGAATGGATGAAAGCATGATTGAACGTCAACTGATTACAAGCGAGCAGCTACAGGCAAAAGTGCGCGAGCTTGCGGCGCAGATTGACAAGGATTATGCAGAGGAAGATGAAGTGATTTTGGTTACGCTTTTAAAAGGCGGCGCTATTTTTGCCGTGGATTTAATGCACAATCTGCATGTGCCGGTAGAAATAGATTTTATGAGTGTTTCCAGCTACGGCAGTTCAACGAAAACCTCGGGTGTAGTCAAGGTGATTAAGGATTTGGATGTGGACATCAGCGGCAGAAACGTGTTGCTTGTGGAAGATATTATTGACAGCGGTCTTACGCTTTCATATGTACGTGCGCTTCTGCTTGAAAGAAAGCCGAAGGATTTGAAAATTTGCACAATTCTGGATAAACCTTCCCGCAGAAAAACGCAGGTGCCGGTTGACTATGTCGGCTTTGAGATTCCGGATGAATTCGTAATCGGCTACGGTCTGGATTACGCACAAAAATTCAGAAATCTGCCGTATATCGGTGTTTTAAAGCGTGAGGTTTACGAGAAGTAAATTTAAACAAATTGTGAAATTTATCAAAAGGACGTGTAAAGTGCACTGAATTGTGGTAAAATGAACAAGTGTACATAATGGCAGTTGAGGAGTTGATTCTTTGAAAAAGCATTTGAAGGGCGTGGGATTTTATCTCGTCCTGATTACGGTCCTGGTTGTGATGGTGCATTCGCTTACGAATGTACGTACAACCGTAACGAAGATGGTGTATTCAGACCTGATTCGTGAAATTGAAGCCGGCAGAGTTACTGAACTTACAGTGAGCGGCAATGTTGCGGTTGCAAAGCTTGTTGAACCTATCGTAACGACTGCAGAGGATGGAAAACCGGCGCAAAAGAGCAGCAATCTGATTGAGGTTGAAATACCAAATTCGATAGTATTTGAGCAGGATTTGGGAGCAACCATCCGCACACAGGTAAAGGAAGGGAAGCTGACCTATATAACGGAAGCGCCGGAAACTACACCGTGGTGGATATCGCTTTTGCCGATTCTCGGCACACTCGGTATCGGTGCGCTGATTTACTTTAGCTTTATGCAGCAGTCCGGTGGCGGCGGAAAGGCAATGTCCTTCGGAAAGAGCCGTGCGAGAATGATGACGGATTCTAAAAAGAAAGTTACATTCAAGGACGTTGCAGGCGCAGATGAGGAAAAGGCTGAGCTTGAAGAAATCGTTTCGTTTTTAAAAGAGCCGAAACGTTTCACGGATTTGGGTGCGCGCATACCGCGCGGTGTATTGCTTGTCGGACCTCCGGGAACGGGTAAAACCTTGCTTGCAAAAGCAGTTGCCGGAGAAGCGGGCGTACCGTTTTTCAGCATCAGCGGTTCCGACTTTGTAGAAATGTTTGTCGGTGTAGGTGCTTCGCGTGTGCGTGATTTGTTTGATCAGGCGAAGAAAAACAGTCCGTGTATTGTATTTATAGACGAAATTGACGCTGTGGGCCGTCAGAGAGGCGCAGGTCTCGGTGGCGGACACGATGAACGTGAGCAGACACTTAACCAGCTTTTGGTTGAGATGGACGGCTTTAGTGAGAATAACGGCGTCATTATCCTTGCGGCGACAAACCGACCGGATATTCTGGATCCGGCGTTGCTGCGACCGGGGCGTTTTGACCGTCAGGTCGTTGTCGGCAGACCGGATGTGCGCGGCAGAGAGGAAATTCTGAAGGTGCACGCGAAAGGCAAGCCGCTTGCAGCTGAAGTGGATTTGGCGGTTGTGGCAAAGACCACGTCCGGCTTTACCGGTGCCGATCTTTCGAATTTGATGAATGAGGCAGCGTTGATGGCTGCCAGAGAGCACAAAAAGGAGATTAACAATCAGCACCTTGCAGATGCAATGCTGAAGGTAGTAATCGGCACAGAGAAAAAGTCCAGAAAAATTACGGATGCTGAAAACAAGCTGACTGCCTATCATGAAGCAGGTCATGCTGTGGCAACACGTTGCCTGGACGGGCAGGATCCGGTGCATGAAGTGTCTATCATTCCGCGTGGCCTTGCCGGAGGCTATACCTTACATTTACCTGGCGAGGATAAATGGTATTCTTCGAAAAAGCAGATGCTTGATGAGATTGTCGTGCTGCTTGGCGGTCGTGTGGCGGAAAAATTGACGCTGGATGATATCAGTACAGGCGCATCAAACGACATCGAGCGTGCTACGGCGATTGCGCGAAATATGGTTACAACTTACGGTATGAGCGACGAACTCGGACCAATTAATTACGGTTCTTCGCAGGAAGTGTTTATCGGCAAGGATTTCGGTCATGCGAAAAACTACAGCGAGGAAATCGCCGGAAAGATTGACATTGAAATCAAGAAAATTATTGACGGTGCGTATGCACGCTGCGAGGAAATTTTGCGCACGCATATGACGGAGCTTGAACGTGTAGCGCAGGCGTTACTTGCACGTGAAAAGCTCACCGGTGAAGAATTTGAAAAAGTATTTATTGGCGAAGTGCTTGAGGATAAAACGGAGCCTTTGATCGAGGAGCGTGTGGAAGAAAGCGCAACGCCAACAGAGAATAATGAACAAGTTGAGGAGGAAAAAGAAAATGAAAGTAACTAAGGATATGATTATTGCGGATGTTTTGAGAATGGACCCGACGACCGCGCAGTATTTTTTACAGATGGGTATGCATTGTTTGGGTTGCCCGTCTGCAAGCGGTGAGTCGATTGAGGATGCTTGCGCGGTACATGGCGCAGATGCGGATGCACTTGTAGAAGCACTCAATAAGCATTTGGAGAGTAAGTAATTTGAACAAGGAGTTGCCGTGCGGTGTCGAATCTGTTTCGATGCCGCAGTTGTGCATACAAAGCCTGCACAAAACAGCAGCTCGGGGGGATAAAGATGTCCGGACTTATTAAACGGATACGTACTTGGTTTACATCGTTTTTATCGGTAGAAACGCTTTTGCATGAGCAAAAATTATTGCTGTTTGCAATTCTGTTCTATTTTTGTGCAACCGGTGTATCCGGCGTATTTGTAAATTTGTTTTTATATCAGACAACGGTAAATACGGCCGGGCTTGCGGCGACAAACGCATTGGCAAATGTCATTGTGTTTAATTTGTTTACCTACATATTTTTGCTTGTAATGTCCGGATTGCTCGGCGTTTTCGGGAAAAGAATTTCGGAAAAAGGCGGTATGCTGGCAGGCCTCGGCATTTATATGCTTTTGTTTGTATTTGTGCTTTTAGCGGACACGAATGTAAGCAAGTATCTGATTTGGCTTGCGTTTTTTAATGCAGCAGGTTCGGCGACTTTTCATTTGTCGTATAATCAGATTTTGGGATATTCATTTAGCGAACGCACCAAACGTCTGTTTCTTACGATGCTCAGCTTCTTTGTGACAGCGGCGGGAATTTTAACGCCGATTATTGCCGGAATATTCGTGCAAAACGGCAAAAGCATGAATGGCTACACAGTTGCATTCGGCACAGCGTTGATTATGCTTGCTGTATCTGCCGGTTTTGTGCTCTGTCTGCGGTTGCCGCGAAAACGTATTGTGAAACGCACCTATTTTGCCGGTGTGCTTGTGAACGTGTTTCGAGAGAAGAATCTGCTTTTGGTGCATTTGGCGGAGCTTTTGCGCGGTATGCGTGAAGGCGCGTTGGCGTTTTTGTTTCCGGTCTTGATTTATACAATCAGCGAAAATGCGATTGCAGTCGGTTTTTATGTTGCAATATGCTCATTATTGCAGGTGCTTGGTGAACATCACGTGCTGCGCACCTCCAATGAGGAAAATCGGCTTGGATTAATGCTGTTTGCTGTTGCAGTTATGCTGGTGGCGACTGTTGTGTTTTCTTTTGGCTTCAGTGTAATGACTGTTTACGCATACGGTATCATTACCGCACTGGTTGGTGGCTTTTTGTATGTGCCGATTGCAGGCCTGTTTCATTGGTCGACCGGAAAAATAACGAATGCATCGAAAAAATCGGTCGAAATCCAGCTTGTAAGAGAGCTTGTTTTAAGCTTCGGCAAAGTGCTCGGCGCATTAGTAGTGCTATTGTGTTACAGATTTAATGTGTTGTTGGTCGCAGTCATTGTTTTGAATTTGGTTTTGATTTTATCATGGGTGTTGTTTAGCCGTGTAGGGGAAGATGTACCGGAAGCATCTGTTTCTGTTGAAGGGAGCATTGAAAGGGAGAACGAAAATGATGCTGATTAAAAATGCTTTTGTTTATACAACAAATTATGATTTTCGAAAAATGGATGTTCTTGTAGAAGACGGAAAAATAGCTGAAATTTCTGAAAGTATTAACAGCGACTGTGAAAGCTTTGATGCATCAGGCGCACATCTGATACCTGGATTTATTAATATTCATGTACATGGTGCCATTGGTTATGATGTAATGGAGACAACGCCGGATGCGCTTGAAAAAGTGAGTGTATTCTTTATGCAGGACGGTGTGACCTCATATTTGCCGACAACGGTTGCTGCGCCGTATGATGAGACAGTAGCGGCGGTAAAACAATTTGCGGCGTATATGAAAACACCGCACGAAGGCGCGGAGGTACTTGGTGTAAATATCGAAGGACCGTATCTGAATATGAACTTCAGGGGTGCGCATGCACCGCAGTTTTTAGCTGCACCGTCGAATTTTTCAATTGACGGCATCATGGAAGCTGCGGATGGTCAGATTAAAGTGATTACGCTTGCACCGGAGGTTGAAGGTGCGGTTGAGTTTGTAAAAGCTTATAAGGAACAGTTTAAAATATCGCTTGGCCATGGCGGAAATGATTACGACAAGTGTGTTGCTGCATTTGAAGCAGGCGCTACGCAGGTGACGCATTTGTTTAATACAATGCCGCCGATTCATCACAGAAATAAGGGTTTAATTCATGCTGCTTTTGAAGCAGGCGTATATGCTGAGTTGATTTGCGATAATGTGCACGTGGATAAAAGTGTTGTGCTTATGGCGATTAAAATGTTTGGCGTGGATAAAATCTGCGTCATTACAGACGGTGTGCATGCGACCGGACATCAAGACGGCAGATATTCCTTTGCCGGTGCGCCTTTTACTGTTGTGAACGGTGTAGCCAAGAATGACGAGGGCAATCTTGTTGGTGGTACGGCGACAATGCTGCAGTGTGTGAAGAATCTTGTGAAATGGGGAATCTCTTTGGAAGACGCAGTGCGCATGGCAACGGCAAATCCGGCAGATGCAATCGGCGTCGCTGATAAAAAAGGAAGAATTGATATAGGCATGGATGCGGATTTAGTGCTGCTTGACAATGAACTGAATGTGAAAAAGGTTTGGAAAAAGTAGACAAATTGAAATTTTTGTGCTATATTTATTATAATAAGCTTAAGGAGTGATTTTCATGGCAGCAAAAAAAGAAAAAGAAAAGCTGTTAATGTATAAGGGGAAGCCACTTGTGCGCAAGGATAACCAGATTTTTTACGGTAATCCGACCGACAAGTACATTGTTGCATTTGTGCTTAGCGATTTTAAGAAGGTCGGCGAAACGGAGGTTGCCGGCAAGGTTGATATTTTGCTTCAGCAAAATGATACCTATATGAATATTAAGAACAAGATGATTAAAAAAGCGGAGAGAACGGACCTTTGGTCTGCAATGGATATTGGTGTGTTCTGGCTTGAGGATGCATTAAAGCACGTGTGATTTGATGAAAAAGCAGTGTCAGCGGACACTGCTTTTTATATTAGTGATGGATGATATCACAAACGTCAAATTCGATTGCCTGCGCAAGGGCATCGAGACTTAATTCCAGCTGATAGCCAATTTTGCCTGCGCTGACAAAGAAGGTATCTAAATCCTTTGCGGAGGTATGCACCACGGTTTTAAAGAATTTCTTCATCCCGATTGGTGAACAGCCGCCGCGAATGTAGCCGGTAACCTTGTTGATGTCGGCAACCTTAATCATTTCCACTGCCTTTTCACCGACTGCTTTTGCCGCCGCCTTTAAGTCGAGTTCTTCAGCAACAGGGATGACGAATACATAATACTGCTTGCTCGGTGCTTGTGTTACAAGTGTTTTGAAAACCTTCTCAACCGGCATACCGATTTTCTTTGCAATGGAGATGCCGTCGATTGCGCCGTCGTCGCCGGAGTATTGGTGCGGTGTATACGGAATTTTTTTCGAATCCAAAATGCGCATCGCATTTGTTTTATAATTTGCTTTCATATGCAGTCTCCTTTTTCATAGAATAAAGATATTATACATAATTTATGTAAGAAATTCAATGCATTTTATTAAAGTGTGCAGGTTGATTTGTGTGCTTGTCTGTGGTATAATAAACTTAAGCAATTAAATATTCAAAGGAGGATTTCACTTATGAAAATGGTAAAAGATAAAAAAATTCTTGTAGGTGCCGATTTTGCAGGCTTCCCTCTCAAGGAGCATGTTGTGGCACACCTTAAGGAAAAAGGCTGGGAGGTAACCGATGTTGGCGTCCGTTCTCCTGAGGATACAGATACCGACCTTATGTTTCACCGTGTTGGTCTCAGAGCGGGCTCTATGATTTCCGAGGGTGAATTTGAAAGAGCACTTCTTTTCTGCGGTACAGGTATGGGTATACACATTGCTGCAAGTAAATGCCCCCGTGTACACGCAGGCGTTGTTGAAAGTGTTCCTGCTGCTCTTCGTGCAATTACCGGTAACGGCGTAAATGTGCTTGCTATGGGTGCTTTTTATGTTGCTCCGGCAATGGCTTGTGACATTGTTGATGCTTACCTTGGCAATGAGCTCGGAAGCGGCTATGAATGGTGGCATAATTTCTATGAGTTCCATAAGCTTGCAATGGATGAGCTTGATGCTTTCGATTATGAGGAGTACAAAGCAAACGGCTTCAAGGTAAAACACCTTGGCGATTTTGACTTAAAGCTTGAAAAGAAACCTGAATAAAAACAAAAAATGCAACCCGGCTGTGATGATAGGGTTACATTTTTCTTTAAGTTGTGATAGACTGCGTATGCGATATGTCCCTTCGGGACGAGAAAAAGGGAATTTATATCATATCGCAACGGAATGAAATGGAGTTATATCGCATTTGAAACAAATATATCGCACGAACGAAGAGAGTATATCGCCAAAAGCTTGGCATCTAATTCGTTCACTGATTCTAGCGTGAATTTAGCAAAGAAAATTCTATATTCGGATACATTGAGCTTGAAAGTGAGGAGCTGTGGGATAAAGCTGCGGACACGGAAGCATGCAAAAAGTGGCGGGCGTATATGGCGGATATTATGGAAACCAACGCTGACAACAGCCCTGTCTCTGTAAGGCTGAAAAATGTATTTCATTTAGATTAATGGTTAAAATTCGGTAGCAAAATAAGCAGAAAGTATAGAATTGAATTTTTTTAGCGAGGAGAAGGACTGAATGGATATAAGTAAAATTTGCAATTTGATAGAAACGCGTAAGGATGAGCTGTTTGCAATGTTGTCGGAATTGATTCAAATTAATTCCGAAAGTCAGGGTTTTTCGGGCAATGAAGAAGACTGTGCGCGCCATATTCACGCTTTGTGTGAAAAAATGGGGTTAGAGAGCGACTTGTATTCGCCACTTACGCTTGAAGGCTTTGAAAGCCACCCGGATTATTTGCCGGGCAGAGGGCTTGAAAACAGATATAATGTTGTTGCGCGCTACAAAGGCGAAGAAAATACGGACGAGCTGATGCTGATGGCGCATACGGATACGGTGCGCATCGGCGATTTGGCGGATTGGGAGTTTGAACCGCTCTCCGGCAAAATCAAGGACGGTAAAATCTTTGGTCGTGGCGCTTGTGATGACAAATATGCACTTGCGGCGGCATTGTTTATCATAAAACTTTTAAAGGAAAACGGATTTGTGCCGAAGAAAAACCTTTTGTTTGCGGCATATTGCGATGAAGAATACGGCGGCTCGCACGGTGCACTTGCGGCAGTTTTGAAATATCCGTGCAAGCGCATTGTCAGCATGGATGGCCGTCAAGAACAAATCTGGCATTGCGGCTCCGGCGGTATGGAGGCAAAATACTTCTTTCATACAAAGGACGCGGTAGACAGTGCGAAGGTGACGACAAAAGCGCTTCCGATTATTTTGGATACAATTGAGGATGAATTCGAGGCAAAACGCCGCGCGGAATTAGAGGAAAACAGATTCTACAAGGGCACTATCATTCCGAAAACCTCACTGCGCTATATGGGTACGCGTGCCGGCAACAGCGGCAGTGATTTGGGCAAGGGTGAAGTTCACTTTGTTTTTTATACAGATAAAACAAAAGACAAAATTTATGCTGAATTCAAAGATGTTGAAGCGATTTTGAACGAAAAGCTTGCACCGCTCGGTATTATCGGTGACGGTTTTAAACCTGCAACGAGATTTTTCCACTATGTATTCACAGAGCCGGACAGCGAGGATATTTGCCTGATGGTTGAGGCGTCAAAAGAGGCAATCGGTAAAGAGCCGATTGTGTGCGGTTCTTGCCTTTCCGACCTTTCGGTCATATCAAAATACGGTTCAGACAGAGCTTTTGGCTTCGGCTGCGGTCGCGACTTTTCCATGCCGGGCGGCGCACATCAGCCGAACGAATATATGGAGTGCGAAGCGCTTGTGGAATATACAAAAACAATAGCAGCTTACGTATTAAAAGTATTACAATAAAATTAAGTGAGGATATAAACATGGCAGTATTAAACAAGGCAAATGTGCTTTTGCCGAAGAGTGCGGATTATGCAAAGTGGGGTGTGGTTGCGTGCGATCAGTACACCTCAGAAAAGGAATATTGGGACAGAGTAAAGGCGTATGTCGGTGACGCACCGTCTACGTTTAATCTGGTGTATCCGGAAGCGTATTTAAGCGAAGGCGATGCATATATTGACCGCATCAATGCGCATATGGAAAAATATATTGCGGAAGGTGTCTTCGAAGAGCATAAGGATGTGTATGTGTATATAGAAAGAACACTCTCCGGCGGCAGAATTCGCCGCGGACTCATCGGTACGGTGGATTTGGAAACCTATGATTTTTCCAGGGGCTCGAAAAGTAAAATACGTGCAACAGAGGGAACGGTTGCGGAGCGTATTCCACCGCGTGTGAAAATTCGTCAGAACGCACCGCTTGAGCTGCCGCACGCGATTTTGCTGATTGACGATAAGGAAGATAAGGTAATTCCGCATGCCTGCGACAAAGCACCGGTTTACGATTTTGATTTAATGGAA
>JAZSGM010000158.1:0-2222 GCA_045532715.1 Clostridia bacterium
CTCATTCGCCACGGTACGCAGAAGGCGACCGTGCAGGCGCTGTTTTCCACGCAAAACCCCCTCGTGCTCTCCGCGGCGCAGGCCATCGGCATCACGCCGGAGGATTCTGCGTTTTTGCTCACGCGCGAGCTGACGGACAAAAAATCCACCGTGCGCGTAAACGGCGACCTTGCAACCGCAACCCTTTTGCGCGATTTAAGCAGGCACTTAATCAACATCCACGGCCAGCACGATAACCAGGCACTTTTGTCCGCCCCGCAGCACATTGAGTTTCTCGATGCCTTCGGTGCCGATACCGTCGCCGAAGCAAAGGCGCACTACATTGCGCTCTACGCCGAATACAAAAAGCTGAAGGCGGCGTGCGCACACGCGGACAGGGATTTGAGCGACAAGCTCGCCAAAATCGACTATTTAACCTATGCGAAGGATGAAATTGAGCAGGCAGCGCTAAATCCCGGTGAGGAGGAAGCGCTGACCGAAGAAGAAAATATGCTCACCAACGCACAGTATATTATAGAAAATTTAGCGGCATGCTACAGCGCACTCTACGACGGCGAATACACCGCCTACGATGCGATGGCGGCGGCAAGCGGCGCGATGAAAAACGTCGCAGACTTTTCTACCCAGCTCGGTGCCTGCAACGAAGCGCTGACGGAGGCGCTCTACAATCTCTCCGACATTGCCTCGCAGGTACGCGCCTTCCGCGACTCGTTTGAGTTTGACGGTGCGCGCCTTGCCTACGTGCAGGAGCGGCTTGCGCTTATACAGTCCCTGGAAAAGAAGTACGGTGCAACGGTGGAGGATGTGCTTGCCCGCTACGACGCCATCTGCTTTGAGCTTGAGGATTTGCAGGCGGAAACGCAGGACCCGCAGGCGCTGCAAAAGGCGCTGGATGAAGTCACGCAGAAGCTGCAGGCGGCGGCAGATGCGCTGACGCAGACGCGCATTGATGCCGCAAGCAGACTGCAGGTGCTCGTGCTGTTAGAGCTTGCCGATCTGGAAATGAACAAAACGCAATTTGAAATCCCTGTTCTGCCGGCGGCGGACTTTAAGCCGGACGGCAGGGACGATGTGGAGTTTCTTTTATCCACCAACCCGGGTGAGCCGGTCAAGCCGCTTTCGAAAATTGCTTCCGGCGGTGAGCTTTCCCGCATTATGCTCGCGCTCAAGACCGTGCTTGCGGACACCGACAGCGTAGAAACCCTGATTTTCGACGAAATCGACACAGGCGTTTCCGGCTCCGCCGCAACCAAAATCGGCGAAAAGCTGCGCGCAATTGCCCAAAAAAAGCAGGTCATCTGCATCACGCATCTGGCGCAGATTGCAGCCATGGCAGACAATCATTATTTAATTAAGAAGACCACAACGGACGAAGCCGCCTCCACCAAGGTGCTTTTGCTCGATGCGCAGGCACGTACGGAGGAGCTTGCGCGCATCATCGGCGGCGGCAGCGAAAACGAAACCGCTATGGCGCACGCAAAGGCCATGCTGGAAAGAGCAGAGAAGAGAGCATAAAGAATCGTTTTGGAAGCTTTTTGCCTTCGCAAAAAGCAACAACCCCTCTTCCCGCTTCACTTTTACCTTTTACCTTTTTCACCGGAGGTGACACTTTTGACACAGCGCGGAACCGTGACAGACATTCAGAATACGCAGATTTTTGTACGCGTAGCCAAAGCATCCATGTGCGGCGAAAACTGCGCCTCCTGCAAGGGGGGCTGCACACCCTGCGAGCAGACGGTGCTTGCCGTCAACGAAACAAACGAAGCCTTGCGCATCGGTGACGTGGTGCGCCTCGAAACCGAAACCGCCAAGGTCATCGGCAATGCGGCGGCGGTGTATCTTTTACCGCTTTTGTGCCTGTTTGTTTCCTATTTTGTTGCAAATCAGTTCACCGCAAGCGAGCTTTTTTGCGCCCTTGCGGCAATGCTTTGCATGGCGGCTGCGTTTTGCCTGCTGCGCATTTTCGACACCTATATTAAAAGAAAGAACACTTTTTTAGTGCGGATTACCGAAGTATTGAAGAAATCCGGCGCATAAATTCGCAAATTTGACGAAAATATAAAAAAAGTATTGCATTTTATTATCCGCTGTGATATTATATCATGGCGTAAAAAAATACACACATCGCACGAGCGTGTGAACGGTGCCGGATAAATTCGGTTTTCATGCGTGCTGACCGCGGTGGAGGTATGGCCTGTCTGTTCGGTTTTGCCGCCGGAGGG
>JAZSGM010000113.1:0-13465 GCA_045532715.1 Clostridia bacterium
GCTTCTAAAAATATATGAAAGGGGTTTTTCAATTATGTCAGTCCAGTATTTTATACATCGCCGCCGCATCATTTTTTAAGACATGCTCTGCAATCTGCAGCACTTCAGCGCGCAGTGTCTTCTCACCGAAGGTGATTTCAATTACATCACCGATTTTCACGGCATACGATGCCTTGCACACCTTACCGTTGACACTGATTCTGCCCGTGTCACACGCCTCATTTGCCACGCCACGACGCTTAATGAGTCTGGAAACCTTCAAATACTTATCCAGGCGCATATGCTTCTCCTTTCCGGACAGGCACTCTGCCCGCCTACGAAAACAACCCCGGCGCACGCGCCGGGGTTGTCCTCATTATGCTGTAATTATTTAATCGCGTCTTTAAGAGCCTTACCAGCCTTGAATGCCGGAACCTTGGAAGCCGGGATCTTGATCTCAGCCTTGGTCTGCGGGTTTCTGCCGATTCTTGCTTCTCTCTTTCTAACTTCGAATGTACCGAAGCCAACGAGTTGTACCTTGTCACCCTTCTTCAGCGCGTCTGTGATGTTGTCAACGAGTGCACCCAGCACCTTTGCAGCGTCAGTCTTGGATACGCCTGCAGCAGCAGCTACATTAGCAATAAGTTCAGCTTTGTTCATAATATACTACCTCCTAAAAAAAATAATAACACCTTAATATTTCGATTTTGTTTTCAAAAACCCTTTTATTTCTATGATTTTTTTTTACTTTTTTTCGATTTTTGCGCGCTGCCACAGGCTTTCCAGGGTTTCCAAGGGCAAATTACACAAATTTTCACCATTTTCTTGTGCAATATGCTCTAAAACCGCAAAACGGTCGATAAACTTATCCGTTGCATGACGCAATGCTTCCTCCGCATCCGTATGCACAAATCTGGAAATATTGACCGCCGTAAACAGCAAATCACCAAGCTCTTCATCAATGTCTTCCTGCTTACCTGAAGCAATTGCCGCCTCCAGCTCTGCCGTTTCTTCACGAAGCTTGTCCATAGCGCCGCTGACCTCCGGCCAGTCAAAGCCGACATTTTTCGCCTTTTTTTGCACCTTTGCCGCACGTGTCAGTGCCGGCAATGCAGAAATCACATCCCGCATGGTTTCTGTGGTGGATTTAAGTCCCTTTTCCTTCTTTTTGTTTTCCTCCCACGTCTGCAGCGCCGAAGCGCCATCCGCTGCAACATCTGTACCAAACACGTGCGTATGTCTGGAAATCAGCTTTTCGCAAATTTCATATAAAATATCGCCTAAATCAAACGCACCGCGCTCCCTGGCAATCTGTGCATGGAACACCACCTGCAGCAAAAGGTCACCCAATTCATTTGCAAACATGGCATCATCGCCTTTTTCCAGCGCATCAATTGCCTCATACGACTCTTCAATCATACTTGCCTTGATGGAATCGTGCGTCTGTGCCGCATCCCATGGGCAGCCGCCCTTGCCGCGTAGTCTCTCCATAATCTGTACCAAATCTTCAATTGTATACACTTTCTTTTCCATTATTCTTCCTCCATTCAATGCAATTTACGCAAAATCCACTCGCCCTTCGGCAAAAGTGCAATATCCTCCGCAAGCACACCGCGCAGTAAAAACAGCACCGCAAAATACAAGACTGCGCCAATACCGATCGCGCCGACAAGCGCAAGGCTTTCTCCAAGCAGTCCGTCAAGCATATAATATACCCCATAAGCAGCTGTGCCCATCACAACGCCACTAAAAAGCGGTTTAAACAACATGGTGTCTGCCTTATAGCGCACGCCGGAAATTCTGCGAATTTCAATCAAATTCAAGATCATAACTGTCATATAGCATAAAAGCGTGCCGATTGGCGCACCGTAAATATGTACAGACGGTATGCGCACAAGCAGGAAATTCACAATCACTTTCACTGCTGCCCCGATTGCCATAAACACAACCGGCTTCCACACGCGTCCGTACGCCTGCAAAATCGCGTTGCTGACCTGCACTATCGTGACAAAAGCAACCGCAATGCCCATAACATTCAACAAAAACGCGTGGTTGCCGTCATTATATACGAAAGTTAAAATCGGTTGCGCAAGAGCAGAAAGTCCAAGCGCACACGGCACGGAAATCAGCACCGTAATCCGCAAAGCGGAGGTCGCCGTCCGGTCCGCTGTCTTGCGATCTCCCACAGCCAAAGCAGCCGCAAGCGCCGGCACGACGCTGACCGCAAGTGCCGCCACAACCGTCGGCGGCAGATTAAACATCGTCACAGCTCTTCCAAGATAGCCCGAAAGGCTGTAATACTGCTTCTCGCTAAAACCAAGTCCCTCCAGCAAATGAAAAATCATTGCCGTATCAATCAAAGAAGTCAGTGTAAACACAGACGCACCAAGCGTAATCGGAATTGCTGTCTTTAACAACTCCCGAAACAGTTCCGCTCCCCGTCGGGATGGACCGGCATCCGCTTTCGCAAGCTTTCGCGCGTTCTTCCGCACACGATGCCCGGTCAGTAAAATGCTCAAAAAGCCGAGCATAGCACCACAGCTGACGCCGCCGATGGCACCCGCCGCGCCATATTCCAGTGAAACAGGCACAAGCACGGATGCAAGCACCAGCCCGATACAAAGCTTACCGAGCGCCTCAGCAATTTCACTGACCGCCGTCGGCACCATATTGCCGTAGCCCTGCGTATAGCCGCGCCATGCTGACATCAGCGCCACAAAAAAGATACTCGGCGAAAGCGCACGGATGCTGCGCGCCGCATTCATTCCTGCCGCATCAGCATTCAACAGCGCCGCAAACACATCTGCCCCGAAAAACAGTATGCAGGTTCCGAGCAGTCCTACTACAAGCATAAACAATGTTGCTACGGAAAAAATTTTCTCCGTTTCGCGATAGCAGCCGCGGGCAGTGGAAGCCGAAACCATCCTGGAAATTGCCACCGGTAAACCCGCAGTAGAAATCACAAACATCCAATTATAAATATAGTACGCCGCATTATAAATTCCCATACCCGTCGTACCTAAAATCATACGGTCGAGCGGAATTTTATACAAGGCACCAAGCATTTTGATCAGTACGTGCGCCGCCGCAATGATTGCCGCACCGCGAACAAATGCCTTTCCGGTTTTATTTGGATCACGCATATCAAAAATTCCTTTCGAAATTTTCCTTTTTTATATATTAGCACAAAACCCATATTTTTTAAAGACTTTGACAAAAATTTTCTCGTTTATTTTTTGCAAGCGGGCCGATACTAACCATGTGTCCAAAATCCAACCGGAAGCGAAGGTGAAAAAAATGAAAAAGATGGGCTTTATCAAAGGCATGATTGCCGGTGCGCTTGCCGGCGGTGCAGCGATGCTGCTGTTTGATCCGATTACGCCGCGCCAGCGCCGGAAAATGCGCCGTAGTGCAAACCGCATGATGCACAATGTCGGCGACATGTTTGAAAGCATGAAATGCGACAGCTGTAATTAAAAGCATCCCGCGCTTCCGACCGGAACCGCGGGATGCTTTTAAAACTTTATACCCTCCGTGTAGGAAACCGGCAATGCAAACAGTATACCACTCTCCGGTCCGTTTAAACTGCCGCAAACCCGATTAGCAACCTGCGAAATCACACTGACCTTCTCATCCGGCACAACCGCAAATATTGTTTTTCCTTCCTCATGTCCCGGCGTTAGTATTAACCGCAATGACGCGGCAAAGGAATTTTCTTTCGGTAACGCATGCGCCATACCCTTGCTGTCCAGCACGGTTGCACCGCGGATTCCGTTTGCGGCGAGCGCGATTAAAAAATCGTCCAAAAGCTCCGTCTTACTGAGCACAAAAACTGCAAGCTGCATTCCACAACACTCCTTGAATTTTATTTTCCGTTTACAGTATACCGCGTTTACCTGCACTCTAAAACCTATCATCGAAAAATTCACGATTTTTTTGCACCATATCAAATCCAAAAACACGATATTATCGTCATTTATGAGCTCTTTCCATTTGCCTTTCAACATTTTTTGACACCTTCCCGAAAAAGGTTGACTTTCCCTGCCTACGCGGGTATAATGGACGCGAAAACGGCAGACAACACACTAAAACTGCTGTTTCGGGGGTGTCTTATATGGCACAGCTTAAATGGGTATTTCGATATATGAAGGGTTGTCGATGGCAATTTTTCCTCGGCGCATTTTTACAATTGTTTGTTTACTTACCGCTTCTGATTATCGTGCCAATCGTAGTATCGGATTTAATTGACCGGGCGTTTCTGGGCGGCGATGCTTCCGTCACCGTAAAATTACTTCTGATGTACGTTTGCATGCACGGTATCCGGGCGGTTTCTTCATTTTCGCACTATGTTTTGCAGGATATGGCAAGCGCACACGTACTCAAGTCATTCCGCATCGCACTCTATGATAAGCTGCAAAAGCTCCCCAATGCCTTTTACAGCTCTACACGCACGGGCGACATTATGATGCGCTTAACCGGTGACTTGGAAATGCTGCGTCACTTCTCCGCCTGGACTCTGCCACAGCTTATGTACTGCATTTTGCTGTTCTCCGCCGGTATGTTCGTATATTTTTCCACGAACGCAGCCCTGACATGCATTATTCTGCTGGCAGTGCCGATCATTGCCGTCACAGTAATGCATATGCGTAAGCAGTCTGCCGAAAGACACCATGCTTTGCGCGAAAAAGGCAGCGCACTCAATGCCTGCGCACAGGAAAATATTGCTGCAAACCGCGTAGTCAAAGCCTTTGCCCGCGAGGATTTTGAGGAAGAAAAATTTAGTCTCTGCAACGAAGCATACCGCGACAGCGCCCTCGCCGCCGCGGAGGTCGGCGCAATTCACGGCCCGATTCTGGGTGCAATTGCAAGAACGATCAATATTTGTATTCTGGTCTTCGGCGGTATATTTGTCATTTATGGAAAAATGAGTGTCGGTGATTTGCTTTTGTTTTACAACTTAAGCTGGCTGATTTCTGACTCAACCAATCTCGTCGGCTCGGTAATCAACGAAACACAGAGATTCTTTTCCTCTACGCAAAAGGTTTCACAGCTGTATTACGCAAGAAACGATATACAGAACAAACCGAATGCACTCAAAAAAGAGCCTGACGAAAACAGCGGTAAGGTTGTATTTGACCACGTGACCTTTAAATATGATAAACATATCGTACTCGATGACGTTTCCTTTGAAGCGCAGCCGGGGCAAACTATCGGCATTATGGGACCGACCGGCTCGGGCAAATCTACACTTGTGATGCTGCTTGCAAGATTTATGGATGCACAAAAGGGACGCGTTTTCATCGATGGTACAGACGTAAAAAACTACGATTTGACCAGTCTGCGCCACCATATCAGCTACGCAATGCAGGACGTGTTCCTGTTTTCGGACTCTATTGCATCCAACATCTCCTACGGCGACCAAGCCTTAGAGCCTGAAGAAATTGCGCAATATGCAAAAATGGCAAGCGCCGACGGCTTTATCCGCCGCACCTCCGATGGGTACGACACCATCGTCGGTGAGCGAGGCGTCGGTCTGTCCGGCGGGCAGAAACAACGTATTTCCCTTGCGCGTGCACTCGCCTATGAAGCACCGATTTTAGTTTTAGATGACACAACCTCGGCGCTCGATATGGAAACAGAGCATTATATCCAGCAGCAGCTTGCCGCACGCAACAAAAGGCAAACGACCTTTATTGTCGCACAGCGTATCTCGTCTGTGAAGGATGCAGACAAAATCATCATCCTTGAGAACGGACGCATCACCGAATGCGGTACACACGAAGAGCTACTCAAAAATAAGGGCTATTACTACGATGTATTCTGCATCCAGCAGGGTATCGAAAACGAAAAGGCAAAGGAGGCGGAGATGCAATGATCAAAAAAGATGTAAAACCGCAAACCAAAGCCAAGCGCAACACCTTTGACCAGGACGAAGTTCTGGAAACCGAGTTTTCGTGGGCACATTTGAAGCGCAGCGTTGTCTATGCAAAAAAATATACAAAATCGCTTTTGCTGGCACTTGTATTCTCCGTTTTGATTACGATTGCCGAAATGCTTATTCCGCAGCTTTTGATGCAAATCATTGACAAATATGTGCCGGCAAAAAACGTATCTGCCATTCTGTGGACCGGTTTAATCGGTGCCGGATTGGTGCTGATCATTGCGCTGTGTTCGTACAATAAGCAGATGACCTGCGCAAAGACGGGGCAAAACATCGTCAGCGAAATACGTGCAGATTTGTTTAAGCATCTGCAAACGTTGCCGTTTGATTACTTCGACTCGCGTCCACACGGTAAAATTATGGTGCGCGTCGTAAACTACGTTAACTCCGTTGCAGACTTTTTTGCAGCACACGCAGTCAATATGGTTTCCCATGTTCTCTCACTTTTGATTATTCCGTTTTTTATGTTTAC
Organism: Clostridia bacterium; assembly: GCA_045532715.1. Classification (GTDB taxonomy): domain Bacteria; phylum Bacillota; class Clostridia; order UBA1381; family UMGS1253; genus RGIG2041. The sequence goes on from JAZSGM010000113.1 coordinate 6,393, forward strand.
AACGGATGTAAAGCTTTCCCTGGTCAGCCTGGTTTTCGTAATCCCCTACGCTGCCTTTATGTGGGCAACCGGCGCAGCTTACCGTAAAAGACAACGTATTTTTTCCAACAAAAACTCGAACATAAACGCGTACTATCAGGAAAGCATCAACGGTATGCGTATTACGCAGTCCTTTGCGCGCGAAGAAGCCAACCACGAAACCTCCGCGCGTATGGCAGAGGACTACTCCAAAGCCTTTATGCACGCAAAATACATTCAGCATCTGCGCGGTCCGGTTTCGGCACTTTTAAATGCCCTCAGTGCGGCAACCATTTACTATATCGGCATCACAAGCGGCAATTATTCCGTCGGTATGGTTGTGGCAATGGCGACCTACACCAGCCGTTTCTGGCAGCCGATTACAAACCTCGGCACATTATATAATGTTTTCCAGGATGCCGCGGCATACCTCGAGCGTATTTTTGAAGTCATGGACACGCCGAGCGCCATCCACGATATCGAAGGCGCAACCGAGCTTCCGCCGATTGAAGGGCATGTGCAGTTTAAGGATGTACACTTTGAATATGAAGAGAACCGCCCGATTTTAGAGCATCTGTCCTTTAAGGTCAAGGCAGGCGAGTCCATCGCTTTAGTCGGACCGACCGGTGCAGGTAAAACAACGGTTGTAAACCTGCTGTCGCGCTTTTACGACATCAAATCCGGCTCGATTACGATTGATGGACACGATATTCACGACGTAACCTTAAACTCACTTCGAACGCAGATGGGCGTAATGCTGCAGGACACATTTATCTTTACCGGTACGATTGCAGACAACATCCGCTACGGTAAGTTGGATGCAACCGACGAAGAAATTATCCAGGCGGCAAAGACCGTTTGTGCACACGACTTTATTATGACTCTGCCAAAGGGCTACGACACCGTTGTCAGCGAGCGCGGCGCATCGCTCTCCGCAGGACAAAGACAGCTCATCAGCTTTGCGCGAACACTGCTTTCCGACCCGAAAATTCTCATTTTGGACGAAGCAACCTCTGCAATGGACACAAAAACTGAGCTGCTCGTTCAGCAGGGTTTGGCGCAGCTGCTCAAGAACAGAACCTCATTTATCATCGCGCACAGACTCTCGACGATTAAAAATTGTGACCGCATTTTGTACATTGCAGACAGAAACATCGCCGAAGCCGGCAACCACGACCAGCTTCTGGCAGCAAGAGGTCTATACTACGAATTGTATACCTCACAGCTTGACTAAAATAAAAAGCAGAAGTCTTATTTCTCGACTTCTGCTTTTCATTTTCCTCCGAAACGCAATATATTGAAAAAATGCAGCAATATAATGAATTTACAAGCGCTTTGAACTGCAATATAATCTAAATAGAATAAAAAAGGGGGTTGATTGTATGTCAAAGCAATGGTGGAAGGAAGCCGTTGTATACGAAATTTACTGCAAAAGCTTTTGCGATTCCGATGGTGACGGTATCGGTGATTTAAAAGGTGTTATGTCCAAGCTGCCCGTTTTAAAGGATTTGGGCATCAATTGCATCTGGTTTGCGCCGATTTACACCTCGCCGCAGGTGGATAACGGCTACGATGTGGCAGATTACCGAAACATTGACCCTGCCTACGGCACCATCGACGATTTTAAGACTCTTTTGGATATGGCACACAGTATGGGCATCCGCGTGATTATGGATATGGTGCTCAACCACAGCTCCGACGAGCACGAATGGTTCAAAGAATCCAGAAAATCCAAGGATAATCCCTACCGTGATTATTACATCTGGCAGCCTCCAAAAAACGGCAAGGAGCCGAACAACTGGGGCAGCTACTTCCGCGAAGGAAACGGCTCGGCATGGGAATACGATGCGCAGACGGGCGAATACTATCTGCACCAGTATGCCGTAAAAATGCCGGATTTAAACTGGGAATGTGAAGCACTGCGTAAAGAAATCTATGATATGCTGCACTGGTGGCTTGACCTGGGCGTAGACGGCTTCAGACTCGATGTGTTTACAAGACTCAAAAAAACAGAAGGCTTTCCGGATACGACAAAGCAGCCGGGTCCGCTGGACAGAAACGGCTTTATCGTAGACACTTCGATGTGCACAAATGTAAAAGGTATTCATGAGATTATTCACGCGCTGCATACCGAGGTGTTTGGTCCGCGCGGCTGTATGACCGTCGGCGAGGGCGCCAATGTGGATGACACAAATGTGCTCGACTATATTTTACCTGAGCGCGAAGAACTGAATATGGTATATCATTTTCAACTGGCGCACCGCGCGCTGCTTTCCATGACACCGGCGCATTTCAGAAATGTACAAACAAAATGGGCAAATGTTTTTGCCAAGGGCGGCTGGACGGTACAGTATATGTCCAATCACGACAGCGCAAGACAGGTATCCTGCTATGGTGATGCAGAAAACTACAGAGAAGCTTCTGCTATGCTGCTGGCAACGCTTTTGCACACAACTCCCGGCACACCGTTCGTGTATCAGGGCGAAGAAATCGGTATGGTCAATGTTACCTATGACAGTATAGACGATTATAACTGCTGCTACACAAAGGGCGACTATCATTCGATGATACAGAAGGGCAGCTCGCCGAAGGAAGCCTTAAAGGCGCTTGCACCAAGAAGTCGCGACAACGCGCGCACACCGTATCAATGGGATGACACCGAAAACGCCGGCTTTACAAGCGGCAAGCCGTGGATTAAAACCAATCCGACCTATAAAGAAATCAACCTACAGGCGGATTTAAATGCCGAAAATTCTATCTTCAAGTATTATAAAGAAGTGATTGCCCTGCGCAAAACACATCCTGCCATCATTGAAGGCGAGCTTCAATTCCTGCTTAGCGAGCATCCGCACGCAATTGTGTATCTGCGCAAATGTGAAGCTGAAACACTGCTTGTGATTGCAAACTATCGCAGCGAAGCTACGACGGTAGAGCTTCCGGATGAAATCAAAACGCAAAAGTGGAAGCGCATTCTTTCAAACTACAAAAACACACAACCTTCCGTAGACGGACGAAAAGCATGGATGCCGTGGGAAGCAGAGGTCTATGTGCTTGCATAACTTAAATTTAAAAATGACAGAATCCAACAGGGTTCTGTCATTTTCTTTCATTGCTGAATCCGCGAAGGACTGATGCCCATATACCTTTTGAAGGTTGCGGAAAAATAAGCCACACTCGCAAAGCCGCACTCGAAAGCAATTTCATTTATACTCTTATCCGATTCAGTGAGCAAACTCTGTGCATATTTAATTCTTTGCATATTGATATAGGTCGCTACGGTGTAGTCCGTAATCTCTTTAAAGCGCCGGCAAAAATAAAACTTGCTGTAGCCAATATGCGCCGCAATCTCCTCCACCGATATCGCTTTGTTAAAATGCTCATGAATATAGGAAACGGCTTTCTCTATGCTTAAAAGTCCGCTGCTTTCCGCGCGGTTTTCCTGTTTCGCTATTGCATATTTTTCAAGCAAAATCAAGACGCACTCAATAATGTGGCAGTAAACCTTTGCTGCATAATATCCCGTTTTGTTTGTAAGCAGCTGCTCTTTTATAGCATAAATATGCGCAAAAAGCGCACAATCCTTTATGACCTCCTGCACATAAATATGATCTAAAGACATACCAACGGTATTCAAAAAGCTTCTGTCGACAATCATACATTCATAGCACACTGTCTCCGTCAGCGGAATGATATTATGTAAAACATTCGGATTAATCACAACCACATCGCCGGCTTTGGCATAAAAAACTTCATCATCCAAATGGATTTTCATTTCCCCTGCGGTAATAAAAAGCAGCTCTATGTCCATATGCTTGTTCACAAGAAAAATAGTCCCGCGTTTTTTGACCAGGTTGGGATAAAACGCAATCGGAACATCACTTTTTTCATAATTGCGGATTTCAAGTACATCAGAGCGCGTCAGCGAAATCAGTTTATTCATACCGAAAAGCACCTTTCAGCAATATTTTTAAATATCATCAACTATTTCCACTTATATAAATAATTTTATCACAATATATTGCAATTGTAAATGCAGCAAAATAAAAAAATCTGCACTTTGAAAAAGATGCAGATTTTTTATTGTTTACTTATCTGAACAAATATAAGCTTTCAAGCGCATAGCGCGGCGCATCACCCGGGACGATAAAGTCGATTACAACGCTTTCCTTTAGATTTTCATCCTTTTCAAAATTGAAATACAGCACAATGTCCTCGCCGTGATTCTGAACGGTTTCCACGCTTTCCGCAATACGGATGCCTTCCTTCGTAAATCTGGCACTTTTCACACCCGTGATATCCACGCCGCCGGTGAAATCGGCAAAGGCTACAGAGATACTGTCCTCGCCCGTCTTTTCGAAGGTCACGCTGCCGATTGCGGCGCCGTCGGCTTCCGAATTGGTGTAAATCTGCCATTCACCCATATAGCTGTCGATACCGGACGACTCCTTTTCAGGCGCTGTCGGTGCACTGCAGCTCGCAAGGCAAAGCAGACAAGCCAATAAAACTGTAAATACTTTTTTCATGCTGCATCTTCCTTTCTTAAATTTTGTAATTTCATTTTATATGGTTTTTCCCTCGTTGTCAATTCTCTTTTTATCGGCTTGACATTCAAATTTATCCGTGTTAGACTATTTTAACATATGACAAAATAAGGAGTTTAAAATGAGAAAGCTTTTCGGTACAAAGGAGTTTTATAAAAACACAATGCATATCGCCGTGCCGATTGTGTTACAAAACCTGATTACGGCATTTGTTGCTATGCTCGATAACATTATGGTCGGCAGACTCGGCACCGCGCCGATGTCCGGCGTTGCGATTGTCAATCAGTTAATTTTTGTATTTAATGTTGTTATCTTCGGAGCCTTATCCGGCGCCGGCATTTTTTGCGCGCAGTTTTTCGGCAAAAAAGACATCGAAGGTGTGCACCACTGCTTTCGCTTCAAGGGCTATGCGGCGCTAATCGTATGCATGGTTGCCTTCGGTATTTTTATACACTCCGGGGATAGCTTAATTTCTCTGTACCTGCACGACAGCGGGGATGCCGCTGCGCTGAAAGAAACGCTTGCCTATGCGCAAAGCTACTTGAAAATTATGCTGGTTGGGCTGATTCCCTTTTCTGTAACACAGATTTATGCATCGACGCTGCGCGAATGCGGGCATATGAAGCTCCCGATGCTTGCCGGCATTGCCGCCGTCGTAACCAATACGGTTTTAAACTATATTTTGATTTTCGGCAAGTTCGGCTTCCCTGCGCTCGGTGCTGACGGTGCCGCAATTGCAACCGTGATTTCGCGTTTTGTAGAATGCGGCATTACCGTAGTCGTAACGCACATCAAAAAAGCCGAGTACCCCTATGCCGTCGGCTTTTACAAAAGCCCGAAAATCCCGCTTCGGACAACAAAGCTGATTTTTGCCAAGGGCACACTTTTATTTATCAACGAATTTTTGTGGGCGACCGGCACAGCAACCCTCAGCCAATGCTATTCCTACCGCGGCTTAACTGCAGTTGCCGCCATGAATATTACCTCCACGATTTCCAATCTGTTTGGCATTGTATTTCACGCGATGGGCAGTGTAGTTGCCATTATCATCGGTCAGCTTTTGGGCGCAGGTAAAAAGGAGGAGGCAATAGATACCAACACCAAGCTTATTACGCTGGCAGTGATCACCTCCACTGCAATCGCCATCGTTATGGCATGCTTCTCCGGTCTGTTTCCGATGGCATACAATACCGAACCGTCCGTTCGCACACTGGCAACATATTTTATTTTGGCAAATGCCCTCATTCTGCCTGTGCAAACCTTTTGCTTTACCGGCTATTTCACAATCCGCGCCGGCGGAAAAACCGGTACGGCTTTAGCTGTAGACAGTGGCTTTATGTACCTTGTTGCCATCCCGCTCGCCTTTTCACTTTCAAGGTTTACCGGTCTGCCTGCCGCACCGCTCTATCTTTTGGTACAGAGCACGGAATTTATCAAATCCATTTTCACCTTTATCTTTTTAAAGCAAAAAAAGTGGGTAAAAACCATCGTCGAAAACATATAATCATTTTGTGCAAAGTAGTATCATTTTTCACATTGACACCCTTTTCCGCTGTGCTATAATAAAAGCACAAAAATTTGGAAAGGGTGTTTTTTATGAACTTTACGGGAAAGGTTGCTATGGTCACCGGCGCTGCCGTAGGTATCGGACGCGCATGTGCAATTGAGTTTGCGCAAAACGGCGCAAAGCTCGTGCTTTTAGACATTGACGAAGAAAAGCTGCAAGGCGTAAAAGCAGAGCTTTCGGAATACACAACCGATGTGCTGACTTACAAATGCGACATCAGCAACGAAGCACGCGTAAACGAGGTCGTGGCTGATGCGCAGGCGCAATTCGGCAGCATCGACATTTTGGTGAACAACGCAGCTGTATTTCGCCACAAAAGCGAGTTTGTGGACACGCCGACCGCCGTTTGGGAACAGTATTTAAACATCAATGTACACGGCACCGTATACTGCACCAAAGCCGTGTTGCCGAAAATGCTTGAAAACGGCTACGGCAAGATTATCAATGTTGCTTCCGTTGCCGGTATATATGGTCTTGCGAAAATGGTGCATTATTCCGCAACCAAGGGTGCTGTCATCGCCATGACAAAGGCGCTTGCAAAGGAAGTCATCGACAAGGGCATCAATGTCAATTCCGTATCCCCGGGCAGTGTCAGTCCGTCGGACAATCCGGACATTGACTTTACGACCGAATCAGAGTTTGCCAAAAATGCTACCTATATCGGCAGAACCGGCTCGGACAGAGAAAATGCAAACCTCATCTGCTTCTTGGCAAGCGATGCGGCAAGCTATATTTCCGGCGAAAACATTCAGATTGATGGCTCGAGAAAAAAGATATAACCAAATCAAAAAACGGCAGGCACATCAGTGAACAGAACCATTAAAAACGGACAATAGAAAAAAAGCACCTCCTATGGTAGAATAAAAATACCATAGGAGGTTTTGCTATGTCAGGAATTAAAGGAATGAAAAAGTATCCACAAGGAATAAGAGAAAAAATTGTATCCG
>JAZSGM010000108.1:0-5667 GCA_045532715.1 Clostridia bacterium
CGGATACAATTTTTTCTCTTATTCCTTGTGGATACTTTTTCATTCCTTTAATTCCTGACATAGCAAAACCTCCTATGGTATTTTTATTCTACCATAGGAGGTGCTTTTTTTCTATTGTCCGTTTTTAATGGTTCTGTTCAATTTGCAAGTGCTTTTTTCTGGAAGAGCCGAACGATTTAGATGACATATAAAAATAAGCTTTGCATTAGCAAAGCCACCTCAACTTCTTCCTTATTCACTATTACTTATTACTTTCCAAAAATCGACAAGTCTTTTTAAGGAATAGTGAAGAGTGAAGAGGTAATAAGTAAAATCGACATTCCTCTGTCGAAGAATGTCGATTTTTGGTTGCGGGGATGGGATTTGAACCACACGACCTCCGGGTTATGAGCCCGACGAGCTACCAGACTGCTCTACCCCGCGATATATTTCGCTCTTGCGACTATGACAGTATAGCACACTTTTTTTCATTTGTAAAGACTTTTTTTGAAATTTACATTATAAGTGTGCTCGTTGACGGAAAAATTATGTATGCTTCTTGCTTTTTAAATACTTTTCACGCGTAGCCAGACCGCCACGGATGTGGCGTTCTTCTTTATTGTTCTCCAGCACGGATTTAACCTCGCGGTAGAGTGCGGAGTTCAGATAACGAAGACGGTGTGCCACATCCTTATGTACGGTCGATTTGGATATATTGAATTTTTTTGCAGCGGCTCGGATCGTAGACTTGCTTTCAATCAGATATTGTGCAAGTGTGATGGTCCGCTCCTCAATATAGTCCCTCATAAGGCTCCCCCTAAACAGCTTTTTGTATATGCTATGCTTTTTTGGGGGAGGTTATGAGTAAAGGTGGAGTTTTTTGCAATTAAAATTTCACGAGCCGTTTGGCAAGGGCACGTACAATTTTAAACGGTGTGCGCTCCAATTCCTTTTGTGCATCTGCTAACTTTTCGCGGATGGGAATGCTTTGCGGGCAATGTTGCTCGCACTTGCCGCAACCGATACAGTTTGAAGCGGCAGTGGAGGTTTTGCGCAGTGTGGTGCACATAATGTATTCCTTTGTGCCTGCAAACCAACCTTCGCTATGCAGACGGTTGTATGCGGCAAACGTGCCCGGAATATCTACATTCTTCGGACAAGGCACGCAGTAGCCACAGCCGGTGCAGCCAACCTTCATCTTGGCGTTGATGGCGTTGGATACCTGTTGCAGCATGGCTTCCTCATCAGCACCGATTTCTCCGATTTGTGTGGTAGAGGCGGTGTTTATATTGTCCAAAACCATTTCCTCCGAATTCATACCCGAAAGCACGGTGGTGACCTCCGGTTGATTGAAGAGCCAGCGAAATGCCCACTGTGCCGGCGTGTGCTTGATTTTATAATCTGCAAAGATACGTTTTGCTTCTTCCGGCAGGCGGTTGGCGAGCTTGCCGCCACGCAAAGGCTCCATAATGATAACAGGCAGTCCTTTTTTATTGGCATATTGCAGTCCGCGCTTGCCGGCTTGACTGTGCTCATCCATATAGTTATACTGAATCATGCAAAAATCCCAGTCGTAGGCGTCGAGCAAACGGCAGAACATTTCTGTATTACCGTGATAGGAAAAGCCGACCTGACGGATTTGCCCGCTTGCTTTTTTTTCGGCAATCCATTCTAAGATGCCGAGGGATTTCATGCGTTCCCACGCCTCAACGTCGGTGAGCATATGCATCAGGTAATAGTCAACGTAATCTGTACGCAAACGTTTCAGTTCTTCGGCAAAGAGCTTGTCCAAGCCATCGCGGCTCTTGATTAAATAATGTGGCAGCTTTGTAGCAATATGAATTTTTTCGCGGATGCCGTTTTTTTCAAAGATTTCGCCGATCAGTGCTTCGCTGCCGGGATAGATGTATGCTGTGTCAAAATAATTGACACCGCCGCGGTAGGCGGTCATGATTTCCTTCTCCGCTTTTTCAAAGTCTGTTTTTCCGAGCTTTGTCGTAAAGCGCATACAGCCAAACCCGAGAATGGACAGTTCATTTCCGTATTTATCCTTGCGATATTGCATGTTCATCACCTCAAAATCAGTATAGCATAAATGCAGCGTAAAATAAATAGAAAACGCGCAAATTCAGAAACGAAGTTTTCCGAAAATTTGTTCAATATGACAAAATCCCGTTTTTTTTTGAATATACATTGATTTTTGATAAAAAAAGTGCTATGATAGCATTGGAAATTATTTTTAGCGTTAAAGGAGTTTTGTTGAATGAAATTGGTATACGAAGGAAAAACAAAAGACGTTTATGCATTGGACAACGGCAATGTGATGCTGAAGTTTAAGGATGATTGCACCGGTAAAGACGGTGTGTTTGATCCGGGCGAAAACAGCGTAGGCCTGAAAATTGAGGGCATCGGCAAGGCGAATTTGCGCACATCCGTATATTATTTTGATTTATTGAAGAAGGCCGGCATTAAGACACATTATGTAAATGCAAATGTGGATGAAGCAACGATGGAAGTGCTCCCGGGCAAAGTGTTTGGTCATGGTCTTGAAGTGATTTGCCGCTTGGTTGCCACCGGCAGCTTTATCCGCAGATATGGTGAGTACATCGCTGACGGTACTGTTTTAGAGGGCGGTTATGTGGAATGTACTTTCAAAAATGACGAAAAGGGCGATCCGCTTGTAACAAGCGAAGGTCTTGCAGCGCTCGGCGTTATGAGCGAGGAGATGTTTGCAAGCATGAAGGAGCAGACATTGAAAATTACCAAGATTGTTGCAGACGATTTAAAGAGCATCGGTCTGGACTTGTGGGATATTAAGTTCGAGTTCGGTTACAACAATGGTGAGGTTATCTTGATTGACGAAATTGCTTCCGGTAATATGCGTGTATACCAGGGCGATAAGATTGTTGAGCCGGTTGAGCTGACCAAGCTGATTTTAAACAGATAAAAAAACAATATAAAAATCCTTTGTTCATTTCGAACAAAGGATTTTTTTTATTGTCAACTTCAGTTTTTTCCATCGGAGTTTGCGCAATAACTTTTTTGCGTCCAGATTGATTTTTTGTCCGTTTTCATCCTCAGCAAAACTGACTTTCGCCAGAATGTCTTTCGGAAAGATGGGATACTCGATGCTGTTTTCGTTATCTCCGCACATCATAAATCCGTCGCGCAGTTTGCCTACGATGCGGTGTAGTACATACATTCCGCTCGGGCGGCGGTACAATACAATATCGCCTGTTTTGCAGCATTCTGCCGGAACGAGCGTCACGGTGTCTTTGCCGTTCTTGAGCGTTGGCAGCATACTGTCACCGTACGGCGTGAATGAGAAGGCTTTTCCAAGCGCAAAAGCCTCGTGCATGAAATCGACAAGAACCTGCATTTCTATGCGCTCCTGCATATTATTCGGAAAGCATACCGGCACTTTGCAGCTTTGCAATAAAGCGCTTTAAGTCAGCGGCAGCGAAATCTCTTTCTACATTATATTCAGCTAAAAGGGCATCCAAAAGCTCTTCTTCGGTTGCGCCGGCCTGCAATTTGTCCCACAGATATGCCGCGCTGCCGGAGAGCGTAATTACGCCGTTAAACGAAGCACTCGCCTCACCAACCGGCACAACAATTTTGCTGCCGGCTACGGTTTTGAGCAAGAATCCGTCTTTCAGTTTCATAATCAATTCCCCCCTCAAGTGTATATGGGTCCATTTTCGAAAACAGTATAGCAAAAAATGCTTAATCTGTCAATGAAAGGCATAGGAATGTAAGAAGAATGTAACACGAAATATAACTTGAAAAATTACAGAAAAAGGCGTATACTGTATATAAATCATAAATACGGAGGGTACAGTATATGTTTGGATTTGGGAAAAAAGTCACTAAAGTATTTAAAGTTGAAGGGATGGCATGTCCGCGTTGCAGCGCTGCCGTAAAGACTGCGCTGGAAAAAATGAAGGGTACCAAGGCAGAGATTGACCTTGAAAAGGGGGAAGTTACCGTAACGGCGCCTTCCGTTGATGTGGCAGCAATTCAAGCGGCAGTGGAGGCTTGCGGCTTTGAATTTGCCGGAGAAATTCTATAATTAAAAAGGTTCGGTTCCCAAGGGACCGAACCTTTCTTGTTCTATCTGCTTAAGCAGGTGTAAATAATATTTCTCAGACGTGGCATATACCATTCCTCACGCGGATTTAATGTGTGCTGCACGAAGAAGACCGCCAGATTTTCCTTTGTGTCTATCATTGCAGTTGCGCCTGCAGCACCGCCCCAGCCGAATTCGCCGATATTGCAGGTGTGTCCCACTCTTTTATCAATAAAGGTGCGCACACCGAGACCGTAGCCGTAGCCCATCAGTTGTTTCCAGTTAAAGTATGGACGTTGCCATTCGGTTAAACGGTCAGTTTTCATCAATTCGACCGTATTGGGGGATAAGATACGTTCGCCGGACAGTCCCATACCGTTATTGGCCAGCGCAGCAAGCAATTTTACATAATCGGGCACGGTCGTTATGATGCCGGCGCCGCCGCTGTCATATTCAGGGCCAAGGACGAGGTGTCTGTTCTTACCAACATTGACGAAGGTGCCGGTTGTAGCCTTGCCATACTTTTGTGCTTCCACCAAATTAAACTCCGCTTCTTCGCCCTCCGGTACAAAGCGATACTGCTCTGCCATATTGTCAAGGATTGCATCATTTGCGTGGTAGACGGTTCTGTTCATGCCGAGCGGTTCGAAAATATTGGTGTCCATATAGTCACGGAATTTCTTTCCGCTGACGGATTCAATCAAGCCTGCCAATACATCATGGCAAAGACTGTAGCACCATCTTTCGCCCGGCTCAAAGGCGAGCGGTTCCTCGGCAAGACAGCGGATGACGGTCATCGTATCCATTTTGCCGTTCGTCAGCCGGTGTGCTTTCTCGAATGCCGGCGTCTTGGTATTATAAGTAAAACCGGCGGTCATGGAGAATAAATCGCCGACGGTAATATCTTTTTTTGCTTCGACAAGCGTACCGTCCGGTTGTTTGACTGCCATATGCCGAAATTCCGGTATATAATCATGGAGCGGGTCAGTTAAAAGGATTTTACCGCGCTCCAGGAGCTGTGCGCCGGCTGTACAGGTTGCAATCTTAGAGCAGGAATAAATATTAAAATATTCCGTGCCGCGCAGGGTTTCCTCGGTTTCTAAATTGGAGTAGCCGGCCTCGTAGCCGAATACATGCTGCCCGTTTAAATAAACCTGAACAGCATTACCCGGCGTGCGTTCGCGCGCCATTAAATCCATGAAATCTCTTAAGTATGCAAAATCCATTTTAGAAGTAGCTCCTTTTGTTATGCTTATTAGAATCAGTTTATCATAAAAAAATTCTTTCGTCAACCTGCCCTTGTCAAAGCAAAGGTTTTTTGGTAAAATACAAATTGAAATTGTTTTAGGAGAAAAATAAATGGATTATAGTGTAAATATCAAAAAAAATGATATATTTGATGTGGAAATCACCGACCAGTCTTCGAGCGGTGACGGTATTTGCCGTATTGACGGCTTTGCGGTGTTTGTACCGCATACGGCTGTAGGGGATATGGTGCGTATCCGTATTGTGAAGGTGAACAAAACATACGGCTTTGGCCGTTTGGAACAGATTTTAAAAGCGTCCGATATACGTGTTGCGCCTGTGTGTGACGTATTTGAAAAATGCGGCGGCTGTGA
>JAZSGM010000148.1:0-8381 GCA_045532715.1 Clostridia bacterium
CGGATACAATTTTTTCTCTTATTCCTTGTGGATACTTTTTCATTCCTTTAATTCCTGACATAGCAAAACCTCCTATGGTATTTTTATTCTACCATAGGAGGTGCTTTTTTTCTATTGTCCGTTTTTAATGGTTCTGTTCAAGACAGTTCGCTTTTTTATGCAATTTCAATTTCTTCACCGATTTTCGGGATATGAAGGCAGTCATCCTGCCCTGCATTTTCTAAAACTGCATCCCACAAGCCTTCCGTATCATCCTGACGTTTGGGAAGATGTAAAAGCACAATTCGGTTTGCTCCCGTTTCCTTTGTTTTGCGCCAAGCAGATGCCGTTAGTGCATAGGCATATGGTACAAAAAGGATATCCGGTTTTTGAAAATCTGCCATTGCACGCAGCATGACGGGCGATGCATCGCCCATAAACCAAATCTGTTTTTCGCCGCTAATTACAAAGCTGAAATGTGCCACTTCCGCCTTACCGATATGCCGTGTGGAAACGGCTTCGATTTCCAATCCGCCCATTTGCAGACGGGTTACACCGACCGGTCCTACAACCGGTCGGTATTTTGTTTCTTCGTAAAATTTTGCATATTCTGCATCATAGTGATCTGCGTGCGTATGTGTAAACGCAAGCACATCCGGCAAAGACGCTACAAGCGCCTCTTTAATTGTCATCGGCGTAGCGATATACGGATACACCTGATTTGCGACACCGTCCAACAAAAGCGATGTGCCGTCAAGCTCTAACCATACACCGGCATTGGCTGTTCTGACAAATTTCATTATACACCCTGCTTTGCACGACGGATTGCTTCTGTTTCCGTGCAGCCGTTTTCAGCAACATGGCCCGGCAGCGGAACGAGCTTTTCGTGAATCGCATCAATAATCCAGCTTGCCTGCGGGAAAAAGAATTCGTCAAATTCAAACGGCGGTGTGATCCAGTTACGTGCACCGACAACAACCGGCGGTGCATCCAGATCGTCGAAGCAGAGCTCTGTGAGGTTCTTTGCAACATCGTTCATAAACGAACCGCGCGCGCATGCATCGGATACCAATACAACGCGACCGGTTTTCTTCACAGATTCAATCAGCTTTGTATAATCAAGCGGCACGAGAGAATGCAGGTTGATTATATCTGCTTCCATACCATACTTTTCACTCAAAGTCTTTGCAGCATCAACCGCACGGTACAGCGCTGCGCCGACTGTGATAATGGTTACATCCTTACCGTCACGAACCTTGTTTACGTCACCAAATTCGATTTCGTAACGTTCTTCCGGTACGCCGCCCTCGTGGAACTGCTCACCGACATCGTAGATTCTCTGGCTTTCGAAGAATACTACCGGGTCTGTGCCCTTCAGGGCAGATTCCATAAGGCCCTTTGCCTCCCACGGGGATGCCGGGAAGCAAACCATCAGACCCGGAATATGTGCACAAAGTGCTGTCCAGTCCTGAGAGTGCTGCGCGCCGTACTTCGAACCAACGGATACACGAAGTACCACCGGCATCTTCAGGATACCAGCGCTCATTGCCTGCCACTTGGACATCTGGTTAAAAATTTCGTCGCCTGCACAACCGATAAAGTCTGCATACATAAGTTCTACAATTGCACGACCGCCGGAAAGCGCATAACCAACCGCTGTACCAACGATTGCGGCCTCCGCAATCGGAGAGTTGAACAGTCTGCAATGCGGGAAAGCATCCATCATACCGCGGTATACCGCAAATGCGCCACCCCAGTCACGACAGTCTTCGCCGTATGCAATCAAGGTCGGATCTTCATAGAAGCGGTCATAGATAACCTCGGAGAGTGCGTCACGCAGGTTATACAACTTCATCTTGGAAACCGGCTTGCCGTCTACAATCGGGCAACGGCTCTTTTCCTTAATCTTCTTATATGCCGGTACTTCTGCAAGCGGCATATTCACTTCCGGCTCGCGCTCGTCAAACTTATCGACCTTTTCGTTGGAGAACATCAGACGCTCTACAACTGCCGGATCCTTCTTAAAGTCAACATACGGGCTGATTGCCGGATCGGATGCTGCCTTACAAATCATGGTCATACGCTCCGATACATCCGCCAGAATTTCCTCGAACTTGGAATCAGCAGCAACGCCGGCATCTACCAGGTTCTTTCTGTAGGTAATCAGCGGATCTACCTCACGCCATGCATCGATCTCTTCCTTGGTGCGGTAAGCATTCTGGTCGGAGGTCGAGTGGCCGGAGAAGCGGTATGTCAGTGTATCGAGCAACACCGGACCTTCGCCTGCTCTGAGGATTTCGAGCTTTCTTTCCATTGCATCAATTACAGCGAGCGGATTGAAACCGTCTACACGCTCTGCGTAAAACTGTGTCGGGCTTACGCCGGAGCCGATACGCGCGAGCATATCGTAACCCATAGTTTCACCGCGGGTCTGGTCGCCCATACCGTATGCATTGTTAAATACATTAAACAGAATCGGAACGCCGCCATTGTGGCTTTCCCAAAGTGTCTTGAACTGGTCCATGGATGCAAAGTTCATTGCTTCCCAAACCGGACCGCGTGCCATAGAACCGTCACCGATGTTACAAACTACGATACCGTTCTTTTCGTTAATCTTCTTAAACAATGCAGCACCTGTGGAAATCGAAGCACTACCGCCTACGATTGCGTTGTTCGGGTAAATACCGAACGGCAGGAAGAAGGCATGCATCGAACCGCCCATACCCTTATGGAAACCGGTTTCACGCGCAAAAATTTCGGAAAGTGTACCGTAGAGAATAAAGCGGATTGCAAGCTCTTTCACATCACTGACCGGACCGAGCTTTTCTGTTGCACGCAGCGCGCTGCCGCCCAAAAAGCCTTCCATGATGTCCATGAGCTCCTGCTCGCTTAATTTATTAATACAGGAAAGTGCCTTTGCAAGGATTTCGGAGTGGCTGCGGTGCGAACCGAACGAGAAGTCGTTCTGGTCAAGCAGGTAAGCCTGACCGACTGCAGCAGCTTCCTGCCCGATGGACAGATGTGCCGGACCCGGATAGGTTGTTTCAATTCCGTTGTAAAGACCCTGCGTCTTAATTTGATTGAGCATCGACTCAAACTCACGCAAAATCGCAATGTCGCGATAAATGCGCACTAAGTCATCATCGGAAAACTTACCGCGCTCGTCTTTAATGCTCTTGTTGTATGTATTTACCGGAATGTCATTAAACGTAATTTTGCCCGCCGCACGAACTTCGGACGGATCTACAAATAAACTCTTTGGCATTTTATATTCCTCCCTTTATATGATTAAATATGAAAAATTGCTTCACGAATGATTTCCGCTACTGTCGGATGCGGGAACACGAGCTTTTTGAGTCTGTCCGGTGTAAGCTCGGTATCCACCATCATCGTTGCAGTCATAATGATTTCGGATGCATATGAACCAACCATATGGCAGCCTACGAGACGATTTTTGTCCATATCGACAACCAGCTTGATGAAGCCCTTGCCGCCATTGGTTTCTGCAAGGTAACGACCTGCATAGGACATCGGCAGCTTCACTTCCTTTACCTTCATCCCCTGCTTTTCAGCATCTTCCTTAGAAAGACCAACGCTTGCAACCTCCGGGTCTGTATAGATAACGGACGGAATTACATCATAGCGCATTTCATCCGTCTTGCCGAGCATATGATTTACGGCAACCTCTGCCTCTCTGTAAGCTGTATGCGCAAGCATCAGCTTACCGTTACAGTCGCCGATGGCATATACGCCGGAAACGTTCGTGCACAGATGGCGGTCTGTCTTGATTGCCGCTCTGTCCATTTCAAGCTGCAGCGTTTCTACGCCGATATCTGCTGTGGACGGCTTACGTCCTGCAGATAAGAGCACCATATCGCAGGCAATCTCCTTCTTTTCGCCGTTTTCTTCGTAAATTACACTCTTTTCCTTCACTTCAAGCACCTTGCAGGAGAGCTTAAACTCCATACCGCGCTTTGTAAATGCATCTGTTAAAACCTTGCAGATTTCACCGTCGGTTGCACCTGCAATCTTCGGCATCATTTCGATTACGGTTACAGAAACGCCGACACTTGCAAAGTAATACGCCATTTCAAGACCGATGACACCGCCGCCGATTACAACCAGCTTTTCCGGTAACTTTGTTGCATCCAGCACCTCACGGTTGGTTACAACAAAACCGGAGGCAAGACCTTCTTTAAGGCCCGGTACCGGCGGAACGACGGTTTCCGAACCGGAGGCAATCACCAAACGCTTGCCTTCGTATACGGTGCCGTCAGCCTCTACCGCAAAGCCGTTCGCGCCGCGGCCTTTGATCACAGCCGAAGCCGAAATTACATTGACCTTATTGCCCTTCATTGTCGCACCGACACCGGCAACCAAGGTCTTTACAACCTGGTTCTTTCTTTCTATAACCTTTGCGTGGTCATAGCACACATCCGATGCCGTTACACCGAATGCCTCACTCTCCTTTGCATGTCTGTACATTTTAGAAGAGTTTAAAAGTGTTTTTGTCGGAATACAACCTTCATTTAAGCAGGTACCGCCAAGCGCCTTTTTCTCAAAAAGAGCAACCTTCATGCCGCCCTGCGCCGCGCGCTCGGCACACAGATAGCCGCCCGGGCCGCCACCAACTACCAATAAATCAAACCGTTCCATTATTATGCCTCCTTATTTCGCCAGAAGTGTCGTGAAGTTTTCTAAGTTCTTGCCGAGCTCCTTCTGGAAACGAGCAGCCGGTGTACCGTCTACTGCGCGATGATCGTATGTCAGGCTCAGGCCCATTGCAGGATAAATCTCAACATTGCCGTCCTTGCCCTTGCGCACACGTTCAATCGTACCACACACACCTAAAATACCCGTCTGTGGCGGATTGATTACCGGCGTAAAGGATTCCACCCCAAGATTGCCGAGGTTCGATACCGTAAATGTGCCGCCGGAGAGCTTATCCGGGCTGATATTGCCCTCTCTGCACTGCGCTGCAAGCTCTTTCACCTCTTTGGAAATTTCCAAGAGGCTCTTCTGATCCGCATTAAAGATGGTCGGCACCATCAGGCCGCGCGGCGTATCAACCGCAACGCCTAAGTGCACGTGCTTAAACAAACGGATGTTGTTATCATCGAGCATATGTGCATTTAAATCCGGATGATTCAAAAGGGTTCTCGATACGGCATACAATACAATATCGCCGAGTGTAATGCCCGCTGTCTCGCCCTCGGATGCCTTCAATAGCTTTCTGTATGCCAGAATATTCGTTGCATCAAAGGATGTGTTGTGCGTAAGCTGTGCCATTGTCGAAAGCGATGTATGCATCGACTTACTGATAGCACGGCGAATACCGCTGAACTTCACATCTTCATACTCTGTATCTGCTATAGGTGCAGCCGTTGCCGGAGCGGTCTCCACCTTCGCAGCTGCCGGATTGTTCATCAGCTCTCGCACATCGCGCTCAATGATTCTGCCGTTCGGTCCGGTCGGGGTTGCAAGTGTGGCATCCACGCCTGCACGCTCTGCAAGCTTTCTTGCACGCGGAGAAACGGCACTCTTCTCGCCTGCTACAGCCGTTGTTTCAACAGCAGCAGCTACAGGTGCAGCCTTTTCCTCCGCCGGTGCGCTTTCTGCTACCGCTTCTTCAGCCGGTGCGCTGTCCGACGGACGAAGCGCAGCACAATCCTCTCCCGGATTACCTACTGCACAAACATTTACCAGACAAGGCACCTCATCGCCTTCCTGATAAAAAATTTCCAATAAAGTTCCTTCTTCTGTCGATTCACACTCAAAGCTTGCCTTATCCGTTTCATAGGTAAACAGAATGTCGCCAACCTTGACAGAATCGCCTACCTTCTTTTCCCATGTACCGATGATACAGCTTTCAACCGTAATACCGGCCTTAGGCATAATTACTGCATTTGCCAATCAAAACACCTCACTCTTAGTTTTGTTTATTTTAACATTTTATAACATTAACAGAATACATTATATCACATATTAACATTTTGTCAATTCTTTTCAAAAGAAATATCTAATAGAAAAAGCACAGAAACCGAATTCAATTTCTGTGCTTTTTGAACAAGAGTCAAAGCAAATTCACACCGGCATCCTCCATCGCATGCACAAACTCCTCCGGCATAACGCCGTCGGTAATGATGTAATCTGCATCTTCGATGGTTCCGAAGGTATACGGCATCAGGCGGCCGAGCTTTTCCGTGCCGCAAAGCATAACACTGACGCGTGCCTTATCCAGAATCAGACGTTTGATGGACATATCCGCTTCCGTGCCGCAAGTAAAGCCCGCACCGACAGAATAGCCGGACACGCCGATAAACGCAATATCTATATTGATTTTTTTAAGCATTTCCAATGTATTGAGTCCGGAAACTGACAGATTCCGGCGATTCATTGTTCCGCAGCATAGTGTGACTGTCGGATTATGCAGCTTACAAAGCTCAAGTGCAATACTCGGACTGGTCGTTACAACATTCAAGCTGATGTCCGGCAGATTTTTTGCCAAAAACAGGTTTGATGTACCTGCATCCAAAAACACAGAGCTGTGCGGCTGCAAAAGCGGAATGGCTTTTTTGACCATTGAAAGCTTGCCCGGATTGTTTTCCTCCATACGCACATGAAAGTCAACATCATCCTTATAATGCGCAAACTTTACCATACCGCGGTGTTTTGTAATCACACCCTGCTGTTCAAGTGCATTCAAATCACGGTGCACGGTCATCAAAGAAACCTCAGGAAAAAGTGCCTGAATCTCCTTGATTGTTGCTACGCTCTTCTGCTCTACATATTCTTTTATACGTTCCTGACGAATGAGATTCATGTTAAACCCTCGCTGTAAACCATAACTTTTTAACAATTTTAACACACTTTATCACATTTGTCAACAAACGGTATTGACGCAAAAGAGATTTTCCTTTAAAATAAAATCAAACTTCGAAGAAAGCCGGTGAACCAATGCTGCAACAACTCCAATACTATATCAGCACTTCGCTTGACCCTTACGAAAACCTCGCAATTGAAAAGCATCTGCTCGACACTACGCCCGAAGACTGTTGCACGCTGTACCTGTGGCAAAATCAAAACACGGTTGTTATCGGCAAAAATCAGAACCCCTGGGCAGAATGCCGAACAGAACTGATGCAGGCAGAGAACGTCAAGCTTGCACGCAGACTTTCCGGTGGTGGCGCCGTATACCATGACACCGGCAATTTAAACTTCACCTTTTTGTGTGCAAGCTGCCATGCAAATTTGCAAAAGCAAATGCAGGTCATCCAAGAAGCATGTACACTTGCCGGTATCCGCACAGCGCTTTCCGGCAGAAACGATATATTAGCCGATGGGCGAAAATTCTCCGGCAACGCCTTTTACAACGCCGGCGGCAAATCCTATCATCACGGCACACTACTCATCAGCACGGATACCGAGCGGCTGCAAAACTACCTGACACCACCCCAAGCAAAACTGGTCGCCAAGGGCGTAAAATCTGTTGCTGCCCGCGTTATTAATCTGACCGAGCTGGCTTCGGAGCTGACATGTACGCAAATGAAAGCCCATATGCTTTCCGCATTCAAAGCAGTATATCAGCTTCCATTAAAAGCACGCACAGTCACAGATCGTGACGCCATCCATACACTCGCGCAAGCATACGGCAGCCACGAATATCTTTACACAGCAACGCTCCCCTTTACTACAGAGGCACAGTCGCATTTTTCATGGGGAAATTTCCAACTGCTGCTCAATGTAGACAAAGGCATCATTTCCACAGCGCAAATCTATACCGATGCAATGGATTTCGCCTTGGCAGATACCGTGCAAGCAGCTTTAACCGGTTGTAAGTTTTCAAAAGCCGACATACAAGCCGCACTTTGCGCAGTCTTGCCGCAAACGACAGCTATAGATATAAACAAATTAGTCGAAAACCAATTATTTTAAAGTCTCTGTCCTACATGCGTATTGGTAAACAAAAATATACAATTTTAAATATAATTATGCATAAATAGAATTGTTAGTGCTTTCTTGCAATCTCTCAATGATATGTTAAGTTAACAATTTTGTTGATTTTATCTCTGTAACGTGACAAATGAGCAAAAGTATGATATAATATAGTCATAGATTGAAACTTTTTTCTAATTTATCAGTCTATATAGATAATAAAACAGTTAGACAAATAAGAATTTGACGTTCAATTTTCACTCTACTAATGGTTGATTTCTCCCCTTTCAACCATTAGTTTGTGTTATTTTTCTTAAAAGGTGCTACAATTAAAGTGAAAGGAGGTAGACTATGGACCAAATCAAAATAGGAAAGTTTATTGCCGAGTGCAGAAAAAAGAAAAATCTTACACAAGCACAGTTGGCAGAAAAATTGAATATAACCGACAGAGCAATATCAAAATGGGA
>JAZSGM010000018.1:0-13218 GCA_045532715.1 Clostridia bacterium
CGGATACAATTTTTTCTCTTATTCCTTGTGGATACTTTTTCATTCCTTTAATTCCTGACATAGCAAAACCTCCTATGGTATTTTTATTCTACCATAGGAGGTGCTTTTTTTCTATTGTCCGTTTTTAATGGTTCTGTTCAACCTCCTTAACGCTTTTCTTCTTAATACTTTCTCCAATTAATACTTTCTCCAAACCATACGGTCCACAATACCGGTATAGCTCTGAATAATTTTTACAACCTTTGTAGATACATTTTCATCCACATAATTCGGAACCGGAATGCCCAACTCTCCGCAAGCATTCATTGCAACAGCAGTTTCCACCGCCTGCAACACTTGTTTTTCCCGAATTCCGGCTAAGATAAAGTTGCCCTTGTCCAATGCCTCCGGACGCTCCGTACTTGTGCGGATGCAGACCGCCGGAATCGGATTGCCGACCGACAAAAAGAAGCTGCTTTCCTCCGGCAAAGTACCACTGTCAGATACAACGCAGAATGCATGCATCTGCAAATGGTTATAATCGTGGAACCCAAGCGGCTGATGTGCAATGACACGCTTATCAAACTTAAAGTTTCTCTGTTCAATGAACTTTTTGCTGCGCGGGTGGCACGAAT
Source organism: Clostridia bacterium (assembly GCA_045532715.1). Classification (GTDB taxonomy): domain Bacteria; phylum Bacillota; class Clostridia; order UBA1381; family UMGS1253; genus RGIG2041. Next base: position 615 of record JAZSGM010000018.1, read on the forward strand.
ATAAAATCGGCATATCATATTTTTCTGCCAAAGCATTTATTGCATTCATCAAGCTGAAGAAGTTCTCTTCCGAGTCAATGTTTTCTTCACGATGTGCAGAAAGCAGAATATACTTGCCTGCTTCTAAACCGAGCTTATCCAGCACCTTGCTTGCACGAATCGAATCCAGGTTCTTATGCAGCACCTCCGCCATCGGCGAACCGACAACATATGTGCGCTCTTTTGCAACACTCGAAGCATTCAGATAACGTCTTGCATGCTCGCTGTAGCACAAATTCACATCCGAAATAATGTCTACAATACGGCGATTTGTCTCCTCCGGCAGACATTCATCAAAACAGCGGTTGCCGGCTTCCATATGAAAAATCGGAATGTGCAGACGCTTTGCGCCAATCACAGACAAACAAGAATTTGTATCACCAAGCACAAATACCGCGTCCGGCTTTTCCTTCACCATCAGCTGGTAGGATTTGGCAATAATGTTACCCATCGTTTCACCGAGGTCATTTCCTACGGCGTCAAGATAGTAATCCGGTGCACGAAGGCCGAGGTCATCAAAAAACACCTGATTGAGTGTATAATCCCAATTCTGTCCCGTATGTACCAAGATCTGATTGAAATACTTATCGCACGCCTTGATGCATTCGCTCAGGCGAATAATCTCCGGACGTGTACCGATAATTGTCATAAGCTTTAACTTTTCCATTTTCTAACCTCCAAGACAATGACATCAGACTTCCAAAAAGTATGTATCCGGTTTATTCGGATCGAAGCATTCATTGCACCACATAATGGTAACCATATCCGTATCACCGAGGTTTTCAATATTATGCGTATAGCCGCACGGAATGTCCACCACTTCGATTTCATCTCCGCTGACAAAGTATTCTATAACCTCGTCAGAATCAATTTTTCTAAAGCGAATTACACCCTTTCCGGATACCACAACAAACTTTTCATTCTTCGTATGATGCCAATGATTGCCTTTTGTAATACCGGGCTTGGAAATGTTGACCGATACCTGCCCGCGGTCCGCTGTACGCAAAATTTCCGTAAAGGAGCCACGGTCGTCAACATTCATCTTCAGCGGATAGGAAAACGCATCCGTCGGCAGATATGAAAGATAGGTGCTGTACAGCTTCTTCGAAAAAGCATCTTCCATATCCGGTACAGCTTTTGTGTCACGACTCTCTTTAAAGGACACAATCAATTCCGCAATTCTGCCAAGCGTTACCTCATGCACCGTCGGTACATACGCGTATCCATCCTTTTCATGCGCCTTACCCTGCAATGCACAAAGCATTTCCTGTACCAAATCATCAATATAAACCAAATTCAATACGACAGCCGGATCATTGACCTGAATCGGCAGTCCGTACGCAACATTGTGACAGAAGGTGGCAATAACACTGTTGTAATTCGGACGACACCATTTGCCGAACAGGTTCGGAAAGCGATACACAAGCACTTTCGCGCCGGTGCGCTTGCCGTAATCAAACATCAGGTCTTCTCCGGCTTTTTTGCTTCTGCCGTACGGATTATCCAGTGCAGCCTGTATGGAAGATGAAATCATAACCGGACAAACATTTTTATGCTTCTCCAGCAGTCCCAGAAGTGTGGAGGTAAAACCGAAATTACCTTCCATAAATTCTGCTTCGTTCTGCGGTCGATTCACGCCCGCCAGATGGAACACAAAATCCGCTTCTTTACAGTAGCCCTCCAACAATTCCGGCTCCGTATCAATATCAAATTCAAAAATCTCCATCGCAGGATCAATCACCGTCGTTTTGTCCTTGCCGTCACGGATATTTTTCAGTGATGCCACAAGGTTTTTACCGACAAATCCCTTTGCTCCGGTAATTAAAATTTTCATTATTTTGCCTCCCAAGCCGCAACCTCATCACGAATGTACTGCAGTGTCATCAGCTTTTCTTTTACTTCCTCCACAGTCAAAAGCGCAGTGTTGTTTGAATTAAACTCTGTCAGCGGATTGCGCTCTACATCGCCGGTTTTAAAGTACTTGTCGTAATTCAGGTCACGCTTGTCCGCCGGAACGCGGTAAAAATCACCCATATCGATTGCACCGGAGCATTCCTCATTGGTCAGAAGCGTTTCATACATTTTCTCACCGTGACGAATACCGATAACCTTGATTTCATTTTCCACATGGAACAACTCTTTTACAGCCTGTGCAAGCACACCAATAGTGCAAGCCGGCGCCTTTTGTACCATAATGTCACCGCTTGCCGCATTTGCAAATGCAAACAATACAAGCTCAACCGCTTCCTCAAGGCTCATAATAAAGCGTGTCATATTCGGCTCAGTCACCGTAAGCGGCTGTCCCGCTTTAATCTGGTCGATAAACAGCGGAATTACGCTGCCGCGCGAGCACATAACATTGCCGTAACGTGTGCAGCAAATCAATGTCTTTTCCGGATCAATGGTTCTCGACTTTGCCACAACTACCTTTTCCATCATCGCTTTACTTGTACCCATGGCATTTACCGGGTATGCAGCCTTATCCGTAGAAAGGCAGATCACCTTGCTTACGCCGGCTTCAATGGCAGCAGTTAATACATTGTCCGTACCGAGCACATTTGTTTTTACAGCCTCAACCGGGAAAAACTCACAGGACGGCACCTGCTTGAGCGCTGCTGCATGGAAAATATAGTCCACACCGTGCATTGCGTTTTTCACGCTTGCCAGGTCGCGCACATCACCGATGTAGAATTTAATCTTGTTGCTTGCTTCCGGATATTTTGCCTGATACTCATGACGCATATCGTCCTGCTTTTTCTCGTCACGCGAGAAAATGCGAATTTCACCGATATCCGTATCCAGGAAACGGTTTAATACTGCATTACCGAACGAACCGGTACCTCCGGTAATTAATAAGGTCTTGTTTTTAAACATAATTTTCTCCCCTGTTTATAATAATTTATTTAATTTTTCAACAAAATCCGCATCCAATTTCTCAACAAACTCTGTCGAACTATAATTTGCATTCAAATCAATCGCTTCTATTGTTTTTGCAATCGAAGCGCTGTCGGCAATCGGATAAAAGGCAATTGCATCCCGAATCGCCGATGTAGTCAGGCAATCAATTTCCTGCGCAACAATCCGCAGATTGTTTCCCAGATACACCAACAGCTTAGACGGAAAAGTATGGTCAGCTGACTCCATATTCTCTTCGTCATACTTATGTGTGCTTAAAGCAATATGACACCGTTGCAAAGCTGTGTAGTACGCCTCGCCCTGCAGCATGCCCAGAAATCGCACACATTCATATCCCTTTTCCCGATTCATTTCCTGCAGCAGCATCTTCAGTTTTTCCACTTCAGCTTCACTGCCAAAGCCCATAATATCCAGTCTGTATCGTGCATCCAGGTGGCGCATTGCTTCAACCGCCATCAAGGCTGCCCCGCGATAGCTTTCAATCACCCCCGCATAAACCAGTCTGATATATTCAGCATCCGGCTGGGCAAATTTTGGATACACGCTGTAATTGCCGTAAGACACAATCTTCTTTTTATCCGACGGCAATTTCTTTGCTAAAATATCATTAACACACAAATAGCTGTCGGCATATTTAAAGAATTCCCACTCGTACGCCTTGAACTTTTTGGCACCTTCCGTGACGGATGAAAAAACGTCCTCTATTTCCAAAATGAATTTCTTTCCGAAATACTTTTGTGCAGCTTTCAGCACAGGTGCATAAAACAGCGAATGGTAAACCAAAAGCACATCCTGTTTCTTTACGCAAAACAATATATACAGCAGTAACTGAAACCGCAGCCACACCACATTCAATTTTCGAAACAATGCGCCCCTGATACCAAAGCTTGAAAAATAGCGGAGCGTTCTTTTGTCAGACAGCCGATGCTGACCACCGCGAAAGAGTTTTCCCTTTTTTGCGGAAGCAGCACTCACTAACCTCACCTGCGCACCAAGCTGCTCCAGCTTATCTGCCACATATTCTATTTTACTAAAGCAAGACGGAAACAACTGTAATTTATTTCTCTGTGACTCAGTAACATAATATCCGAGATAATGCACTGTCCTACGCATAAAATCCCCCTGTTTTATTTCTTAATCAGCTTTTTCTTCACTTTTCTAAACGCACCTGTAAACAATTCTTTCTCATATGCATTCATATACAAAAGCCAAACCGCAACAACATAAACGCCCCCGGCCACACATGCCTTTAAAACAAAATGCAAAAGGTTCGGACTTGGGAAATAATGCTGAAGCGCAAACCCTGCTGCCATACATATCACACCCGGCACAATCATTTTCAATTGGCAATTCTTATAAAGCCCCCACATATCCAAATGCAACACGCGTGTATATATAATATGCCCAATAATAACATGACCTGCAATCATACCAATAAAAATGGAAATTCCTGCACCAATCGCGCCGAATTTCGGCACCAAAACCAATGATAAAACTACGTTAATCAGTGCAGTTGCTCCATAGGCAAGTGTGCGTTCTTTTAATTTATTCTCTGCCCAGCTCAGCGAACCGGCAATATCTAACGTACGCAGGATGTAAGACGGCATAATCATAAGCACTGCGATATAATATGCCACTTGATATCCGTCTCCTAACCACAGAAAAACGAACTCATATCCCAACGAAACAAAAACAAAAAGAATCAATCCGATAACCAGCATTTGTATTCTGCCTACACGCTGCAGCAAAGCATTGATTCTCGTTCTGTCTCCGGCATCCTCCGTAGACAAACGAAAGACTTTCGGCAAAAACAAATTATTCAATGCAGTAGCAAAAGTCCATACATATCCTTCAATCGTATTGGCAACTGCAAAAACAGAAACTGCTACCGTTCCGGCAAGGGAACCAATAATGGTCGGTTCAATATTAAATACGAATCGCTCGGCAAGTGTGATAACGAGCATCCATACCGAAAACGAAAACACTTCTTTTAAAAGTTTAAAATCGAATCCCTTCCACGAAATTTTCAGATGAATCTTTCGTTTTAAATAGCACAAACGAAACACATGCACCAAAAGGTGTACTATAACATTTACCAAAACCAAGGCATATAAGCCATACCCCAGCGAAAGGAAAATCACCATAAGCACCACTATAGCAATTTTTCCTACCAAACCGCTGATTTTTTGTACTGCAAAACGTTCATATGCTGTTAAGATACCGGAAAAAGTAGTACACGGAAACGAGAAAAGTGTAAACGCGCCCATAATCACATAAACGAGTCTAAACTTTTCCAGTTCTTCCGGTGTAAATTTCAAAAATATTTGGTTCAAGAAACAAAAGCAAACTGCTAAGCAAACCAGAATTACAGCATCAATCAGCAAATAAAGCTTATAGATAACGCCCAAAAGCTTTTTAATTTCTTCTTCTTTTCCCTCAGCTCTGTACTTGGATACAAATCGCGTAATCGCACTGCTCAAACCAAAATCTACCGTAAAATAAGATACAAACGCCAGTGCTGTACTATACAACCCATAATTAGACTGTCCGATACAACGAAGCATCCACGGCGTGTATATCAAACCGGATAATATATTAAAAGCTATCGCAATATAGGAAATAATCGCCCCGACCTTGATTTGTTTCGATGATTTTTCTTTTTGCATTTTTTCACCTTTTTTCCTTCAACAATCGCCTTTTTAATGCTCTCGCATAAAGCACAAGCTTATTTGGCAAAATCCTTTTTAATGTGTATTTTTTCAACATAACAGGCATTGCCGTAGTTCCCAATTCCTTAAAAAATCGTTTCCTGCACTTCGGCTTAGTGTATTCACCGCACAAACGCGCATATTTCTTAACATTCTCCTCCAAAGGTCTTGGGGTTAAATCAACCGGAATATGCTGTAAAAGCCGCGCTCCTTTTTGTGTGTTTACAAAAACCATAGATGTACCATACTGTGCATCCTCTGCATTCATATCTTTACCAACATAGTCTGCCAAGGTAATATCCGACACTCGATTTTCATATGCATACGGACATGTATAACAGCTCTCGCCTACGGAAAGCCCAGAAGCAAACCAAAGACCGATTGTGTCGCTATAGCTTCCTTCAAGATGCACTTTTCCATCTTCAAATATGACTTTTAAATTGCTTTTTTTATAGCCATGTGCTGTTTTGCTTCGAAATTCTACCTTTTGAACTGCAGCTTCTTTTTCCGTTGCTAAATAGTCCATATAAGCAGAAAAAACCTTCTGCGACCCTACACCGTGGCAAACAAAATCTACTAAATATAAGTTCTCATACTCTGCACCAAGATAATTCTTCAATGCAGCATTCTGACACGGCGTCCCTGTAAACAGTACAGTTTGTCCGGACTTTAATTTTGTTTTAATCTCTTTATAGCAACCTACGACATAGCTTTGAATATACTTAGATCCTTTAAAAGCATCTGTCTCTTCTACGGTTTTAGCGCAAGTGTGTGCGACATGCATGCAATCGCGCCATCCCGCGCCGTAAACAACGCCCTCGTGCTCAACAATATATTCGCTAAGCGCCGCTGCAACACCGCCGGAAGTACTGTCCAATGCTTTTTCCTGCGGCACCCTATTTGCTTTAAATGCCTCGAATATCGAATGTGTTTCCGGCACTTTGTTTACAGGGCAGACACGCGCACAAGCACCGCATTGCACACATAGTGCCGTATTCACACTGCTTTTTAAAAACCCTTCTGTGTCATAAAGCAAGGATATACACCCTTTCGGGCAAGCATCTGCGCATACGCCACACCCTGTACACTTGCTTAACGGGCATATATGCATCCGGTCCACCTCCGTAAGATTAATTCTGGAATAAATCTAATAATATTTCTTGCAGATACTTTGTATCTTCTTCTCGCTTTTTTTCTAATACTGTATGTGCACTTGAAAAATCCATTTGCAGCATATCTGCCGTAATTTTATCGTTTTCCGTTATAATACGCTCGCGCAAGCCCAATTCACTTAAAATCGTATACAAGCGCGAATTCATACCATTCTTCTCTGAATCTGCAAAACGCAAAAGCGAGAAAAACGGCACACCTAAATTAACCGAAAAGGCGGTTGCGTGAAAAGAATCTGTTAATACATAAGTTGCATTTTTAATCAGACCGATAAATTCGGCCGGGCCTGCATCAAATACCTTTTTATCATCCCCCGCAAATTCTCGTGACGCATACGGAACACAAACAATCTCCAAGCCCGTCAGCGCTTTCAACTCTCGTTTTACGCGGTCTATATAATCACGTTCTCCAAAAAGATAGCAGAAAATATAAGGCTGCTTCATTTCAGGTGCAACTGCAATTTCTGCCCACTGCTCTTTCGTCAAAAGCAAAGTAGGGTCAAGCACAACACGTGCTCGTGTCCCTATAAGCTTCTCCACTAAATCCGCACCTTCATTTTCTCTTACAGAAACATGCGCAAGCTTTTTTAAATTTTCTTTCAAAAATTCGCCTTGCTTTTCTGTCACCGAAGACACACCTATGCTTGAAGCATAAGATACAACTTTTCGATTTTCGGGGGCAAACGCACCGAAATAAAAGCCGTTATCACAATACAAATTCGGATTCCATATTTGATCGCTTCCGCAAATATATCCGTCAAAAGGCAGCGGGTTATCCATATGTTGCTTGTAGCTCGTATAACCGGTTTTATACACCTTTAAATACTGTTGCATAAATTTCTTAAACTCAGCACTGCGCAATGCATTAAACTCTGCCCCGCTGCGTATAGCTTTGCGGCGTGACAAATACCTACACGGATTTTTCAACAAAGAAAATACTTTCTTTGCCTTATGCACGATGCGTTTTTTTCGATTTGGCATATACAAAAAATCGTTCGAAACAAGCTCACAACCATATCCCATATCACCAATCCGCTTTTGCAGTGCATATGCCTGCAGCATTCCGCCATAATTTTCGCCATAATATGTAATCAAACCAACACGCTTCATATCAAATACTCCTCTTATTGTTGTGCTATGCTATTACGATACTGCGCTATATATTTATTCACATTCGTTTCCATATTAAACATTTCTACCGCATACGCACGGCACGCCTTTGAAAAATTCAACTTTCCACCGCCTGCAACAGAACAAATCTGTTTTTGCAGTTCGTCATAGTTTTCAACAACATAGCCGCATCCCGGACCAATCAGCTCCGGGCACGCTGTTTTATTGTAAACGACGCACGGCGTTCCGCACGCAAGCGCCTCTGCCGTTGTAAGTCCAAAGGTTTCCTGCACAGAGGCATTGACAAACACATCTGCCATATTGTAATAGCGCGCAAGCGCCTTCGCGTCGCGAATCGGCGGTATATGCACAATGCCGTTTCCGGCAATTTTTTCTTCTGAAACATTGCCGACCAGCACAACCTTATATCTTGCATCCAATTCCTTTGCAAGCGCAATAAAATCATCAATTCCCTTAGCGCTCGACCAGGATGCACTCACGCCCAAAACAACAATCTTTCCTTCTAAACCAAGCTCTTTTTTAAGCGCAGTCGAGTCCTCTGGCGCAAAGCATTCCAAATCCACCCAATTGTATATAGAATCCACCGTGCGGGCGCTCTGCAAAAAGGATTTTTTTGCTTCACCCGCAATCCATTTGGATACGCCAATCACATTTAAATTATCCAGTGCAGAAAACCAGCGTTTTTTATCCAAAAACATCTTTTTCGTTCTGTCAAAAAACCAACTTTTATTGTCTGTTTTCAGGCGCGGACAATTACCGCATTCCGACTGCCATTTGCTGCAACCATCCTTTAAATAATGGCTGCATTTACCTGTAAACAAAAAGCAATCATGCAGGGTGACAAATGTTGCTATCTCATTTTTTCTTAAATAGTCAAACAATGCCGGAAAATACAAATAATTTGCATGGAGGTTATGCAAATGCATAATATCCGGCTTGTATTTCTTCAGATCACAAATCAGCTTTTGTGTAGCACTTCGCGAAAAATAACCCTGCAGTCCAAGCAGACGCGATAAAAATGCATGTGCTTTTTTCCCGAGTCTACCTCCTATTTCTATGCCGCCATCCCGGACATCTGCCGCATATATACGACACTCATGACCACGTTCTATAAGCTTTGCCTGAATTTGCTTTGCTAAAATGCCTGTACTGCCGTAAGCGTCAGTCGCATTGATATGTACAACCTTCACAACACTTCCCCCTATTGCCAGAAAAACAGATATTGCGGATTGTTCTTTACAAACAAGCCTACCAAAACTACCAGTGCAAAAAAGTAGGCAAACTGCGCTTCACTGTCATCGAACGCCATAATTAAATCCGGAATATACAAAATCAGGAATATCGAATAATACTGCACCAAACGCATTAAACTCGGATCGACAAAGGTTGTAGGCGTCAGCAAAAACGCAATCGCCACCGCCGCCATGGCTGTATTTGCCTGCGGATTAATCTGAATTGCCGTTTCCCCTTTCCACAATGAAACGATCATCAGCACAATATACACAAAGGTAAATACATAGGAGCCTGCGCCTGCATACTGATCTGCATATGCTTCATATCCGCTTAAAGCCGCCAAAAACGCTGTGATTCTGCCACGGAACAAAAAGACAATCGGGAATGCAATCAGGACAGCCACGATTTTTTTCTTATTCATTTTAAGATTTTGCAAAAAGTAAGCCGGTATAAATGCCAAAACAGATTTATGAATCGGATATGCAAGAAGGACTGTCAAAAGAAAAGGTATAAACTTCTTTTTTTCAGCAAACGCAAGATATCCCATAAGCGCTATACCGGTTGCAATCGTTTGTCTGTGCCCCGTAATTCCGAAAAAGGAATAAAACAGACAGGAATATATCAGGAAACTCAAAAGCGGCTCACGCGAATGACGATAAATCAAAATCGCCAACGGGATCATAAAAATACACGCAATAATAATCAAGTAAACTGTATAATTGGGGCAAATCGTATACATTGCTTTCGTGAAAATCGTGTACCCCGGATCCTTAACCGCCAATGCATTTTCACCCACAAGCATTTCATATATGCCATCCGCGCCGTCACTGCCGGGATTCATAATCCCCTCTTCAACCAAATTCCAGTTAAAGATTGTATTTCGAAAGTTTTCAAACAACTTCGACCATGATTTATACTTGCTGTCATAAAATGAGTAGCAATACGCATACGTGTCCGTGCCTATGCTCGGATGTCTGAGTCCGGACAACAAAATCCAATTGATTGCGCCAGCTGCGCAAAAAGCTTTTCTCGCACCCTCGGAAGGGCGAAGCCACAACAAAATCGCGGCAAATACAATTAAAACAATAATATTGACATAAAACATTGGCAAACTCCTGACGCTATCTTATAATTTGATTATGCACATACACTTAGTTTTTCACACTGTCACTTGCGCTTTGCAGGTCACCAAGCAGCATTTTCTGCAGTGTTGCACGTTGATGGTTGTTTTTACCGCATTCCCAAGCCCGAATCGCATAATCGTTCACCAGCTCCGGCTGCGCCAAAAGCGTTCTGAGCTCCGTCTCTAACGCACTCTCGTTATCTGCCCAAATGGCTGCCTTGTGCTTAATCAGATGTGCAATGGAAGCGACATCTTCGGGTCCATAAGCCAGAATCGCTTTCGCCTGATAAAAGTAATCCACCAGCTTTGTAGAAAACGACTGTCGGACCAACAATCTGTCCTTCAGGTTCATTGGCTCAACGTGCACTAAAACATCCGCCGATTTTTGCAACGACGCAACCTCTTCTGCGGACACGCTTCCCATAAAACAGGAGCTTTCCCCCTTATTTAATGCCCTGCGCATATCCTCGCTGAGTGCGTTGCCGGAATAAATGCGCAGTTGTGCCTTCATCCCGTCTTTATTTATCTTTTCAAGCACATTTGCAATGTGTGCAAGCGATTTCCAACGATTTAATCCGATATTGCCCGTATAAAGCAGCTGCAGCGGAAGTGTATGCGCCGTCTTTTCAGGCGCGCAGGTAAAGTCAGCGCCCTTTGTCAAAAGCTTACACGTTCTGCCGAACGCCTTTTCATAGTCCGCTTTCTGCACATCCGAAATTACATACAGCAGCTCCGCTTTTTTTACAACCTTGCGCATCATTTTCCGACTGCAAATATGATGTATCCATCTAAGCGGCGAAAACATAACGCGCTTCATCGAATAGTTATTATCCCACGCATACAAAACCAAAGGTGCCTTCGCAACAGACTGAACATGCAATATCAGCCGATTTAAAAACGATGTATTCGACAAAACCGTAAACACAATATCCGGCTGAAATTCTTCAATAAAATCACGAAGCGCCTTACTCTTCCACTTACCGACGCGCCAGAGCATAGACTGCAGCCAAAACAAGATTGTCCACCGGCGTTTTTTTGCAAAAGAAACGGTTTTGGAATCTGCAGCAGGCGTCGCATTCTCCGCTTTCACCGGTACACATTCAATTTTTTTGCCGGCCTGCCCTTTCCCCAAAAGGCTTCGAAGCAGCATTTTTTCCGTGATGCAAAACGCCTCAGAAATTGCCGTATCCGGCTTACCGGACCTTGTATATATACTTGCAAACTCCACATCCTCTACGCCGGAAAATAAATTCAGAAAGGTATTTCCAATACTGATTTCTTTTCGAAGCGGCGATGCCGAAACAAACAATATACGCATCTTTCTACCTCTTTAACAAATTACTCAAGCTCTAACCAATCACCAAGCTGACGCTCCCATGCCTCCGGATGGAACAACTGAAATCCGCCGCCCGGAAAAAATGTATATTCGCCGAAATAAATCTGTCCGTTTAATTCGTACAAATCAATTCTGACCATTTTCTTATCCTTACAAAGCATCGTTGCAATTTCTTTCATTTTCTCAAACTGCGCCGGTTTTTCTATTGGCTTATCCGAGTGCGGATGATGACGTCTGACGTCCAAATGCTTAAAATCCATATCAAAAAAGTCAAATCTGCAATCCGTTTCTCTATCCGTTACCATCAGCATCATTTTCGGCACGCCGTTAAAGCAGAAAAACTTATAGTCTTCAATGCTTCTGTCCTTATCATTTTCATAAGACATCAATGCTTCGGCAATGATATAGGGTTTTATCCCCTTGTACGGATACTCGCGACCGGCATAGAAAAAGTCGCGGCGAAGCCTTTTTGTAAAGAATGCTTTCAGCTCTGCATAATCCTTCTTTGTCAAAGCTGATTTGTCCTTTATCACCTTTGTACTGCCTGAATCGTGGTTGCATTTTAAGACAAACTGGTTCGGCAGGCTTTCAAAATCAATTGCATCGAAGCTTTCCCAGCTGCCAAGCAGCGGAAATAGGTATTCTTCGCCCAATACTTCTTTAATGTGGTCACGCACAGCGAGCTTATCGACGAGCTTGCCGTATTCCCAATGTCTGTCATTGACCTTGAGCCACTGCAGCTTTTCATTAAAGCCCTTCGGATTTTTAAAATCAATCCACTTTCTTGTAGTCGCATAATAAAACAATCCCAAATAAAGCTTATCCGGCAAAAAGGAAAGAGCATACATGACCCTACCCCGAAAATTTCTCCCGAAAATTTTTCTTAAATCAATCATGATTATAAATTCTCCTTATACCATGCAATCGCTTCATTCAGACCACGCTCAAA
>JAZSGM010000085.1:0-10918 GCA_045532715.1 Clostridia bacterium
ATTCCGGAGTTCAGACTTCCGAAGGAAATTGTAAGAAAAGAAATTGAAGGCCTTAAGGCGCTCGGCGTTGAGGTTTGCACCGATATGGTTATCGGTAAGGTGCTTTCCGTTGACGAACTTTTGGAAGATGGCTATGAAGCAGTATTCATCGGCTCCGGCGCAGGTCTGCCGCGCTTTATGAATATCCCGGGTGAGAACTTGAACGGCGTATATTCCGCAAACGAGTTCTTAACCCGCGTAAACCTGATGAAGGCATATAAAGAAGGTAGCGCAACACCGGTAAAGAAGATTCAAAACGCAGCCATTGTCGGTGGCGGTAATGTTGCAATGGACGCTGCACGCTGTGCAAAGCGCCTCGGTGCGGAGAATGTATACATCGTATACCGCCGCTCGATGGACGAAATGCCGGCACGCCGCGAGGAAGTAGAGCACGCAGAGGAAGAGGGCATTATCTTTAAGACGCTTAATAACCCTGTAGAAATCCTCGGCGACGAAAACAGCGTTGTAAACGGTATCAAGTGCGTGGAGATGGAGCTTGGTGAGCCGGACGAATCCGGCAGACGCAGCCCGATTGTAAAAGAGGGTAGTGAGCACGTGATTGATGTAGACTGTGTCATTATGTCGATTGGTACATCGCCGAATCCGCTGATTCGCAATACAACCGAAGGCCTTGAAACCAATAAGCGCGGCTGTATCATTACGGAAGAGGAAACCGGTCTTACCTCCCGCGAGGGTGTGTACGCCGGCGGTGACGCCGTAACCGGTGCCGCAACCGTAATTCTTGCAATGGGCGCAGGTAAAAATGCTGCAAAGGCAATTGATGAGTATATTCAGAATAAATAAGACGAAGGGACACATTTCCGTTGGAATGTGTCCTTTTTGCATCTAACAAAATGACAAATATACCACGCAAAAATCTATGTACAATTTTCTTTGCTTGCAATATAATGAAGAAAAAGCTTTGGGAGGAGATTAAATGGCAATCAGAATAGATAAAGAAAATAAAATCTTTTACTTGGAAACGCCGAATACGAGCTATATCTTCGGTATTTACAAAGATAAATATCCGATTCATATGCACTACGGCAAAAAAATCAATGCTATGCCACGCATTGAGGAAACAATGCAAATCGGACAGCGCGGCTTTTACTGCACGGAGGAAATTAACGGCGAGTGGGTTTGCCTGGAATTTTTGCCGCACGAATATCCGATGTTCGGTGCGCCGGATTTAAGGAATCCTGCATTTCACGCAATTTATGCCGACGGCAGCTGTATCGGTGATTTTCGCTATGACGGCTATAAAACGGAAATGGGGAAGCCGAAGCTTTGTGGCTTACCGGCAACGTATACGGAAGCAGAATCGGAAGCGGATACGCTGTATATCTATTTAAAAGACAGCATAATAAATGTGCGCATTGTGCTTTGCTATACTGCATTTAACACAATGGATGCCATTGCAAGAAGTGTGCGTATCGAAAACGGCGGCAACGAAGCAATTGACATTCGCTCTGCATTGAGTATGAGTATGGATATCGAGGGCTGCGATTTTGAGCTTCTGCACTTAGACGGTTCTTGGGGCAAGGAACGCCATGTCGTAAAAACGAAGCTGACCACCGGCAATTTCGGCGTTGACAGTAAGCGCGGTGCAAGCGGGCATCAGCACAATCCGTTTATTGCGCTTGTGGGTAAGGATGCGAACGAGGCACAGGGCGAGGTTTACGGCTTTAGCTTGGTCTACAGCGGTAACCATACAGCGCAGGTCTATGTCGATGATATGGAATTTTCGCGTGTGCAGTTGGGCATCAATCCGTTTAATTTTTCTTGGAAGCTTGCGCCGGGGGAGGCTTTTCAGACGCCGGAAGCCGTAATGGTATACTCCGATGCGGGTCTCGGCAAAATGAGCCGTACCTTCCATAAGCTCTACCGTGAGCGCCTTGTGCGCGGCAAATACCGCGATACCGAACGCCCGGTGCTGTTAAACAACTGGGAAGCAACCTACTTTAACTTTACGGAAGAACAAATTATTGAGATTGCGAAAAAGGCAAAGAGCGTCGGCGTGGAGCTGATGGTTTTAGACGACGGTTGGTTCGGTGTGCGCAATAACAGCCAAAGCGGTCTCGGGGATTGGTTTGTAAACAAAGAAAAACTGCCGAATGGTATTGACGGTCTTGCAAAGAAGATTAATGCGCTTGGGTTAAAATTCGGTTTGTGGTTTGAGCCGGAAATGGTATCGCCGGACAGTGATTTGTACCGCGCACATCCGGACTGGTGCATCCATGTGCCGGGCAGAGGCAGAAGCCTTGGCAGAAACCAGTGTATACTGGATTTAACGCGCGCTGAGGTGCGCGAGTATATCTTGTCCTTTATGCGCAAGCATTTGTCAGAGTCGGCGATTTCTTATGTAAAGTGGGATATGAACAGAAGTATGTCTGAGCCGTATTCTCCGTCTCTGCCACCGGAAAAGCAGGGAGAGTTTGCGCATCGTTATATGCTTGGCGTGTACGAAATTTTAGAAACGCTGACTACGGAATTTCCGGAGGTGCTCTTTGAAGGCTGCTCCGGCGGTGGCGGCAGATTTGATGCAGGTATGTTGCACTATTTCCCGCAGTACTGGACAAGCGACGATTCTGATGCTATCGAAAGACTTTATATTCAGCACGGCACCTCGATGGTGTATCCGTTCTCTACGATGGGTGCGCATGTGTCCGCTGTGCCGAATCATCAGGTGCACAGAGTTACGCCGATTGAAACGCGCGGCGATGTGGCGCTTCCGGGGCAGTATGGCTTTGAACTTGATTTAAACAAGCTTTCCGAAGAAGAAATTGAAACGGTGAAGGCACAGATTGTGCGCTATAAAAAGATTGGAAATGTACTGCACCGTGGTGATTTATATCGTCTGGCATCGCCGTTTGAAAACAGACATTGTGCGTGGGGCTTTGAAAGCGAGGATAAAAACAAAATTGTGCTCATACAGTGCAGCATCACCGGCAGACCGCACAGCGCATTTTATCGCATCACGTTGCCGATGGCGCAAGAAGAAGCAATCTACAAAACAGAGGATGGTACAGTTTATGCCGGGGATTATCTCAAAAACCACGGCATCCAGTTTGTTGACAGCAAGGACTTTGTAACCAAAGTTCTCGTGTTCGAAAAGCAATAATGAAAAATCCCTAAGATCGTCATCTTAGGGATTTTTATTATTTTACAGGAAAAACATAAAGTAATGTAAAAAAGTAGAACAATACGGCTGCTGCAATCACAAACAGATGCCAGATTGTATGCATAAAGCGCGGTCGCTTGGCACGATAGAACACAATGCCGACCGTATAAGTAATGCCGCCGCCAAAAATCAGACTCCAGGCAAGCGGATCGGCACCAAGAATTTTTGCAACAGGGAAGATGGCAATGATGACACACCAACCCATTAGCACATACATAACTAAAGACAGCTTGTGCCACTTTGCGACGTTGATGGAGTTTAAGACGATGCCGAGCACCCCGAGCGCAGCTTCGATGCCGAACAGTGTCCAGCCGAGTGCACCGCCGATCATTGTAAGAGAAATCGGAATGTAGGTGCCGACGATCAATAAAAATATGGAACAGTGATCAAACACCTGAAATACGCGCTTGGCCTTTGGGTTGGTTAACGAATGATATAATGTGGACATTAAAAACAACATTATCATTGTAAAACCGAAAATGGAGGCGCTGACAATACCGATTGCATTGCTGACATAACAGGCGCGTACAATGAGGACGGCTGTACCGGCAATTGCAAGCAATGTGCCAATGCCGTGTGAAATGGCGTTGGCAATTTCTTCACCTAAGCTTTGGTTGTTGAATTTTTTTACGTCTGTCATAATAACCCTTCCTTTGCGTAGTATGTATTCAAATGTGATTTTCAATATTATATCATAAGTTATTTAAAAATGCAATATAAAATATAAACATTTTGTATTGTGAATGGACAGGGAAGAAAAAGCGTGCTATAATATTAATAATAACGGATTTGGAGTAAGAATATGCGAATTGATAAGTTTTTATGTGACTGCGGTGTGGGAACAAGAAAAGAAGTAAAAGCTCTTTTGAAGAGTGGCATTGTATGCGTCAACGCAAAGTCTGTGAAGGATGCGGCGCAGCATGTGGATGAGTGCGCGGATTCGGTAACGGTTGGCGGACGTGTGCTTTCGTATCAGAAGTTTATTTATCTGATGCTCAATAAACCTGCAGGATTTGTCAGCGCGACGTTTGATAAGCATTTGCCGACGGTAGCGGATTTGGTAGAGACGCAATATAAGCATTACGAGGTGTTTCCGGTCGGCAGACTGGATATTGACACAACAGGACTTCTGATTTTGACCAATGACGGGCAGCTGGCGCATCGGATGATTTCGCCGAAGCATCGCGTGCCGAAAGTGTATGCGGCGCATATAGACGGCGAAGTAACTGCTAAGGATGTTGAAGTTTTTAAAACCGGTGTTACATTGGATGACGGTTATGTGTGTATGCCGGGTGAGCTACATGTGTTGACAAGCGGTGCGGAAAGTGATATTGAACTGACCATCCTTGAAGGTAAGTTTCATCAGGTAAAGCGTATGTTTGAGGCAGTAGGGAAAAAAGTGATGACGCTGAAGCGTTTATCTATGGGCGGTGTAGCACTTGATGAAACATTGCAAGAGGGTGAGATGCGACCGCTTACGGAAAAAGAAATACAACTTTTGCAGGAAATTCAATAATTTCACTTGACGTGCGCAAAAAAATGTGGTAACATATTTGAGTAGCAAATTTTAAGTGAATATTTGCTCGAGTGGCGGAACAGGCAGACGCCCGGGACTTAAAATCCCGTGGGTAGTGATACCCGTGCCGGTTCGACCCCGGCCTCGAGCACCAAAAGCGATAGATTTCACAATAATCTATCGCTTTATTATAAAATAAGGAGGGTGTAGGGTGAATTTTGCTGGATTTAAAAATAAATATTTTGCTGATGATACGGATGCCGCGCTTCGCGCGCTTGCGCACGAGGGGGTTACCAAGAAATATGAAGTTACTGGTAGCAGCGAAAATTTGAATTTGATTTTAGATTCTTTAGACCCTGAATTGGCGCATCGGTATATGGAATACTTCGGTGAAGAATGTGATTTGCTGGGTGCAGATGAAAATGTTCGTAGGGCTATTAAGAATAAAATTATAACGAAGCGGTTCATTGAAGATCAATGGTGTGATCAGCTTGCGAGTCCTAAAGCGTTCGCATGGGTATACAGTATAGGCTTGCTGTTTGCCTTAATATCAGCTGTGGTTGGATTTTACATATTCACGGTTATTCTTTGCTTATGTGTGCTTTGTGTTTTTGCGAGTTATCAAGCACTTAAAGGAAGAGAAAGAAAAATCAGAAAATGCGAATACTATCTTGAAAAGGATTGCCTGATCGATAAAACATATAAAAAGGGTGACTATGACAGGGCATCTGAATACTGGTTTGTTTTGGAGAAGCACGGAAAGCTCGCCTTGGCTGCGGTTGAGGAAGATGTGTTTAGCAGCATAAAGAAAGGTGAGCCATGTTATCTTTTAAGAATCAATGGAAGAAAAAGACCTCTTTATATTTATAATGCGAATAAGTGGCAGATTGACCGTTGTGATTTTGTCTGCAATAATGACATATATACACCGGTGAAGAAATAATGGTTTTTAAAAGCCTGTTTTGATATAATGGGCTTTTTATTTTGGCATAAAAACTTGTTGACAAATCAACGTCTGTTTGGTAAAATTTACTTGTTGACTTATCAACAAGTTTTTGCGTTTGGAGGGAATAGAATGATTGGCAGATTTGAAACCTTTACGTTTGCATTGTCTGAATTGACTGCAAGCTGGAATAAGATTGCGTCGGAGGAAATGAAGCGTTTCGACCTGAAGGGCACCTATGTGCTGTATCTGATTGCGCTTTATAAGCATCCGGACGGGCTGACTGCCGCAAGGCTTTGTGAGCTTTGTAACCGTGATAAGGCGGAAGTGTCGCGCGCAGTGCAGGCAATGGAGAAAAAAGGCTTGGTGGAACGTACGAATGTGACTGTCAACGGTTATCGCGCGAGGATTACTTTGACCGAGCAAGGCAAAGCAGCAACGACCACATTGCGTGAGCGTGTGAAGCTTGCGGTAGAAAAGGGTGGCGCAGGACTCACAGACGGTCAGAGAGAGGTTTTTTACGAGTCGATAGCCACAATATCTTCAAATCTTAAAAAAATCAGCAAAGAGGGACTGTAATTATGCATGCATTGAAAAGAGTCTTTTGCAGAGTCTATCAAGCAGCATTTCGCGCGGCTTTGCCGGTGTTGCCGTACAGAGAGCCGCAGATTTTAAATGCTATTGAGGATATAGCTGAGGAAATTTGTAAGAATAAGTTAGAGAGCGCAATGCTTGTGACAGATGCGTTTTTGAAAAAATCCGGCGCAACCTTGCTGCTTGAAGAAGCTTTGGAGGCGTCGGGCATTGGTTTGGTTGTGTATGATAAGACGAGAGCAAATCCGACGGTTGAAAATGTAGAAGAGGCGTTTTCGTTGTACGTTGCGCACAAGTGTGATTGCCTGATTGCTTTCGGCGGCGGCTCAGCAATGGATTGCGCTAAAGCGGTTGGTGCACGCGCGGCTTGTCCGAAACGCAGTCTGAACGGACTAAAAGGCAATTTGCGTATTTTCAGAAGGCTGCCGCCCTTATTTGCCGTACCGACAACGGCGGGAACCGGCAGTGAGGTGACTTTGACTGCAGTCATTACGGATGCGGCAAAAAAGTACAAATATACAATGAATTCGTTTCCGCTGCTTCCGCGATATGCTGTGCTTGATGCAAAAGTGACCTATACGTTGCCGAAACACTTGACGGCAACAACGGGTATGGATGCGCTGACGCATGCGGTAGAGGCTTATATAGGACGCTCTACGAGCAAGGAAACAAGAAGACATTCCGGTGATGGCAAAGCATGCGGATCGGGAAGGGAATCCTTTGTATCCCGTACCCATATTAATGGATGCAAGGCAGTTAGAGCGTTTTTGTTACGCGGTATTAGGAGGAGAAAATGGAGAAAATTAGAATTGTAGCGGATTCGGCTGCTGACATGCTTTGCGGCGAAGCGGCAGAATTTATGAGTGTGCCGATGAAGCTGATTACAGATGAAAAAGAATTTGTCGATGACGCAGCGCTGGATGTGGATACAATGGCGGCATACTTTGCCGACTATAAGGGCAAAAGCAAGAGCTCGTGTCCGAATGTTTCGGATTGGATTGAAGCTTTCGGCGACGCGAAGTATGTAATTTGTGTCACAATAACGAGCAATCTTTCCGGTAGCTATAACGCTGCCTGTACAGCAAAGCGAATTTATGAATCGGAGCACGAGGGTAGACAGGTATTTGTTTTAGATACATTAACTGCCGGACCTGAAATGAAGCTTGCGGTTGAAAAACTGCAGAGCTATATAAAGGAAGGGATGCCTTTTGCACAGGTTTGCAGTAAAATTCAGGAATATATCAAAACCACCGGCCTTTTGTTTATGCTCAAAACCATGAAAAATCTGGCAAACAACGGCAGAGTATCGCCAATCGTTGCCGGTATTGCCGGACTGGTCGGTATCCACGTTGTCGGAAGAGCAAGCGAGCAGGGTGACCTGGAGCCTTTAAACAAGTGTCGCGGCGAAAAGAAAGCGCTCGAGGCGATAGTAAAGCGCCTGCGGGAGGAATGTTTGCATAAAGGTGAGGTGCGTATTGCGCACTGCAATAACCTTGCAGCGGCAGAGGCGCTGAAGGCGCGGATTGCCGATTGCTTGCCGACGGTACAAACCGTGATTTATAAATGCAGAGGTCTTTGCAGCTTTTATGCGGAGCAGGGCGGGCTTCTGGTCGGATATGAAAGAGGGTAATGCATATGCGTATTGAAGAGATTTTGCAGAAGCAGCGTGCGTTTTTCAAATCAGGGAAAACACTGCCGGTGCCTTATCGCATAGAGATGCTTAAAAGGCTCTATAAAGCGGTTAAGGCGCATGAGCAGCTGCTGAGTGCAGCGCTGCAAGCGGATTTGGGTAAAAGTGATTTTGAAGGTTTTATGTGTGAGGTTGGTCTTTCACTTGCTGAAATCAGTTATATGATTAAGCATGTAAAGCGCTTTGCCAAGGAAAAGACGGTATATACACCACTTGCACAGTTTGCTTCCAGGAGCTTTCAAAAGCCTTCGCCGTACGGAAATGTGCTGATTATGAGTCCGTGGAATTACCCGGTTCTTTTGACGCTTGATCCGCTTGCGGATGCAATTGCGGCAGGCAATACCGTTGTATTAAAGCCGAGTGCTTATTCACCGCAGACAAGTCAGGTGCTTGAAAAGATCATCACGCAAACCTTTGCACCGGAATATGTGGCAGTGGTAACGGGCGGCAGACAGGAGAATGCGGATTTGCTGAATCAAAAGTTTGATTTGGTGTTCTTTACCGGCAGTCAGAATGTCGGCAGAGAGGTGTTGCGCAAATGTGCAGAGCATTTAACACCGGCAGTGCTGGAACTTGGCGGTAAGAGTCCATGTATTGTCGACAGCAGCGCAAATATAAAGCTTGCGGCAAAGCGCATTGTTTTTGGTAAGTATTTAAATTGCGGTCAAACCTGTGTTGCACCGGATTATATTTTGTGTGATGCAGCGGTCAAGGATGCGCTTGTGGATGAACTGAAAAAGCAAATTCGAACACAATACGGCGCGCTGCCGTTTTGCAATCCGGATTACGGTAAAATTGTCAATGTGCGTCATTTCGAGCGACTTTGCAGTTTGATAGATGAAGCCAAGGTAACTTATGGTGGTAAGACAAATGCGGAAAGCTTGCAAATTGAACCGACGGTGATGGCGGATGTTACGTTTGATGATGCGGTTATGGGTGAAGAAATCTTTGGTCCGATTCTGCCGGTCCTGACTTATGAAAAGTTTGAAGAGGTATTTGAAATTCTGGCAGATAAACAAAAACCACTTGCATTGTATATTTTTTCGGAAAATAAAAAACACATCCGCGATGCACTTGAAAAATTATCCTTTGGCGGCGGATGTGTCAACGATGTGGTCATTCATCTGGCAACGAGTGAGATGGGCTTTGGCGGTGTAGGAGAAAGCGGTATGGGTACATATCACGGCAAACTTGGTTTTGATGCATTTTCGCACACAAAAAGTATTGTGGATAAAAAAACCTTTATGGATTTACCAATGCGATATCAGCCGTATAACAGAGGTGTTTACGGAAAGCTTTTGCGGATGTTTTTGCGTTGAGTCTAAAATAAAAGAGGCGGGTGTACGAAGTTCGTACGCCTGCCTCTTTTTATGATAGTTGTATATGCAGTAAATGCAGTATACTTCTATCAGCACAAAACAAAACCCCCCAATGTCGAATTCGAGGGTTTTATTGTGACACCTGTTTTTGGAGTGCTTGTTTATTTTACTATAACAAAATTCGTCTGTCTATTGACATTTTCAACAAGAAAAAAATAAATATTTGGTAAAGTTGCAATAAAAGAAATCTATTGCTGTTTTTGGGGGCGAAATGCTATTGTGGTTGTGCGGAAAACAGATACTAAATGTTGTATTTCAGATGAAACTACCGATGAAATGATGATTTTATAATTTGCGGCAAAATGCACAAAAACTACGTTGAAATTTGTGCGATTTGTTATTTTGATGAATAGGCTTGAAATTTAATGCGTATTACAGTATAATAGCATATACAGCGCAATTCTTTGGCAAAAGACAAAAAGTATACCCATATATAGTGTTTGATGATTTTACGAAGGAAGGTGGATTGTATGATTAATATTATAAAAAAAGACGGAACTGCTGAGGAATACAATGTTGAGAAGGTAATCACCGCCGTGCAAAAATCGGCATTTCGTGCATTGGTTACATTTTCGGAGGAGGATTTGCGTAAAATCTGCGTGTTTGTGGACAGTCGTGTTCAAAACCTTGCAAAGAATGAGATCCACATTTCTGAAATGCATAATATTGTGGAGGGAGCACTGGATCTGGTGAACCCGGTTGTTGCGAAAAGCTATCGTGACTATCGCAATTATAAGCAGGACTTCGTACATATGCTTGACGAGGTATATCGAAAGAGTCAGGCAATCATGTATATTGGCGATAAGGAGAATTCCAATTCGGATTCTGCGCTTGTTTCGACGAAGCGTTCGCTGATTTTCAATCAGCTTAATAAGGCGCTTTATCAGAAGTTTTTTATGACGGTGGAGGAGTTGCAGGCTTGCCGCGAGGGCTACATTTATGTGCATGATATGTCCGCGCGCCGCGATACGATGAACTGCTGCTTGTTTGATGTAAAGCACGTTTTAGAGGGCGGCTTTGAAATGGGTAACCTCTGGTACAATGAACCGAAAACACTCGATGTTGCCTTTGATGTCATCGGTGATATTGTGCTTTCAGCCGCAAGTCAGCAGTACGGCGGCTTTACGGTGCCTGAGGTGGATAAGATTTTAGCACCGTATGCTGAAAAATCCTATAAAAAATTCTATGACAGATATATTGAGCTTGGCTTGGATGAAGAAAAAGCCGAGGCGGAAGCAGATAAGGATATTACCAATGATTTTCTGCAGGGCTTCCAGGGGTGGGAGTATAAGTTTAATACGGTTGCTTCCAGCCGTGGAGACTATCCGTTTATTACGGTTACTGCAGGAACAGCAACTGGTCGTTTTGCAAAGCTTGCTACGATCACAATGTTGAATGTCCGTAGAAAAGGACAGGGGAAGGCAGAGTGTAAGAAACCGGTTTTATTCCCGAAGATTGTCTTTTTGTATGATGAGAATCTGCATGGACCGGGGAAGGAACTGGAAGATGTATTTGAAGCAGGCGTAAAGTGTTCGGCTAAGACCATGTATCCGGACTGGTTGTCTTTAACAGGAAA
>JAZSGM010000198.1:0-1704 GCA_045532715.1 Clostridia bacterium
TTGACGCCAAGATTGTGTCTGTTCCGGGGCATACGCTCGGTTCAATCGGCGTTGACGTTGAGCAGAAGCATTTCTTAGCTGGTGACGCTCTGGACAACTGGATTAGGCCGGCGCTCGGCCACCTTTTCTGCGATTTTGACGCAATCAAGCAGAGCTCCCAAAAGATAAAGTCGCTCGGCGAGCGCATAATCTATTATGGTCACGGCAATCCGACTGGCAATTTCCTTCTATAAAATAATGTAGCTTTGTTGAGCTGAAGCTTTGTCATTATCTGGCTCCTGGTAATCCCGAATTAATATTGACAGCGCAGCATTATTTCACAATAATAAGCTCATTGGCAAAGACGCCGTAGATATTTTCTTGACTTGAGCAAGATTGTGTCTACGGCGTTTTGTTTTTTTTCGAGGTGGTTATGGGCTTTCAAGATGAATGTGGTGTTGTAGGAATTTATGGTGCTTCAAATGCGGCGCGGCTCTGCTATTTCGCGCTGACTTCGCTTCAACACAGAGGCCAGGAAAGTGCAGGCATCGCCGTGAGCAATGCGGCAGTTTCAGCTGACGGCAGTGCAAACAGCGCAGAAGGCGCAGGCAACGCCAACAGTTCCGGCACAAAAATAAGAATCCACAAAGGCATGGGGCTTGTGAGCGACGTGTTTAAGGCCGAGCATTTTGACGCGCTTGAAGGGCAGATTGCGGTTGCGCATGTGCGCTATGCAACAGCCGGCGGCCGCACCGTAGAAAATGCGCAGCCGTTTCTCAATACGTTCAAGCTCGGCTCAATTGCGCTTGCGCATAACGGCCAGCTTGTAAACCACGATGAATTGAAAGCTATGCTCGAAGATTTCGGCTGCACCTTTTCAAGCTCCGGTGACACAGAAGTTATTCTCAAGCTGATTGTGCGCAAATTCATCGAGAACGGCGGCAAGCCGGGCAGCGGCCACCTGAATCTTGCTGCGGAAACTGATGATGAAACTCTGAAGCAGGTTCGCCAAGATAAGGAGCTTTTCGTTAAAGCGGTGCTTCAAGCCGTAAAAGAAATCAAAGGCTCTTTTGCGCTCTGCATAATGACGGCAGACACAATTATTGGCGTGCGCGACCCGAACGGCATAAGGCCGCTTTGTCTTGGCAAGGTTGGCAGCGGCTACATTCTTGCGTCTGAATCTTGCGCGATTGATGCCGTGAACGGCGAGTTTGTGCGCGACATTGCGCCCGGCGAAATCGTGATTATCAATAAAAACGGCTTGCGTTCCATTAAATATGCGGAAGAGCCAAAGCAGACCTGCATTTTCGAGTACGTGTATTTTGCACGCCCGGACAGCGTGATTGATGGAATTGCTGTGCAGAACGCGCGCTATAAGATGGGCGAAGTTTTGGCGCAAGAAAGCGCGGTGCAAGCTGATGTTGTGATTGGCGTGCCGGATAGCGGCATCGGCGCGGCGAGGGGCTATTCTAAGGCGAGCGGCATTCCGTATGTTACGGGCATCATCAAGAACAAGTACATCGGGCGCACGTTCATTGCGCCAACGCAGGCTGAGCGCGAGGCGATGGTTTTTGTAAAGCTCAACGCAATCAGAAGCGACCTTGAAGGCAAGCGCGTAATCGTAATTGATGATTCGATTGTGCGCGGCACAACCAGTCGCCGCCTTGTGCAGATTCTGCGCCGTGCAGGTGCAAGCGAAGTGCATTTCCGCGTAAGTTCGCCGCC
>JAZSGM010000003.1:0-1558 GCA_045532715.1 Clostridia bacterium
ATTATAAATGCAACATCCTTCGGGAACAGCTTATGTGCAAAGCCGTAGGACAGGCACACGATGATCAGTATGAGCGTATCTGCGACCATGACTTTTTTATATCCGACGTGGTCGATTATCCTTCCCACATAAGGGGATGCAATAAAGCAGGCAACCGCGGAAACGGCAAACAGCAGGCTTATCATTGCCGCGCCGGCACCATAGAACAGAATCAGAACATAGGGGCCGAAGGTGAAAAACACCTGCTTGCGTGCGCCGTAGAACATTTCAAGCATGTAATACTTGGTATATTTTTTGTGGAAGTAAAAACGGCGTTTGGTGGAGTCTGTCTCGCTCTTGCCGCTTATGCGCATGGAATAGATGGCGCTCACTCCCGCAAGTCCGGCAGCAACTGCAAAAAACAGCGTATAGAGGCTGTCCTTTGCGGCAAGGGCAAATGCAGCAACAATTACAAGGTAGCCGACAAGAGTACCGATCTGGCTGACAGCACTCTGCGCGCCAAGTGCGGCACCGCCGCGGCCTTCCTTCGCGTATTCAAGCGAGAGCGTGCTCTTCATGCCGATCTGGATATGTTCGCCGAAGGAATATGTGCATATTGCAAGCGTTGCAAGAACTTTCGTGGGCGGCAAAACGGCATGCATTGCCATACCAACGAGCATAATTACAGCGCCGACTTTATACAGAGTTTCCGCAGACAGCATGTAAAACGCCGCAAGCACAAACACCAGAAGGATTCCCGGAAGCTCTCTGAAAAACTCGGTGACACCGCGGTCCATTTCACCCATTCCAACAATCTCTGCGAGGTAATTATCCATCATGCCTTTGTAAAGGCCGTAGGAAAGTCCTGTTATGAGTATTGAAATGAGAAACGCTTTGAAGCGTGTATTCTCTCTGAACGCATCGTTTATCTGCGTAATAAAATTCTTTTTGTTCATACATTCCTCTTATAATTTTTATAATTTGAAAACAAGTGTTTCATTAATTATAAATCCCGTCCAAAAATCAGTCAACGACTTTTGAATTGATATGGTGATAACCGCATGATATATTGATGTAAAGAAAACTCGTACAAGAAGGTGTGCTTCATGGGACTTCAGCAGGAATGGACATACAAGGAACTACTCGACGACGAGCAGGGTGTTTTTCACCGTGAAACGAGTGAGGAGATCGCTTTCTACCGCGCCGTCTGCACCGGTGACATTGATGCCGTTTCAAAAAACTGCGAAGAAAAACGCTTTCTCGCGACCGACGGTGTTGGACTGCTCTCCAAAGACCCCGTTGTGAATATAAAGTACCATTTCGTTATTACCGCGGCACTTGTAACACGATTTTGTGTGGATGCCGGCATGGAGATGGAGCAGGCATTTCGCCTCAGCGATTTTTACATCCGCAAGCTCGATAATATCCAAACAACGCAGGGTGTTGCAAATATGCATCGGCGCATGGTAATGGATTTTACGGGAAAAATGCGTATGCTCCATAGCGGTGCAGAAACGTCAAAACCCATAACCGCCTGCATCAACTATATTTACACCCACATCACCGAGCGCATCACAAT
>JAZSGM010000064.1:0-1888 GCA_045532715.1 Clostridia bacterium
CAAGATTCTCATGCGTTTGAAACCGATTCTGTTTCTTGCAATAAACCTTTGATTCTGGGAGGATATACCCTTCCCGACTGTGCTTTGACGCTGCGGGCCAACAGTGACGGGGACGTGCTGCTTCACGCATTAACCAACGCAGTTTCCGGGATTACGTGCCGAAATATTTTAGGCGCACCTGCAGACGAACTTTGCAAGCGCGGCATTACGGATTCCCGCGCGTATTTAAAGTTAGCTATGGATGATTTAACGGCGATGGGATATGCGCTCACGCATGTTTCTTTTACCGTAGAGTGTAAGAAACCCCATTTGTCCGGTCACATAGATGCAATTCGAAAGCAAGTGGCTGAAATTTGCAGTGTCGATGCTTCCTGCGTAGGCCTTACGGCGACCACCGGCGAAGGACTGACTGCCTTTGGGCAAGGCCTTGGTATTTCCGTTTTCTGCGTTATTACAGTTGCTCGACAAAAGGGTTAAGATTCAGTATAATAAATATAGGTGATATTTATGGCAAAGAGAAAATCAAATTCTAAATACTACACACAATTATTGATTTATGCAGCAATGATCGGTTTAGAAGCTGTGTTACTCAGTATTTTCAGCATTGGGCAGCCCTTGGTGGGATACACTTTAGTATTAATTACCACCTGTGTTGCCGGTATGGTTTGCAGCAAAAGCGGCGGTGTGATCATCGGTTTAGTCGGCGGACTTACCTCTTTTGTATGCGGATTTCCGGGAAGCATCTTAGCGGCACCCACTATTTACAAATTGTTGGTTGCTTGCGTGCCCAAGATGTTCATGGGATTTGCAGTCGGTGCTTTGTACCGTAAGATTGCGCGGAAGATGAATCGCATCTTAGCCGGTGCCCTTTGCGTATTGGTTGGGCTCGTCATCAACGCTTGCGGCGTTTTCGCCGTATTGTTTGTAGGCAGCTTGTTAAACGATACCCTGGGACATATGGATTTGTTGGCCACCTTGAAGCGCGTATTCTACTCCTTCGTAAATTTAGGAAAATCTGTTTTGAACATTGTGGTGCCTTAATATGAATTTTACAGAAATTGCTATGAATCGGCAATCTTGCCGAAATTATGATCCAAACCGCCAAGTAGAAGCGGAGAAATTGACAGCCATTCTGCACGCTGCACAATTGGCACCTTCTGCCTGTAACGGACAGCCTTATCGAATTACCGTTTGTCAAGGCGAGTCTGCGAAAGCCGTTGCCAAAGCGACGATGGGCATGGGTATGAACCGTTTTGCGAAAGACGCGCCGGTGATGATGGTGATTTCCGAAGCGCCTTACGTCAAGACCGCTGCGCTTGGCGCTAAATTAAAGGGGAACGATTACCGCTCCATTGACATTGGAATCGTAGCCGCCTACTTAACGGCAGAAGCCACAGTCCAAGGTTTAGGCACCTGCATCTTAGGCTGGTTTGACGACGACAAAATTCGTGAAATTTGCAACTTGGATGCACAGGTTCGCTTAGTAATTACTTTAGGATACGCCGCAGAAGGCGACGCCTTACGTGCTAAGAAGCGCAAAGACATCGAACAACTGGTTCAATATGTAGAATGACGCAAAACCTATTTGCAACTGTATGGACCCCGGCGTCTTCATCTTTTTTAACAGGAAACCGTAGAAAGGTATGACTGTTTTTCAAAAACGGTCATACCTTTTGGTCTAAATTTATTTTTTGTAGTGAATTGCAACGAATGAGGCGCAAAATTTAAACAATCAAATCTCCGCAACAGCAATTTGGATTCGGAATACCACTGACTCCCCTACCCCAAGCACCTTACGGGCAAAAGTCTCATCAAGCTGCGTGGTCGCAGGCTCCAAACCAAGGGCATAGTCACCGCTTGCCATACTCTTCCATTCCACAAAATGCGG
>JAZSGM010000167.1:0-5527 GCA_045532715.1 Clostridia bacterium
TTATCGTAGAGTCCCCATCCAAGGGGGACACCATAAAAAAATACCTCGGCTCCAGCTATAGCGTGGAGGCGTCGGTCGGTCATATCATTGATTTGCCGAAAAGCCAGATGGGTATTGATATTCAAGACGATTTTGAGCCACATTATATTACCATCCGCGGCAAGGGTGAGATTCTCGGCAAGCTTCGTAAGCTTGCAAAGGAAGCGGACCAGGTTCTGCTTGCAACGGACCCTGACCGCGAGGGGGAAGCCATCAGCTGGCATCTTGCGAATGCGCTCGGTCTTGCGCTGACGGATAAAAACCGTGTAACCTTTAACGAAATCACCAAGGATGCCGTGAAAAAGGCGGTAAAAATGCCGCGTGCAATTGACCAGAATCTTGTTGACGCGCAGCAGGCACGTCGTGCATTGGACAGAGTTGTGGGTTATCAGCTCAGTCCGATTCTGTGGAAAAAGGTGAAGAAGGGGCTGTCTGCCGGTCGTGTACAGAGTGTGGCAACACGCCTGATTTGTGACCGTGAGGCGGAGATTGAAGCCTTTATTCCGCGTGAGTATTGGAGCATTACCGCATTTTTGCTGTTGGATGGCAGTAAAAAGAAGGTGAAGGCAAGCTACTACGGTATAGACGGCAAAAAGCAGGAAATCGGTGATGAGCAGTCTGCAATGAAAATTGTAAACGATGTGACCGGTAAGCCGTTTGGTGTGACGGATGTAAAGCAGACGGTAGCGCAGAAGAGTCCGGCACCGCCGTTTACAACCTCTACATTGCAGCAGGAGGCTTCGCGTAAAATCAATTTCCAGGCAAGAAAGACCATGTCCACCGCACAGACACTTTATGAAGGTGTAAATGTGGCAGGTATGGGTAAGGTCGGTTTGATTACGTATATGCGTACCGATTCCGTTCGTATTGCGGTTGAGGCGCAGGCGGCGGCGAAAAGCCTGATTTTAGAAAAGTATGGGGCTGCTTATGCACCGAAATCATTCAGGATGTATAAAACACGTAAAAATTCGCAGGATGCGCATGAAGCTATCCGTCCAGCGAATGTGGCATTGACCCCGGAGATGGTGAAGGGGTCGTTGACCAATGACCAGTATAAGCTCTACAAGCTGATCTGGGAGCGCTTTGTTGCAAGCCAGATGGAGAATGCGAAGGTTGAAAATACGACGGTGGAAATTCTGTGCGGTAAGCACAATTTCCGCGCAACCGGCACCACGGTTCTTTTTGACGGTTTTATGAAGGTTTATACAGAGGGAAGTGATGCGGAGAGCGAAAAGCAGACCGCACTGCCGCAGCTTGCAAAGGGCGATGCGCTGCGTTGCGACAGTATTGAGCCGGAACAGCACTTTACTGCGCCGCCGCCGCGCTATACGGAGGCTACCCTTGTAAAAGCACTCGAAGAAGAGGGCATCGGCAGACCGTCCACCTACGCGCCGACCATTACGACTATTTTAGCGCGCGGGTATGTGACACGCGAGAAAAAATCGCTGATTCCGACGGAGCTCGGCAAGGTGACAACAAAACTTTTAAAGGAAAATTTTGAAAATATAGTCGATGTGGAATTTACGGCAAATATGGAAACGCGTCTTGACGATGTCGAAAGCGGCGATGTGGCGTGGAAGCAGATTCTGCGTGATTTTTATCCGTCGTTTAAAGAAGAGCTTGACCGCGCGGAAAAGGAACTCGAGCACGTGAAAATCGCGGACGAGGTTTCGGATGTACAGTGCGAAAAGTGCGGCCGTATGATGGTTTATAAATTGGGACGCAGCGGTAAGTTCCTTGCCTGCCCGGGCTTTCCGGAGTGCAGAAATACAAAGTCGATTCGTGTGGAGGCCGGTGTGGCATGCCCGAAATGCGGCAAGCCGCTTTTGACAAAGCGTACACGTACGGGCAAGACCTACTACGGCTGTGAGGATTATCAGAATTGTGACTTTATGACATGGGATACGCCGCTCAAGAGCCGCAGCTGTCCGAAGTGCGGTAAGGCACTGTTTACGAATATTTCCCGTGCAGGTCGTAAGACCGTTTGCCTGAATCCGGGCTGTGATTTCGAGGAAAGTGCGAAAAAAGGCGGTAGCAAAAAGTGAAGGTAAAGATTATCGGTGCAGGACTTGCCGGCTGTGAGGCAGCCTGGCAGCTTGCCAACAGAGGCGTAGAGGTTACGCTCTATGAAATGAAGCCCGAAAAGCGATCGGATGCGCATCATTATGACCATTTCGCGGAGCTGGTGTGCAGCAATTCTCTGCGCTCCAATCAGCTTGCAAATGCTGTCGGGCTGCTTAAAGAAGAAATGCGCAGACTCAATTCTCTGATTATGCGCTGTGCGGATGCAACTGCCGTACCGGCAGGCGGTGCCCTTGCAGTGGACCGCATCGGCTTTGGTGAGCTGGTGACAAAGCATATCCGTGAACATAAGAATATAACAGTCGTGCCCGGTGAGGTTACGGCAATTGACACAAGTGTGCCGACGGTAATTGCCAGCGGGCCGCTGACCTCGGATGCGCTCAGTGAAGAGATTCAGCGGCTGACGGGGAGCGAATATCTGCATTTTTTTGATGCAGCAGCGCCGATGGTGACGAAAGAAAGTCTGGATATGGACAAGGCTTTTTTTGCAGCGCGCTACGACCGCGGTACGGCGGACTACATCAACTGTCCGATGAATAAAGAGCAGTATGAGGCGTTTTATACAGCGCTCGTCAGCGCCGAAACCGTGCAGCTGAAGTCCTTTGAAAACCTGAAGGTGTTTGAAGGCTGCATGCCGGTAGAAGTGATGGCATCGCGTGGTCATGATACCCTTTTGTTCGGACCGCTCAAGCCGGTCGGCATCACCAATCCGAAAACGGGTAAGGATGATTTTTATGCGGTTATTCAGCTCAGACAGGACAATGCGGCGGGTTCGCTTTACAACATTGTCGGGTTTCAGACGCACCTGACCTTCGGTGAGCAAAAACGTGTGTTTTCGATGATTCCGGGACTGGAAAATGCGGAATTTGTGCGCTATGGTGTTATGCATAGAAATACATTTTTAAATTCGCCGAAGCTGTTGAATTTTGCCTATCAGCTGCGCGGGCAGCAGAATATCTTTTTTGCTGGTCAGATTACCGGCGTGGAAGGCTATGTAGAGTCGGCGGCGAGCGGCCTTATGGCAGGCATCAATATGGCGCGTTATCTGGCAAAGCAGCCGTTTGTGGATTTTACGCGCTATACAGCCATCGGTGCTTTGGCGAACTATGTTTCCGATGAAAGCGTTGAAAAGTTCCAGCCGATGAATGTCAATTTCGGCATTATGGAGAATTTGGGTGAGCGCATAAGAAACAAACGTGAGCGTTACGAGAGAATTTCGGAACGTGCGCTTGAAAAGCTTGATGAAATCCGGGCGGAATTTTTAGCGGAATAACGCATAGGATACAACAGAGGTGATTGTGATGAAAAAACAGATTTGTGTGGTTTTTGGCGGTGCATCCACGGAAAACGTGGTTTCCTGCCGCTCGGCATATACGATTCTTTCCAACATCGACATGGAGCTTTATGACGTTCTTGCGGTCGGTATCACCATGGAAGGACAATGGTACTTATACGAGGGCGCATGGGAAAACATCCGCGACAATCTTTGGGTTGGACCGCAGAACAGACGTGTAGTGCTCTCTGCGGCGCAAAAGTGCCTGTATGTTTTAGGGGACGGCACCTTTGATACTTTGCCGGTGGATGCAGTATTTCCGGTGCTGCACGGGAAAAACGGTGAGGATGGTACAATTCAGGGACTCTTTGAGCTTGCCAAGCTGCCGTATGTCGGCTGTGGCGTACTCTCGAGTGCTGTTTCGATGGATAAGGTGTATACCAAGCTTTTGGTGGAAGGTCTCGGTGTTGCACAGGCACCGTATGTTTATGTGCAAAGTGCGCAGGAGGTCGAGGACTTCAAGGAGCAGATTTATGCGTTGCGTTTCCCGGTTTACGTGAAGGCAAGCCGCTCCGGCTCGTCCAAGGGTGTGTACAAGGTGGACAATTACAGCCGTTTGAAGGCGGCTGTTGCCGAGGCACTGCACTATGACAGTAAGGTGCTCATTGAAGAAGGCATTAACGGTCGCGAGATTGAATGCGCAGTGTTCCAGAGTGGTGAAGAATACATTGCCTCTTATCCGGGTGAAATTCTGGCAGATGATATATTTTACAGCTTTGATGCCAAATACAACAATCCGCAATCCAAAACGGAAGTACAGCCGGATTTGCCGGAGGGCGTTGCGGAGGAAATCCGCACCGCGGCGCTTGCTATTTTCAAAAGACTGGACTGCCGCAGCCTTTCCAGAGTGGATTTCTTCGTGGAACAGGATACCAATCGCGTGATTTTTAACGAAATCAACACCCTGCCGGGCTTTACATCCATCAGTATGTATCCGATGATGATGCAGCAAGCGGGTATAGATATCAAAACGCTGGTCAACCGCTTTATTGCGGATGCACTGGACGGGATTAAGAGATAACCTATGGGTTCTTAAACATGCGGGCGACCATCTGGTCGCCCTTTTTAGGAGAATACGGATGAATGCGTTTACACTAAAGCCAATTGCATATATGAGAAATGCCTTTGCGGAAAAATTCGGCGTACCGCGTCAGAGCGGACTTGCCCCGGAGCTGACGGGAGAAATTGTGTTCGAAAAGCCGTACAGAAACCGTGATGCATTCCGTGGATTAGAGGGATATTCACACCTTTGGCTGATCTGGGGCTTCAGTGCGACCGTTGTCGAAGAATGGTCGCCGACGGTGCGTCCGCCGCGCCTCGGCGGAAACAAAAGAATGGGTGTGTTTGCGACGCGTTCCCCGTTTCGGCCGAATCCGATTGGTCTGTCCTGTGTAAAAATTGAAAAAATAGATTACGATGTATCAAACGGTCCGGTTTTGACAGTGTCCGGGGCGGATTTGATAGATGGAACACCGATTTACGATATAAAACCGTACTTGCCGTACGCAGACAGCTATCCGGATGCAAAGGCAGGTTTTGGCGGCGAAGCACTTTCGTATAAGCTGACGGTGGAATTTCCGCAAGTATTACTTTCAAAGGTAGCGCAGGAACACCGGGCGGCGCTTATATCCGTTTTGGAGCAGGATCCGCGTCCGGCGTATCAAAAGGATGCAATGCGTGTGTATGGTTTTCGCTATGCAGATTATGAGATTAAATTTACGGTTGAAGAAACGGTTTTGCGTGTGTGCGAGGTGACTTGCCTATGAAAAAGGATATGAGTATTTTCAAAAAACTACCGGAGACATTGTTGCCGTGGTATCGGACGCATGCACGTGAATTGCCGTGGAGAAGGGATCGGGAGCCGTATCATGTCTGGGTATCGGAAATTATGCTGCAGCAGACGCGCGTGGAGGCGGTTGTCGGCTATTATCACCGCTTTTTAGAAGCACTGCCGGATATCCGGGCGCTTGCCGGTGCACCTGAAGCACAGCTTTTAAAGCTGTGGGAGGGGCTTGGATACTATAATCGTGTGCGCAATCTGCAAAAAGCAGCGCAGGTGATCTGCGAAAGCTA
>JAZSGM010000128.1:0-7127 GCA_045532715.1 Clostridia bacterium
ACACGGATAAGACCGCCGCGGCTTCTCGGCTCGTCGCGGAATTTCGTCTGAATCTGATAGAGCATAAACGGATACTTTGTATACGACAGTGCCTCACGGCGTGCAAGGTGTACAACGGCTTCCTCGTGCGTCATACCAAGGAGCATATCCTGCCCCTGGCGGTCTCTAAAGCGCAAAAGCTCGCTGCCTACGCTGTCCCATCTGCCGGATTCCTTCCAGAGCTCTGCCGGCATTACCACCGGCATCATAACCTCTTGCCCGTCGATGCGGTTCATTTCCTCGCGCATGATGTTTTCAATCTTACTTGTTATCTTCTTTGCAGGCGGCAAAAGCGAATAAATACCGTTTGCAACCTGGCGCATATAACCGCCGCGCAAAAGGTAAATATGGCTGACCATAGAAGCGTCTGCCGGTTTTTCTTTAAATCTGTCGCCTACCAATTTACTCATTAACATAGTGTATACTTCCTTTCAAACGGCAAAAACGCCGATATCTTCACTATTATAGCACTTAGGCAAGATTATGTCAATAAAAAAGGATGCTCGAAAGCATCCTTTTTCATCATTTATACTGCTCCAAAAGCCAATTGCAGTTGAAAAACTTAACTGAAATTTTTGATCCAGATAAATGCCTCTTCTACGGCAGGCGTAATTTCAATCGGATTGCCGTCAAAAACGCTGATTCCGCAAGGCTCTTTGACAACCTCGCCGACCAGCTGCGGCTCGTGTCCGCCAAAAGGAAAGGCGCGCAGCTGCGCTACGCCGCCGTTTTCTTTAATCAAATCCACAAATTTCTTTGAAGTTTCAAAGGAAACAATCGGGTCATCAATGCAATGCCAGAACTTTGCCGGAACGGGATAAGCCGCCGCTCTTTTATTCTTTGCCGGATTGTAGCCGGCCACTTTTTGTTCATCATAGATGTATTCGCCGTCCGCATCTGTGTCAAGACCGTAGATTTTCCCCAATGCTCTTTTCGGTGCGCCACCGCTCCACGGATGCAAGAAGATTTGATTGTAGGTATCGAGCACCGGACAAAATGCCGTATGCGCAATAACAGGGATTAATCCGCTCAAAACCAGATTTGTGCTGCTGATGCCGCCCATAGACGCACCGTGCACAAAAACCTCAGGCTTTAAATTAAAATGCTCCATGCAGTAGCGGTAAGCTTTTACATAGCTTCGGATTGCAATCGGGCAACCGATATTGTTATAAATATCAATCCCGTTTTTCTTCGCATATTCAGGCGGCAAACCGCCTACATCCATAACGGCATAGCCGTTCGCTACAAGGTACTGTGTCAGCGCCTGATGCTCCGCTTGCGAATCATCCGTCGTTACCGTTCCGCCCGCGCCATGACAATTAATCACCAATCGGGTTGCCGGTCCGTTTTCACAGTAGCTTTCAGGCAAAATCAGAAAGCCGCTGTCTTCGTAAACCTCTTCAAAATCCTGCTGGTTTTCCGTAACAAGTCCTTCATTGCTCAAATTGCAATTTACCGGTATTGAAAAACGGTGTGTTCTGGCTTTCATAAAAGCACCCTCCCTAACAATTCATTTCTTATGCGAATTTCTTTTCATGCAACTTCATTATAAGCACATTATAGCAATCCGTTCTTCGCCGGTCAATACAATTTCGTAAAGTTTTTTTGCACAATTGTTCAGTATACCAACCCGACAAAAAAGACCGAACGTCCGCAGGACATTCAGTCTTTATGTAGTTTTTTCATATCAGTATTGTGAATTTACAATTACCGAATTTGTGCTTTCATTCCACTCCACACTACAGTCAAAGCTCTCCGCAACTGCTCTGGCCGGCACAAGCGTCCTTCCGCTGAGCACCTGTGGTGCAACATCAAGTGTTTTCGCCTGGCCATTGACATAATATGTGCTTTGGCCAATGCTCATTTCAATCTCCGTATTTCCCCGTCTTGCCACAACAGTCTGTGTCGCATCGATCCAATCCACACTTGCGCCCAATGCCTCAAAGATTGTACGCAACGGCACAAGCGTTCTTCCGTTTTGAACAACAGGCTGCTGATCAAAGCCTAAGGTTCTTCCATTCAGCAAAACCTCAACGCGGCTTAAAAGTGTTTCTTCTTTCAGATATTCCAAATTATTTGCAGTAAAGGAATCTCCCGCATTGCGCCCATACGTCGTACGCAGCAACGTCCCCTCATTTATTCCGTACGGCAGGTAATTCGTCGGATCATATTCATACCACTGGTTGTTCAGGTAAATATAGTTCCACGCATGCACCTTTACATAGTTTTTCACCACCAACGAAGGCAACCCGATTAAATAGCAGAAATCCTGCACGGCATTTGCATAATGCTCACATACACCGGTGCCGTTTACGATTAGCTGCGGCGCTTTGCCACCGGTACCAAACACATAAGTTGTATTTTCTGCCATCCAGCGCACAAAGTAATCTAACTGTTCAATCTGATACGGTGAATAAGCTCTCGCCTCCGAAGCCAGCTGTTTCATTTTTGCCATATAAGCTCTGTCCGTCTCTGTCTGGTTACGTCCACCGTTGACATGCAGATAAATGCTCATTTTTCTGCCCGTACAAACATCGCCGTTCAAAAACTCACTCGTTCCGAAAAACGCATGGAAAAGACCGCTCTCCTGCGGAAAAAACAAACCAAATCCATTCTGAGATACCGTCAGATAGTTTTCCGGCACCTTTGCCGAGTATAAATAATGTATATTCAGGCTCATTGCGTCTTCGGCATTTGCCGTAACAATCCGGCTGCGCAAAGCATACAGCTGCTTACAAACGTCTCGGAACTGCACATTGAGCTTCGGGCAAGTCAGGGTAATGGAATCATTTCCCTCCCGTGCATATTCAATATCCCATCCGGGCAAAAGCTCTGCCACATTCAGCCGCGCAAATGCAGCATTCATCTGTTCATATGTGCTTCCCTGCGCATAAGCTGCCGGCACAAATGTCATAAGCATACATATACAAATCAGCAAACTCCAAAACTTTTTCATATTCATTCTCCTGTTATCCAAGTTTTTGACAAATCAAAACAATATTTTTAAACCTTTACTTTATGGTGCATATAAACATCACATAAGGCAAACAGATGCATCCTAATTTACAAGGCATCTGTCACGAACACCGTTAAAGCCTTCAAGCGCCGAATAATACATATCGAAATCCGTTTCGGAAATAATCCCCAAACGCTTAAAGATTTTAAAGTACTCCCAATCATTCATAATATTCATTTCATAATCTTCCGGGAATGCTTTATAGATTTCCGCTTCATAGCCAAGCGCCGCTTCAACATCGCCGCGCAGCATTGCCAGACGCATCATCCATTGTTGCTTAAGCACTTTAACAGCAGCATTGTCATCTGCATAAATCTCGGTAAAGCCGAACTCCGAAAGTTCTTGTTCAAGCACATCCAATTCTCCGTTGATGACATACAAAATATATTGTGTATCATTTACGAGCGTCGATAATGTGCTTTGCGTAAGCTCAAGCACCTTAAATGCATCATAGATATGCAAAGACTCTTCCACAGCCTTAGCGTTATAAGCATTGATTTCATTAAAGAATGCATTAAAAACGGGCCACGCTTCCTCTATTGCAGAATAAACCTCCAACACATAATAGCAAAAGCCAGCCTGTACATACGGTCGATCGCTACTATTCCATTCATAGACTGTCTTGCAAACATATGGCAGTAGCGCATCACAGTATTCCTGCGCAAGCATCGTTGCTGCTTCTACACCTTCCTGCGCCTTGGTAAACTGAATCAACGCCTGATAATACTGACTAAGGCGCTGTGTATCTTTCAAGCCGGAATAAAGCTTAAGCATCTCGTCCTTATTCTCCCGGAGAATACTCAGTTTTTCCGGGTCAGACTTTTGCAGCGCTTTGCTTTGTACCTCCATAAATTTGTCGTCAAACAATTTACTTTCTGAATAACAACTGCTCAGATTTGTATGAATTTCAAGGCTCCATATATCAAGTGCATTCTTTACAGCATCTTCCGGCTCAACAAAGTATACCGGCTTACCGTTTGTCGTTTCACGCATTCCGCAAAGCTGCGAAAGCAGCTTATAATCATTGTAAGCGTATTTACGGCTGCCGGAAACATTCATACAGCATACATATTCTCCGAAGCCGTAATACAGCTTGTTGTCGACAAAACACAATCCTCTTAAAGCTGTATTTCCGTCATCTCTGACATCCAGCAAACGCATATTTTCCAAATCCCACAGCTCGAGCACATCATTTGTGCTCATTTTAATACTCAGCGCCATAAACCGCCCTGTTTCATCAATACAAACCCCGCGTATATCGCCGGTATGCGCAGCGGTTATCCATTTCACCTCTGTATCCGTCAACGGAACAGAATACACAAAAACCTTGCCGGATGCTGTAGTAACCGCAATTTGTTTTCCGTTTGTACAGCTAAGCAAAGCCTTGGGGACATCTTCCGTAAATACAATTCCATGTTCAAGCTCTGCTGTGTCATTGTCTGTAATCACAAAAGAACACAGACACGGCTGGCTGCTTTTCATAACAAAGATTCTCTTCCCATCCTGCGACAGCCGTATGGAATCTGCTACAGATGTCATATCCGCATTCAACGCAATGTTGTTTGCTCTGCAAAATTCTGCCATCTGATTTTTTATGTTTGTTTCAAGCGCTTCCGAGCCCGGGAATTCATTCTTGTTCCATTTGCCCCAATAAGTATCATATTGCAGAAAATTACCCTGGAATTTGTAGCGGTTGGCTTCAACAAAGTCGTGATATACCTTTGTATCAAAAGAATGTGTTTCAAGCACACTGCCGTCTGTATCCATAATCTGCAGGCACTTGCGGCTCAGCAATGCAAGTTTTTCATCCTCTGTGCTGAGAATGTCCAGAATCGGATATCCGTTTTCCCCGGAATGAACACGGAAACTTTTTTCTCGTTGAGAAACCACGTTCATCAAATACACACAATTCTCATTGGTGGATACTGCAAAAGCAAACTCCCTGCCACCAGCCACAGCCTTGATTTTTTCAGGCATATACATCCGGCCGCAATCTTCGTACCTGCCCTGCACATTTTTTGTCGTAATATAGATACCATTTGCAAAATCCCGCGCCAGAATCGTGTTCCCGTCTTCTGCAAAAATCGCCTGTGCAAGTGCATTTTGGGTTTGCCTTGTATATATGCATTCATACTTTTCCGAGCCGTACTCGTACGCATAAAGCGCCCATCTGCCTGCTTTCGTATTCTGAACATCTCCGTAAGAAACCAATATTTGATTTTCATTTTTCAAAAACGAAAAGGAGGATACACTCTCACCGTCACTCGGTATGGTCGCAAATTGCCCATCTTTTTCAAGGGAGAACACAACAATCTCCGCAAGCTCCTTCACAGCTGCCACTTTAAATCTTTCGCTAAGAAGCACATCACTTTTGGAGGCAAGATAGTATTTACCCGTTATTGCACTTTTGCCAGACAAAAACGTCTCGGAAGAAATGGTCTTTGATAGCACATAACCATTTTCCTCAAATGTATACAAATAATAATATCCTCTGCAGGTGATAAGCGCATAGGCTTCACACACATCAACAGATAAATAACAATCTTCGTTTTCACCGATTTCGAACGCAGGATTGTTTTCGGCAACAAACGCAAGACTGTAAAACCGGTCAAGCTCCGAATCATATACGGTTACATTCTGCGTGCGCCCCGGTACGGTTTTTTCGTCAGCGGCAAAGATCCAATACCTTCCGTTATCGCAGGAGGTTAAAAATCTTTCATTGCTGATTGTCTTGCCATTGTCAGAAAGATAGCCGTCATTTCCGGCATAAGTCAGCATCCTGCCGTTTTCCGGATTGCACGCCGTGACATACTCCATCTCTTCGGATACAAGCACCTCACCATAGCCCTTTTCAGAAGCAGTTTCGGCCAGGATGGCATTCCCCAGTATTTTACCGTTCAGCTTTTCGCTCTTCACAGGCAAAACAGCTTCTCTGAGCACATTGTGTATCGCCGCATCCTGATATTTTTCCTCCGGGAAACTACACATAGCCGATTGAGCAAGATAATACAATGCTTTTTGGTACTCCGCCGCATTTTCATCTTGTACAAAAGACAACGCAGCATCATACAACCTTTGTGCCTTGTTCGCCTCCGCCTCTGCAAAAAAATTACCCATCAGACAAAGTAAAAGTAATGCCAAAGCGCTAAAAGATACTGCCCGCTTTATCCTTCTTCTCTTGTGGCGCTGATACAAAGCATCAAAATCACAGCCGACGATGGCAGCAGCCAGGCGCAGATATTCTCTTTTCAGCTTTCTGATTGTACTGAATTTATTTCTGCCGCTGACATTTGCCGCCAAAGGCTCAACCTCATAGTAACCAAGCTGTCTGTTTCCGTTTTCATCGATGTATTCCTGCGTTTCATAGCAAAGCTGCTCCATAAAAGCGTCTTCCGGTTCTCCGTTCACAAGAATCGTCAGAATGTTGTCCAGATGTCCGCCATGCAGATACTTAAAATATTCAACCTCCTGAACGCACCACTTTGACTCTTGTGTTTCCTCAGAGCATACGACAATCAAAAAGCGCGACTGCTCCAACGCTTCTTTGATTTCGTTGTTCAAATCACCGCTGGACGTCAATTCTGTTTCATCACGGAATATGCGTTTAATTTGCGTTGTATATTCGCAATCAACCCCACGTGGCACCTTAAAGCCCTCCAAAAGCTTTTGAAGCTTTCCGGCAACGAGACTGTCTTTCCCCAAATGGCGATAGCTTATAAACGCATCATACTTATAAGAATTCTCTTGCATTTCAGTTCTCCCCCCCAAGTGCTTAATCCTGGATGTATCTTCCTTCAAGCATCAACTCTTTTATAGCACTTTCGTCTTTACCATAACGCGCACATACGAACTCGATTTAAACGGGCAAAAATGAACAGTTTCAGTATTCATTTACATTCCTGCTATCTTTACTCTAACACAGCAAATCGAAAAAGGCAATGGATTATTTTGTTTTCTGGAATAATTTACCGGAACAATACACAAAAAATCTGCATTATATCTGTCTTACACAAGCAACAAAAAGGATGCCCGAAAGGGCATCCTTTTCATCATTTATACAGCTCCAAAAGCC
>JAZSGM010000122.1:0-5436 GCA_045532715.1 Clostridia bacterium
CCGCAATTACGGTCTTAATGTACATCAGTACAATACCGGTCTTGACCAGTTCAATGAACAGATGGACTACCAGAAAGGCCAGGATGCGCTCGACAGAAAGTACCAGGACGATGTATTTGCGTACCAGAAAGGCCAGGATGCGCTCGACAGAAAGTACCAGGAGGATGTATTCGCTTATCAAAAAGACCAGGATGCGCTTGACAGAAAGTACCAGGACGATGTATTTGCGTACCAGAAAGAACAGGATGCCCTTGACCGTGCGCGCAATTCCGGCAGCTCCGGCGGTGGCGGTTATTACGGCATTGACCTCGGCGATCCGTT
Organism: Clostridia bacterium; assembly: GCA_045532715.1. GTDB lineage: Bacteria > Bacillota > Clostridia > UBA1381 > UMGS1253 > RGIG2041. The sequence continues at coordinate 322 of JAZSGM010000122.1, forward strand.
CGGAGACGGCCCGGGCGGTGATGACCAGCCTACGCTTTTAAAAACAAGCAAGAGAATCGACGAAGACGGAAATGATGTTACTTACGCTTACTATTCCGATGGTACGGTAATCATTTTGTAGTATGAGGTGAGAAGGATGTCTAAAAAGACCAACAATTCATATGCAGGATTTGATTTCAAAACTGCGAACACAAAAAAGGCGCAGGAAGAAAAGCGGCAACGTGATTTTAAAGCCGGCAAGCTTACCGGAGCAGACAGAATCCTGGCTGCTGCTGAATTAAACGCGCAATCACGGCGAAAAAATACCGAAAAACCATCTTTTAAAAGTGCGCCGGAACAATTTGTACAGACAAATAATAAAAACACAAAAAAGAGCACCACCGGAAACGGTGGTGCTGCTTCCGGTAAAAAATCACTCGGGGAAACCCGAAGAGAGACAAGCAGCAAAAAAAACGCTGTATCATCGACAGCTAAGCCTACAGACTTGCAACTCAAAGTAGCCAGCCAGCGCGCGGGAATCCCGATTGAAGGGCAAAAAACAACCGCACAGAAAAATATGGAGTTTGCTACTAAGCTGGTGCAGCAAAATAAACCGACTGAATATGAACACAGAGTAGCGAGAGAGCTACCCGCTGATGCTGATTTTATGACTACAGTCAATTATATTAACGTATATAAAGATAATACGGATATGTTAAAGGCTACACAGGCTATTCTCGGGAAGCGTCTTGAAGAGAACAGAAAAGTATATCACAAGTACGGCGACGATAATGTGTATTTTATTGACTTTGAGCAGGATATACTCAACGATAATGTGCCAGAAGCGTACAAGGCGGTATATGACTTCGACGGATTTCGCGATGCGTACAACAAGCATAAAAAAAGCCTGCTTGCCTACGAATATATCACAAATATTTTGCGCGGACACTCATACAACGCTTCTCCGGTGAATGATTCCGGCGTAAACACGGACTACGCACGCGAGCAGGCTGGGTTTGAAAAGGCATCCGGTGAAATTTTGGCAGCATCAACAAAGCCGAGGTCCGATGTAGCATATAGGGATTTTATTCAGGAGAAGCCCGGTTCCCACAAGACTGCAGTTTACAGAGATGCTCGCGGCATGAAGGATATTGGCGATGAGATTATTAAAGCCGCAGATTATTACGATGAGCACAAAAACAATAGCTACGATAACAATGTATTCGGCCGCATAGCTGCGAATTATCGTATGGGGGATATCGGTGTCAAATCAAACACGGCGGGTTATGATTCGATGCGTTACAAATCGAAGAATCTGACCGCAAATGACATTTATGATGCGCTCGCTCAAAGATTATATAATCGCAATGTCGACACATACAAAAATAACAATGGTGTTGATGAGTTTATTGCAAATGCAGCTGCTTATGCGCCGCAATATCTTGGTCAGCTTGCTGCAGGCTGGAAAGGACGTATTGCCGGCACGTTAGGTGGCGCTGCAATTGGCGGTGCGTTGACACTAAGCGCTGCAGGCGCTTTTGAAGGCGCAAGGCAAGGCTGGAAGCACGGTTATGCTGCGGGCTCTGCGAAATTTATGTACGAACAGACGGCAGGCGCGGAATATGTAGAATTGTTGCGCGCGACAGGCGATGTTGAGGTCGCATATGAAATGGCAAAGGACGAAGCTTTGGCGAGCGCAGCAGTGGAATACGGCCTTGAAATTGCTGCAGCCGGCCTTGGAAAGGCGGCGAAGCATGCGCCGGAAAGTCTGAAAAAGATTGGCAGTGCAGGCACCGATTTGCTTAAACGTATGGCATCAAAAAAGATGTCAGAGGCAGCACAAAAAACCGTAGTAAAGCTTGCGAAATTCGCAGGTGCGCGAGCTTTGGATTATTACACGGAAGGCTTCGAAGAAGGAACGCAGGAAGCAATTTCGATACAGGCACAAAGAGCAGCGAAGCGCGGGGAAGATGTCTCACCGTTTGACTTGTTTGTGCGTGCATTTGATTTCGACTCTTATTCGCAAAATGAAATGGAGCAGATTAAATCCGCTGCGAGAGCCGGCGGTATGCTTAGCTTTTTGGGCGGTGGGCTCAAGACCGGTAGTGCGGTTATCAGCGCGATAAATGAACGTTCCGCAAACAAGCAAATTTCTACAATCGAAGCGGGAGGATATCTTCTTACAACTGATGCGCAGGAGTTTGACGATTTATCACCTGCAGCACAGAAGGTTGTTACACAAATTTTTGCCGACCGTCCGCAGGAGCTGCAGAACTTTATTCGCCAGAAGAGCCCGACCGGCTCGATGTCGACGGAAGCACAGAAAATGGTGGAGGATGCAGTGAATGCGAGGATAGGAAAAGAGAGTGTAATCGCTTACGATATGGGTGATAGCGAACGTGCCAAAGTTCTCAAAAAGAAAGCTGTGAAGGTAGCAAGGGCCACGAGTGATTATAAGGAAATACTTGCCGATGGAGATATCCAATCGCTTCAAGAAAAATACAAAGGTCCTGCCAAAAAGATTTTACAACGCATAGCAAATCAGTTTGGTTTGCTTAATAAAAAAATGGAAAACAAGGACATAAAATTGGAGTTTGAATATTCCGCAGCCTCGCTCAACGAAAGCATTCATAGGCAACATAAGGAGTATGAAACTTTTGCAAAAATGCTAACGGTGTTTGATGATATTATAAAAAATGCTATTGGCGTTGAAGTGCACAAAGATAAGTATACTGGTACGATTAAAGAAAACAAACGACTGGTAAATATGTATGTTCTTGCAAGTGCTTTTTTTGATGGTAACGAGCTTGTACCGGTGCAATTGGAAGTCAAGGAACTGCAGGGGCAAGAAAACATTATGTATTTATCGGTTTGCCTAAAAAACAAAATGGAAGCCGGACGGTTGGCGGGAGGTGACAGCAATTCAGCCATCAGCTACACCGCTGCGCCTGCAGCTTCCACTGTTAGTATATCCGACATTGTCAAAAAAGTCAATCCGGAATATGGCGATTTTCTAAAATATTTTCCGGATAGCATGCTGACAAATGAACAAATGGGGGCGAAAAATGCAGCGATAGCAAGGGAAGAGCAATACATTAATAGCCTTCCTAAAAAAACATCCCCAAAATCCGACACGGCGCAAATGTATATTGATGCTGCGACGGACGTGCATTTTCCAAAAGAAGCAACCGAACAGGAGTTTACGCCGGTGCAGAAAACGAAAGGTCAGAAGGTTGCAGACGAGCTTGGTCTTACAAAAGCACCGAAGGATAGCGAGCTGCCGACTGCGAATCCGGATGTTGCCAATCTTGTCAATATGAAAGGGCTCAAGCGCGCAGAGGATATCGAACTACAGTATTCGCAACGTTTGAAGGGTAAAAACGCGATGCTGTTCAAGGATTTGCCACGTGTGCTCGATTACGTGTGTGACAAGATGCCCGGTGTACGTGCGTTCTGGCGCGACCGTATCGAAAAACCGTTTGGATTGGCGAAAGCAGCTTTTACAAGTCGTACGCGCTCTGCACTAATGGAGTTCAAGAATACGGTTGATGCACTTGATATTCGAATCGGTAGTAAAGAAAGCGCAGCTGCGCAGTGGTACGGCGAAGGCTTCCGGACAGTCTGGAAAAAGAATCCGGCCTACGAAAAAGGCGGCGACCAGCCGAAAAAAGTCGCTGTTCGTGAAGCGTATACTCTTGCGGATTTAAAACGTGATTTTCCGGATAGGTGGCAGTCTATTGTTAAGCTGGATGACGCTTGCCGCACATTGTACGATAAGTATTTTGTCGAATTAAATACAATGCTTGAAAAAGTGTATCCGGATGCCGAATTGCGTATTCAAACGGAAATCGCGGATTTGAGAAGGGATATACAGACACTACGCGAAAAGCCGGAGCAGCTGCAAATCGAAATCGAATATTTACGTGAGGATATCCAGAGCCTGCGTGCGCAGCTTGCTGATTTGAGAAAAAGGCAGCAAGACAACTCGGATATTGCCGGAACGCTTGAAGCGCTCGAGAAAAGACGGAGCCAAAAAGAGCAGGAGTTTGATGCGCTCAAAAACAAAGGGACGAAGAAAGCCGCCCATATCGAAAAGCAGGTGGCCAAAGCTTCCGACCGCGCAGAAAGTCTGAAGCAGGAAGATAAAGAACGACTCGCAGCTGCCATCAAGAAAAAAGAAAAACAATTGCAGGACAAAGAGGCAAAGCTTGAGGCCCTCCAGCTGCAGGTTTCTGAACGTGCGCTTGAAATCAATCGGGAGAATATCGATGCAAAAGAGTCGGAGCTTAGCCGTCGAATCCACGAATATGAAACCGGTGAGGCTTTAATCGGTAAGCGTGTACTTAAGCGACAGGACTACTATCACCATTTTCAAGAGATGGCAAGCGGCTTTAGTGGGCTTGCAAACATTCTGTTTACCTCGGACGAAATCGACCCGCGCCTGGTCGGGGTATCTGACGGCACAAAGCCGAAAACAAAGTGGGAAGGCTTTATGCAGCGTCAGGGCCTCGGCGCGTACGACGCAGATGCGGTCGGCGGTATGCTGAAATACATTCAGGCAGCAGAGGACAAGCTTGCGTTTGACCCGGTTTTTTCGGATATGCGCTCTGTGATTAAGACGCTTGCCGAGGACACCAGTCAAACAAGAAATGCAAACGGATTTATTCTCTATCTCACGCGCTGGACAGATGCACTTGCCGGCAAGTCGAGTTTTCTCGACCGTCCGCTGCAGGAAATTACGCAGCGAAAGATAACGAAGGCACTGAATTGGCTGAACAGACGCGCGAAGGGCAATACCATTCTCGGGTCTTACCGCAATTTCTTTGCGCAGTTTATGAACCTGCCGAACGGCTTTTTGTATATCCAGGATATGCGCGATTGGGGTGTTGGTATTAAAAATGCGCTTGCGACCATCAATAAAGATTCAAAAGCAAAGGCAACAATTTCGCAAAGCGCATTTTTGGGTGAGCGCTACATAAGTGACCTCGTGGACAGCTTTAAAGCCGGCAAGGTCAGAGAAGCGTTCAAAACACCGAAAAAGGCAGCAATTATGATGATGAATGCCGGGGACAAATTCACGGCAAATATTATCTGGAACGCGGCATATGCGCAAGGTAAACGTCAAGGACTTTCCGG